>CAYQWR010000020.1:0-17075 GCA_964421235.1 uncultured Thiohalomonas sp. | reverse complement strand
GCTTGCCAGCAGGGGTTCTCTGATGGTGTCCGCCAACTGACGGATCAGCGCGTGACCGAACTGATTGGTCTGCTGGCGCAGCAGCCGGGTCTGGTTGTCCATGATCACCGAACCGAGCAGCATCATCCCCACGGTGATGACCACGGTGATAGTGACGGCCAGTTTATAGGCAACGGGAAAACGGCGCGGTTGGAGACGTTGCCAAAGCGCTAAGGCACGCGATGGCAG
Organism: uncultured Thiohalomonas sp.; assembly: GCA_964421235.1. Lineage (GTDB taxonomy): Bacteria > Pseudomonadota > Gammaproteobacteria > Thiohalomonadales > Thiohalomonadaceae > Sulfurivermis. The sequence continues at coordinate 16,847 of CAYQWR010000020.1, read as the reverse complement.
TGCGGTCACCGAGGCGATAAATCTCCCGGCTGCGAGACGTACTGTCTTGATTCCGATGGTGCCCGCGCGCATTGCCTGCCAGTGTAGTGTGTCAACTCAAGGGTTGCCATCATAGCACGGCTGCCGCGACGGCAGGCACGGACGGGGCGTCGGCAGCCGGGTGGGCATGGCGGGCACACTCGCGGAATATCTGTTTGTCGCAGTGGCGGCACAGGTCGTGATCGAGGCGCGCGTCGACGATGATATTCAGGGCCGTCTCCTTGGCGTGGAAGACGTTTTCCCGGCCGATGGCATCGATATACCCGCCTTTGTCCAGTATCTCCCAAACCGCATCCTTCACCTCATAGAGGTAGAGTCCGCCCCCCAGTTTGCGGCGGCGCCTGGCTTCGCCCGCCAGCAGCTCGGCACCGGCAAGGTCGACGAAATTGATTCCCTTGGCCACCAGCATCAGGTGTTTTTGCTGCGGATTGAGTCCGTCGACGTTGTGCATCGCCTGTTCGACGTTGCTCACCGCACCGAAGAAGAGCGAACCGTCGATGCGCATGATCTTGAGCTGCGGGCACTCCGGCAGGGTGCCGTCGGTAATGAAGGGGCGCTGCGGGTCGCGCGGGTCCGGTACCCGGCTGATGATGCGTGGACGCGAGGTGCGGTTGAGATAGAACACCAGCGACAACAGCACGCCGAGCATGATGGCGAATTCCAGTTCCAGAAACAGGGTGCCGAAGAAGGTCGCACCCAGGATTACCGTTTCCGAGCGGCTGGTGCGAATGATCTGCGCAATGTGGTGGAAATCGATCAAGCCCCAGGCGACCAGGAACAGGATGCCGGCCATGGCGGCGTTGGGCAGATAATCCGCGTACGGGGCCACCACCAGCATGATGCCGATCAGCAGGATGCCGGCCATGGCGGCGGCCAGCGGGGTGCGGGCGCCGGCCTCGTAGTTGACGCCGCTACGGTTGAACGAGCCGGTGGCCACGTAGGCGGAGAAGAAGCTGCCGACGATGTTGGACAACCCCTGACCGATGAACTCCTGATTGCCGTCGATGCGCTGACCGGCGCGGGCGCCCAGGGCACGGGCGATGGAGACCGCTTCGGTCAGTGCCAGCAGGGCCGCCGCCAGAGCCACCGGCGCCAGCTGTTTGATGGTATCGAGGCCGAAATCCGGCGACGACAGCGGCGGCAGGGTGGCCGGCAGCGCGCCGACCGTGGTGATGCGGGAGACCTCCTGGCCGACGATTTGGTTGAGCAGGAACGCGGCGATGCTGCCCCCCAGCATGGCCACGATCATGTAGGGGAAACGCGGTGCGAAGCGCTTGATACCGATGCCCGCCAGCAGGGTGATGGCGCTCACCAGGGTGACGTAGCCGTTCACCTTGTCGAGCTGGTTGAACAGAGCGATGAACACCTCGTGGAAATGGAGTCCGCGCGGGATCGGCACCCCGAAGAAGTTCTTGATCTGCTTGGTGGCGATGAGGATGGCGGCACCGGCAGTGAAGCCGATCACTACGGAGTGGGAGATGAAGTTGACCAGAGTGCCGAGTCGGGCCAATCCCATGCCCAGTTCCAGCAGTCCCACCATGAGAGTCAGGGTCAGTGCCAGCTTGACGTACTCGGGGGAGCCGGGCACCGCGAGTGCGCTGAGCGAGGCGAACAGCACGATGGAGGCGGCGGTGGTGGGTCCGGAAACCAGATGCCAGGACGAGCCGAACAGGGCGGCGACGATGGCCGGGATCATCGCTGCATAGAGACCGTATTCGGGCGGCATTCCGGCGATGGAGGCGAAGGCGACGCCCTGCGGCAGAACGATGATGGCGCCGGTAACGGCGGCCAGCAGGTCGGCGCGGACCGTACCCCTGTTGAGGTGGGGCCACCAGCGCAGGAAAGGAAAGAACTTAACCCAGAAGAGGTCGCATTGCGGGACTTGGCTCATGTTGCGGTGTTCCGGAGAGGTGTAGGATAATCTGTATGTAAAGATTGCGTTAAATTCGAATTATACCGCAGCACTGGCCAGGACGTTAAATTTTCGTTAAATTTTTTCCGCAAAAGGGGAACCGCGGCCTGAAGCCGCCGGTCTTAGAAGCACAGATGACGGTCCTTGGCGCCCTTGAAGTGGCCGCCCATGACCCCAATCCGGGCAAGGTAACAGCCGCCAGTCGGTAACTGGTACGAGGAGCTACGAAATCATCATGAAGCGAATTTTTCTTTTTCTGATCACGAACTTGGCGATCGTCGTGGTACTCGGCGTGGTACTGCAGCTGCTGGGCGTGGATCGCCTGCTGCTCTCGGGCAATCGTTACGGGATCAACTACACCGGGTTGCTGATCTTCGCAGCGATCTTCGGTTTCGGCGGTTCGTTCATTTCCCTCGCCATCTCCAAGTGGATGGCCAAGCGGATGACCGGCGCCAAGGTGATCGAGCAGCCGGCCAACGCCACCGAGCAGTGGCTGATGGAAACGGTGCGCCGCCACGCGCAACGGGCCGGCATCGGCATGCCGGAGGTGGCGATCTACGATGCCCCGGAGATCAATGCCTTTGCCACTGGCGCCAGCCGCAACAAAGCCCTGGTGGCGGTCAGTACCGGCCTGCTGCACAACATGAAGCAGGATGAGGCAGAGGCCGTGCTGGGCCACGAAATCAGCCATGTGGCCAACGGCGACATGGTGACGCTGACGCTGATCCAGGGCGTGGTGAACACCTTTGTCATCTTCTTCGCACGGGTGATCGGCTATACCGTCGATCGGGTGGTATTCAAGAACGAGCGTGGCGGCGGTCCGGCCTACTGGATAGCCACCATTCTGGCCGAAGTGGTGCTCGGGATCTTCGCCACCATGATCGTCATGTGGTTCTCGCGCCGGCGCGAATTCCGTGCCGATATCGGCGGCGCCGAGCTGGCCGGCAACCGCAAGATGATCGCGGCGCTACAGCGTCTGCAACTCAACCACGGCGAATCCCATCTGCCTGATCAGATGGCCGCTTTCGGCATCGCTGGCGGTCTCGGCCACGGTCTGAAGCGCCTGTTCCTGTCCCACCCGCCGCTGGAGGAGCGCATCGCTGCGCTGCAACAGCGTAGCGCCATGTAATCGGACGCGAAACGAAAAGGCCGGCATCATGCCGGCCTTTTTTCTCGTCTGACGCTCGTCATTGGAGCCATCGAGGACACCGAAAGCGCCGACGGGATCGGTGAGGGGAGCACGCTGCTTTGGCGTGCTTTGCACCCAAAGGGCGTAACCTGCTTGGCGAAAGCTAGATTTTTGGTTGAAAAGAATGGTGATCTCGCCAAGACGTCAAGGCTGCACGCTTGTCATCGTCTTGCCGTTTTCAGTGACTTCGGTGTGTTCGGTGGTTTCCGCCCGCTTTTTGCTATTTGCAGCAAGCCAACCTAGCTGGCATTGAAGTCGTAGTTCATCTCGGTGCCGGGCTGCTGCAGGAAGTAGCCCTGGATGTAGTCGATGCCGCAGGACCACAGGGTGGCGAGCGTATTGGCGTCTTCCACGAACTCGGCGATGGTCTTCTTGCCGCTCTCCTTGGCCATCGCGGTAATCTCCCGTACCCGGGCCTGACTGTCCTGACTTTGCGCCAGACCGCGGATCAGACTGCCGTCGATCTTCAGGTAATCGGCATCGCAGTGGCGCAGTAGGTTGACGTAGTTGGGAGCTACCCCGAAGTGGTCGAGGCCAAACTTGATGTGCAGTTGATGCAGGCCGTCGATGAGCGGCTTGATCAGCTTGAGGTTGCTGCTTGCGACTGCTTCGCTCATCTCCAGGGTGATGTGCGAACCGTCTGCCTTGGCGGACCGAAGCAGATCGCGCAGCCATGACAGCAGCTTCTCGTCTTTGAGCGCTCCGCCGGAGAGTTTGACGAAGAATTTGGTCTCCTTCCCCTTGCGCCGCCGTTCCACCATGGTCTTGAGCGTATGCACCAGCACCCAGCGGTCGATGGCGTCCATCAGACCGGCCCGTTCCGCGGCAGGGAGGAACTCGTCGGGCAGGATCTGATGGTTGTCGTCATCCAACATGCGCAACAGCACCTCGTAGTTCTCAGCCACGTCGCCGTGCAGGCTGACTACCGGCTGATAGAGCAGTTGGAAACGATTGTCACGCAACGCGATCTTGAGCTGTTTGACGCGTAGCGACGCCTGTTCGCGCTCGGCCATGCCTTCCTCGACCGGATTATACACATGCGCCGTATTGCCCTTGGACGCCGCCTTGCGATAGGCCTTTTCGGTACGGCTCAGCAATTCCTGCTGGTCGCGGATATCCTCATGGTACAGGGCAATGCCGATGCTGCCGGTGAGGGTGAGTGTTTGACCGTCGGCCTCGAAGATGTGACTTTCCATCGCCTGAAGTATCTGTCGCGCGGTATCCTGCGCACTCTCATCGGTGGCGCCCTGCAACAGTATCGTGAATATCTCCGAATCGAAGCGTGCGACCAAATCGTTGTCACTCGGAAGATGCTTTTTCAACAAGACGGCCAGTTCGGTGATGACGTGATCGCTCCCGGCGATGCCGGTACGCTCGCGGACGGATTGAAAATTGTCCAGGCTGATATACAGCACGGCGCCGTGAACGCCGCTCTGTCCCACCAGTTGTTGCAGCAGCGTCATGAAATACTGACGGTTGTAGGCGCCGGTGAGGATGTCCTGCTTGCTTAGCGAGTCCAGTTTCTCTTCCAGTTCCTTGCTCAGGTTCTGATCGCGGATGATGATCTGGATGCAGGGCTCGCCTTCGTAGCTGGCCGGAGAGAACTCCATGGTAATCTTGAACTCGCCTTCGTGGGATTTGAGACCATGCACGTCGAGCGATTCTGCACTGCTTCGGCCCTTGAGGTAGCTGCGCAGAAATTCCTTGAACTTGCCGTGGTCGGAAGGCGATACCATGTCCATCAACGGCATGCCTTCGATCTCTTCCAGTAACGAATAACCGAACATCTGCAGATAGGATTCGTTGGCGTAGATGTACATGCCTTCATGGACGTAGGCGATGGCATCGCGCGAACTGTCCACCAGGGACAGGGCGCGCTTGTTGGCCTCCAGCAGCTGGGTCTCGCATTCGCGGTGGCGGCGCCGCTTCTGAACGTCGCTAAATTCGCGCAACAGCGTGTGTACCAGGTAACCGGGTCGCTTGAGACTGACGAGATCGCGCGCGCCACCCTCCAATAGTTCGGTCATGGTGGCGTCGTCAAGCTCATCGGCGAGCACGATGACGGGAATGTCACCTTCCCGCTGCGCGACGATACGGAGTATGTCGTGCGGGCTCACGTAGGGAAGTTCGGCCTTGGTCAGCACCATGTCCCAGCTTTGCTGTTCCAGATGGCCGCGCAGATCCTCATCGTCTTCCGCGCGCTCCAACCGTACGGCGCGCCCGGCGTTGCGCAGCATATTGCCGACCACCTCGGCATCGTTGGAGGAATCGTCTATGACGAGCAGTCGCAGGATGTCTTCGCTCTTAACCATGTCTGCCCAAATCTATATGATGGCGCCGGTACTGCGCCGTATTGCCATCCGTTCGAGTCGAACGAAAGCGCACTATTTAAACCGATTTCGCTCCATTTAATCAAAGCGGTTACCGGTAGTCGGTCACAAATCGGACCACAACGAATTGAAGTCGGAAGAGTGTTGCGGATCTTCCCGTGCAGGTTCGTTGCGTATCGCGTTGAGATTCTCAAAGGTAAACTGCACAAAGGAGCCGGTGGTTTCATGTACACCGGTCAGCAGCAGCGCGTGTTCCGTTTCGTCAAATCGCACCGACAAGGTGGCGCCTACCGTATACAGCAAAGGCGGTACCAGCAGGCTGGCGACGAGGTTGTGCTCCTTGTCTTCCGGCAGGCCAATGATACGCTGATACGCGGTCATGGTTCCATTGGGCTGACGGGTGCGGGCGGCGGCAGGCTGGCCGCGGCTGGTGATGTTCTGGACGCCGATTTCCAGCTCTGCTTCGCTGGTATGGCGGATCCAACGGACCACGCCTACGGTCCAGTGCCGGTCATGGGTGTCGGTGTAGGGCCGCACGCCGATCAGATCGCCCACCTGTACGCCCAGGGTATCCGAACCGCTGCGCGCGATGCGGCAGCCGCCGGTGCTCTGATCGCGCAGGGTCCAAGTCTGCATCGGCAACGGTGTCGCTTGCGACGCGGTCGCCTGCGGACGGTTGGCGCTCTTTGCGGCGGTGGCTTGTGCCTTGAACGGATCCCACACATCGGTCTTTTGATCGTTTTCGCTGGCGACGATACGGCTCTGGAAGGTCGAGGTACGGGAAAAGAGGTCTTCGGGAGCGGCGGCACTGGATGCGCCGGGTAGCGCCGTCATGCTGCGCAGCGCGGTGACCAACCCAAGCGCCCGATGCACCGAACTGAGTCCGATCACCACCTCGACGTCCTCCGACTTGGCGTTGCGGACCGAACTGCGTTTGGGCGGGACGCCCCAGGTCAGCGACAGGCGGCGCAGCAGATCGACGGTCAGTCCAATGCCCAGCCGCCGCTTCAGTTCGGTCATGATGCTCCGTTCCGCCTGGCTCAACTCCTCGCGTACGGTGACGGCCAGCTGCTGCAGGTCGATGAGGCGGCACTCGCCGCTGCCGCAGTCATAGTGGCTGAAGGCGATGTGGCTGGGTTCGCCGTTGCTGCCGAGTTCGGTGACGAACAGTGCGGCCTCTCGGTCGGCCTGGGAATCGTAAGGCACAATCTGCGCCAGATGCGCCCACAGCTCCAAGGCTGAATAGACTATGCTCACCTCGCCCTGGCGCAGGCGGTAAGGCGTGGCCAGCGCCAGCAACAGTGCCTGTTTATAGGCGGTGGCGATGGTGGTTTTCGGTAGCAGTTCCTGCTCCGTGTCGGTTACCGAAGCGCGGAACAGGCGGGCCGTTTCGGCGTAGCGGTAAAGACGATGGATATCGCTCCAGGTGTTGTGCGGTTGCGGCGAATAGACCTGGTAGGTGGTCAGTAGCACCTTGTTCAGATAGCGCAGGGTCCGGTGCAGCATGATCGTGAGGACACGCTTGTCGCGGAACAGGATATTGGCGTCCAGCATATCCTCGATGGCGACTTTGTAGCCGAGCGCCATTTCATTGTAGAGTTCGGTCGCCAACTGGGCGATACGGCGTGTTTTCGGCGGTAGCGGGAAGGTCAAGCCGAGAAACCGCTTGTGCAGCGCCTGTCCCACGTAGACGACCGGTGCGCGCAGCGATTCCAGGAAACGATAGCGTTCCTGCCAGGAGATGCGTAGCCGATTGGTTTCGTGCAGGGCCCCGAATACCTGTCGCGCGGTTTCGCCGACGTTGCCCATGGGCAATAGTGCGATCCACTCCTCGACTTTACGCTGCTTCGTATTGAAGGAGTCCTTGCCCGGCTTACGCCGTTCCGGCAGGTCAAACCCAAGCTGACTCTTTTCCGCTGCCATGCGTTATCCTCGAACACGAAGTCGTGACATACGTCATGTTTTAGGATATCAAGTCGGCCGCGAAATAGCACCGGGTTGCAGCTTATACGGCGCGCCGGCCTGCTCACGGGCCAGGCGCGGGATCAGATAGCCGGGTAATTGCCGCCGCAGCTCCTCCCACAACGCTATTGCTCGGGCTTCCGGCACGTCGAAATGGGCTGCGCCCGCTACGCGGTCTAGCAGATGGAGGTAATAGGGCAGGACTCCGCACTCATGCAGCCGGACGCTCAGCCGGTGCAGGGTGTCGACGTCGTCATTGACCCCGCGCAGCAATACGGTCTGGTTCAGTAGGGTTGTGCCGGTGGCGCGCAGCGGAGCCAATGTCTGCGCGACGCTGTCGTCCAACTCGCGCGGATGGTTGGCGTGGATCACGACGACCGGTTGTAAACGGGTGCGTCGCAGCCAGCCGAGCAGGGCGGCATCGATCCTTTCGGGGAGCACCACGGGTACGCGACTGTGCAGACGCAGCCGTCGCACATGATGAATCTGCTCCAGTCCGTCGACCAGTGATTCGAGGCGGGCATCGTCCAGCAGCAACGGGTCGCCGCCGCTGAGAATGACCTCCTCGATGGTGTCGTCGGCCGCGATGTAGTCGAGCGCTGTCCGCCACTGCTGTTTGGCGGCAATCGCCTCGCCATAAGGGAAGTGGCGGCGGAAGCAGTAGCGGCAGTGGACGGCGCAGGCGCCGGTCGCCACCAGCAGCATGCGGTTGCGGTACTTGTGCAGCACGCCGGGAAGCGCGCTTGCATCGAGGTCGCCCACCGGGTCGGTGGTGAAACCGGGGGTCGGCACCAGTTCCTCGCCCAGGGGCAGTACCTGGCGCAACAGCGGGTCGTCCGGATCGCCTTTGCGCATGCGCGCGATGAAGCCGCGCGGTACGCGTAGTGGGAACAGCGCAGCCGCTGCCTGGGCCGCGGGCAGCAATTGCCGCGGCAGTTCCAGTAGCGCAAGCAATTCAGCCGGATCGCGTACCGCATCGGCAAGAGCGTTTTTCCAGTCGTAACTTCGCGTTATCATGTCGGCTCTTTGGATTTCGATTGAGCTGGGCGTTCGCGGCCCAGGATGGAGGTGTATTTTCTAATGGCTACCTACAGTACCAACGAATTTAAACGCGGTTTGAAGCTTATGCTCGACGGTGATCCCTGCGCCATCATTGAAAACGAGTTCGTAAAGCCGGGCAAGGGCCAGGCCTTCAATCGGGTGAAAATCCGTAATCTCAAGACCGGGCGCGTCGTAGAGCGTACCTTCAAGTCGGGCGATAGCGTCGAGGCGGCCGATGTCATGGATACGGAGATGCAATATCTCTATAACGACGGCGAGGCATGGTATTTCATGCATCCCGAGACCTTCGAGCAGATTGCCGCCGATGAGAGTGTCGTCAGCGATACCAAGCGTTGGTTCAAGGAGCAGGACCTGTGCCTGGTGACGCTGTGGAACGGCGTGCCGATCTCGGTGTCGCCGCCCAATCATGTGACGCTGCAGGTGACGCACACCGATCCGGGTATTCGTGGCGACACGGCGACCGGCGCCTCCAAGCCCGCCACGCTGGAGACCGGCGCGGTGGTGCAGGTGCCGCTGTTCGTCGATATCGGCGACCTGGTGAAAGTCGACACGCGCACCGGCGACTACCTCTCGCGCGCAAAAGAATAGCCGTAGCGCCGGCGGGATATTTCCCGCGGCCCAGCCCAGGTGTTTCGCGATATGGTTCCCACTGCCGATTGGCGGCCGACTGCAGAGATCGATGCGTTGCGGCGGCGCGCGCGTATCCTGACGGAGATTCGCACCTTTTTCGCGGTGCGCGGCGTCCTCGAGGTCGAGACCCCGCTGTTGTCGAGCGCGGGCACCACCGATCCGCAGTTGGAAAGTTTCGCCAGCCGCTACCACGGGCCGGGGAGGGCGCACGGTGTGGCGCTCTATCTCCACACCTCGCCCGAATTCGCCATGAAACGGCTGTTGGCGGCGGGCAGCGGGGCCATCTATCAGCTGTGCAAGGTGTTCCGTCAGGGCGAGTTCGGCGCACGCCACAATCCCGAATTTACGCTGCTGGAGTGGTACCGCCCCGGCTGGGATCATTACCGCCTGATGGACGAGGTGGCGATGCTGGTGGGCGGGATACTGGGTGGCGATTATGCGGCGCAACCGCCACAGCGGCTCAGTTATGCCGATGCCTTTCTTCGCCACGTGGGGCTCGATCCGCATGGTGCGACGGAGGCGGCGCTACGGGAGGCGGCGCAACGCCACGGGATCGCCGGGGTACCGGGGCTGGAGGGGCGCGACCCGTGGCTCGACCTGCTGTTGACCCATCGGGTCGAACCGCATTTGGGCCGCGGGCGGCTCACTTTTCTTTACGACTACCCCGCATCGCAGGCGGCGCTGGCGCGGATCGATCCCGGCGCGCCGGCGACCGCGCGTCGCTTCGAGCTTTACTGCGAGGGCGTCGAGCTGGCCAACGGTTTCCACGAACTGGGCGATGCGGCGGAGCAAGAGCGGCGGTTTGGCGCCGAGCGCGAGGTGCGCCGTAGCCGGGGGCTTGCCGACGTGCCCGCGGATCGGCGCCTGTTGGCGGCGCTGGAGGCGGGGCTGCCGGAGTGTGCCGGGGTGGCGCTCGGTGTCGACCGCCTGGTAATGCTGGCGACAGGCGCCGCCAGCATCGACCAGGTGATCGCCTTTCCGTTGGACAGGGCTTGAATCAGACGGCGGCCTCGGCCACCTCCTCGGCGATGGCCCGCCACTGGGCCAGACACTCCAAGCCGCAGTAGTGATGCACGTAGTCCGGTCCCTCGGCGTTATGGGCCACAGACCCCGGAATCTCGGCCAGACAGACTGCGCAGGCGACCGGTTCGGGTTCGGTGGGATGGGGTTTATCCATTATCACGCTCATGACAAACCTCCCTCGCGGTGGGGTTGTCTGAAAGTGTAGCCGTAATTTCCTACAATATCGCTTGGATTATTCCGGGGTGGCCGGCCGGGCGATGCGCCGGGTGGCCAGCCGCTGGCCCAGGCGGACCGCTGTGTCGGGGATAACTCCGCTCGTCCAATCAATGGCTTGCGGTCCGAACAGCAGGATTACCGTGGAACCCATGTTGAACCGGCCGATCTCGTCGCCGCGGGCGAAACGGGTCGGTTCGCCCCCCTTGTCATAGCGCCAGCGGCGCACCACCCGCCCGGCCGGCGGCGTGACCACGCCGCTCCACACCGTCTCGATGCTGCCGACGAAGATGGCGCCGACCATGACCACCGCCATCGGTCCGGCCGCCGTGTCGAACAGGGCGGCGACCCGCTCGTTGCGGGCAAACAGGCCCGGCACCATGCGGGTGGTGACGGCGTTGACCGAGAACAGGCGGCCGGGGATGTGGACCATCTCGGTCAGGGTGCCGTCCAGCGGCATGTGGATGCGGTGGTAGTCGCGCGGCGACAGATAGAGCGTGGCGAAGCTGCCGCCCTGGAACGGCGCGGCGCGCTGCTCCGAGCCGCCCAGCAGCTCCAGCAGGCCGAAGTCGTGGCCCTTGGCCTGGAAGATCCGTCCCTCCTCGATCCGCCCGGCCTGGCTGACGGCGCCGTCCACCGGGCAGGCGATGTCGTAGGGGCCGTCGGCGATGGCGCGCGCCTCCGGCTTGAGGGCGCGGGTGAAGAAGGCGTTTACGTGGTCGTATCCGTGCGGGTCGCTCTGGACCGCCTCGTCCATGTTGACCCCGTAGTTGCGCACCAGCCAGTCGATCAGGGCGTTTTTGAACGGCCGGTAACGGATGCGGGTAATCCCCTGCATGATGCGCGACAGCAGGTGGCCCGGCAGCAGGTATTGCGGCCAGCTCTTGAGGTAGTCGGTGACGGGGGTGCCGTTGGTTTTCATGGATGCGATGGTTCTGTATCGGGCGGTGAATGATTGACGGTGGCGGCGATTATCGCACACTTGCGCGCCGGGGACGGTGTTGCCGTTGATTTGTGCGGGCGGACGAAGTACCTTATCAATCAATGAATAAGGGGAGAATGTCGATGTCGGATGTGAGCTTTCTGATCCCGAAGAACCGGCGCCCGGTGTGGACCCCGGCGCTGGAGGCGCTGGAGGTGTCTGCGGCGCCGATGGTGGAGGTGCCGCTGCTGGGCTATGTGACCGCCGGCCAGCCGGTCGATCTCAACGAGCAGCATGAACATGTCGCCGTCCCCGCCCATATGGTGCGCAAGAACAGCTATGCGCTGCAGGTGCGCGGCCACTCGATGATCGACGACAACATCCAGGACGGCGACATCATCATCATCGAAAAGCGCGAGAGCGCCAGCAACGGCCAGTCGGTGGTGGCGATGATCAACGGCGAACAGGTGACGCTGAAGAAGTTCTACGTCGAGCGCGACGGTATCCGCCTGCAACCGGCCAATCCGGAGATGGAGCCGATCTACCTGCGCAACGAAGAGGTGCAGATCCTCGGTATCGTCACCGGCGTGATTCGCATGAGCTGATCCCAAGATTTTGTAATTAACCACGGGGTGCACGGGGAACACGGGGAATGCCTACTGTAGTCCGGGAAGGCGCAAGGCCTGCACACTAGTTATCCCCGTGCCCCCGTGTTCCCCGTGGTTGATTTGTTTTCTTGTTCCTATGTTTCAATCGGCGCGTCGTCGCGGTTGCCCCACTCCGACCAGGAACCCGCGTAGCCCCTGGCGTGATATCCCAGCCATTTCAGCACGAACCAGGTGTGGGCCGAACGGTGGTGGGTCTGGCAGTAGGCCACCACGGTCTGCTCCGTCGTTATCCCCAACTGCTCCAGACGCGAGCGCAGATCGGCGGCCGGTTTCAGGCGCAGGTTGCGTTCCTGATCCAGCGCCTCGGTCCACTCCATGTTGACGGCGCCGGGAATGTGGCCGCCGCGCGCGGAGTAGCGTTGCAGGCCGCGGTATTCCAATGGCGAACGGGCGTCGAGCAGCGCGACAGCGGGGTCGTGCAGGTGGCTTAGAACGAAATCGTAATCGGCGACTGCGGCGCAAGAGTCGACAAGGTTCGCGTGATAGGCGCCGGGCGTGACGGCGGCGGGAGCGTCGGTCAACGGATGTCCCTCGTTGGCCCAGGCATGGAGGCCGCCGTTGAGCAGCGAATAGCGACGATGGCCGATCGCCTCCAAGGTCCATAACAGCCGACACGCCTTACCGCCGCCTTCGTCGTCGTAGGCAATGACATGGGTTTCAGGCGTCAGCCCGATGGCGGAAAAGAGGGCGCTCAATTGGCCGGCGTCCGGCAGCAGTCCACCGGCGGGCGGTTGCGTACGGACGATTTGCTTGTAATCGACAAATACCGCACCGGGAATATGGTAGCGCTGATGCACTTCGGCACGGCTCAAATCCACAATGCACAAGCCGGGGGTGTCCAGACGCGCTTCAAGTTGCTCCGGTTCCATCAGCAACGGCACGGTTTCCGCTGTCATATTTTTTGCCACTGGACAAGCGTGCCAGGCAACCGGACACGTGCCGCCGTTGGGAAATGGGGATCGCCTTCACGCTATTTGGGTCGCCGTCACAAGAATTTCAAGAAACCGTCATATGCGACTATTCGTATTGCGCTTCATCCAGCGGCGCAAGCCGGACCGGGTGCGACGGCCGTTATGCGCCCGATTCGATCCGCAGGCGACAGGGTTGGAGCAGCGGATTGCGGCGGAGGGAAGATACGTTCCTCTTTCCGACAGAGTATGACGCCAAGATGGCTGCGCGTTATTGTTGCAAAGTGGTGCGATATGAATGAGGAACAGTCGCTGCCCGGGGATAACCAAGCGTAACCCACGGAATAATCGCTGCGGTGACATGCGCATCGTCCAGGCAGGATGCGAATGTCCGCTCACGCGCCAGTCGTATGCAATGCCGGGCTCACATGCAACGACCGACAGTGAACCGGCGGCAATTGCTGGCTGTCGATATTGGTACTACCTTTTGGTACTACCCTAAGGCCGACACGGATTTGAGAATACGGTGTCGCCGACAAGGGAACGGAAGTTCGAAACCAATAACAATCAGGAAGAGGTTGACGATGGCTGCGCAAAAATACGTCTATTCGTTTCACGAAGGTGACGGCAAGAACAAGCAATTACTGGGCGGCAAGGGCGCCAACCTGTGCGAGATGACGCAAATAGGGTTGAATGTTCCCCCCGGTTTCGTTATCAGCACCGAGGCCTGTCTGGCCTATATCGCCGACCCCGGACACAAGCTGCCGGCCGGTGTGATGGAACATGTACGCGAACAGATCGCAGGCCTGGAGCAGGCCACCGGCAAGAGCTTCGGCGGCGGCGACAATCCGCTGTTGGTATCGGTGCGTTCCGGTTCGGCCATCTCGATGCCCGGCATGATGGACACCATTCTCAACCTCGGTCTCAACAGCGATACCCTGCAGGGTCTGATCAAGCAGAGCGGCAACGAACGCTTCGGCTACGACTCCTATCGCCGCTTCATCCAGCTGTTCGGCAAGGTGGCGCTGGGCGTCGCCGACGAGCATTTCGACGAACACTTCGAAGAGGTGAAGCGGCGCGCCGGGGTGGCGGTGGACATCGGCCTCAAGGCCGAGGACCTGAAAGAGATCAGCGAACGTTTTCTCACGGTGGTGCAGCAGCAGACCGGCAAGCCGTTTCCCACCGACCCGTACGAACAACTGGAGATCGCCATCAAGGCGGTGTTCAACTCGTGGATGGGCAAGCGCGCGGTGGACTACCGCCGTGAATTCCACATCACCCCCGAGATGGCCAACGGTACCGCGGTCAATGTGGTGACCATGGTGTTCGGCAATCTGGGTAACGACTCGGCCACCGGCGTCGGCTTCACCCGCAACCCCGGCAACGGCGAGAATCTGATGTTCGGCGAGTATCTGGTCAACGCCCAGGGCGAAGATGTGGTTGCCGGCATCCGTACCCCGAAACCGATCCTGGAACTGGAACAGGAGATGCCGCGGCTCTACCGCGAGCTGGTGGAGCTGCGCGACAAGCTGGAGAGCCACTACCACGAGATCCAGGACTTCGAGTTCACCATCGAAAAGGGCGTGCTCTACTGTCTGCAGACGCGCAACGGCAAGATGAATGCGCAGGCGATGGTGCGCACCTCGGTGGAGATGGTCAAGGAGGGACTGCTCGATCGCAATCAGGCGCTGCTGCGCATCAATCCGACCATGCTGGAGCAGCTGCTGTTCCCGCGCCTCGACCCGAGCTACAAGCGCGCACCGATCACCGCCGGCATCGGTGCCTCGCCGGGGGCCGCCAGCGGCCTCATCGTGTTCGACGCCGACACCGCCGAGCGGCGCGGCAGGCTGGGCGAGAAGGTGATCCTGGTGCGCGAGGAGACCAAGCCGGAGGATATCCACGGCTTCTTCGCCGCCCAGGGGATATTGACCAGCCGCGGCGGCAAGACCTCACACGCGGCGGTCGTTGCGCGCGGCATGGGCAAGCCCTGTGTGGTCGGCGCCGACGGGATCCGCGTCGACAGCCGCGCCCGTTCCGCGGTGGTGGGCGACAAGGTACTGCACGAGGGCGACATCATCACCATCGACGGCGGCAGCGGCGCCCTCTATCTGGGGGCGGTGCCCACGGTGGAGCCGGAATTCAGCGACGAGCTGTCGACCCTGCTCGGTTGGGCCGACGAGGTGGCCAAGCTCAAGGTGATGGCCAATGCCGACACGCCGGTGGACGCGCGCCGCGCGGTGAAATACGGCGCCATGGGCATCGGCCTGTGCCGCACCGAACGCATGTTCAACGCCCAGGAACGGCTGCCCATCGTGGTGGAGATGATCCTGGCCGACAGCCTCGAAGAGCGCCAACAGGCCCTGGACAAGCTGCTGCCGATCCAGCGCGGCGATTTCAAGGAGATGCTCACGGCGTTGGCGCCGCGGCCGATGACCGTGCGCCTGCTCGACCCGCCGATCCACGAGTTCCTGCCCACCGAGCAGCGCCTGCAGGAGGAGCTGGCCAGCCTCCATCAGCTGCGCGGTTCGGTGCATGGCGTCGAGTCGCTGGTCGCCACCCTCAAGGTGCTGCATCCGGAGCAGACCGCAGGGCTGGACGATCGGCTCGGCATCCTCGGCGACACGCACCTGGTGGAAGAGGCCATCGGTCGCACCGAGGCGATGCTGAAGAAGGCGCACGTCCTGCAGGAGGTCAACCCGATGCTCGGCCATCGCGGCGTGCGCCTTGGCATCACCTATCCGGAGATCTACCGCATGCAGTTGCGCGCCCTGTGCGAGGCGGCCGCCGAGTGCATCAAGGAGGGGATCGACGTCCATCCCGAGGTGATGGTGCCCAACGTCTGCACCAAGCGCGAGCTGGAGATCGTCAAGGGCTATCTGGACGAGATTCAGCCGGAGGTGGAGCAGCGCTACGGCGTCACCATCCCGCTCAAGTACGGCACCATGATGGAGGTGGTGCGCGCCTGCCTGCGCGCCGGCCACATGGCCGAGGATGCCGCCTTCTTCTCCTTCGGCACCAACGACCTGACCCAGGCCACCTTCTCCTTCTCCCGCGAGGATGCGGAGAACAAATTCCTGCCGCTCTACAACGAGAAGAAGATCCTCGACCACAATCCGTTCGAGATCCTGGACGTAAAGGGCGTCGGTCGCCTGATGTGGATCGCCGTGGACTGGGGCCGCAAGAGCCGCCCCGACCTCAAGGTGGGGGTCTGCGGCGAACAGGCGGGCCACCCCGAGAGCATCCGCTTCTGCCACCACATCGACCTCAACTACGTCTCCTGTTCCTCCCCGCGCGTGCCGGTGGCGCGGCTGGCGGCGGCCCACGCCAAGCTGCGGGAGGCGGAATACACGTGGTGATGTACCGGCGTCGATAGTGGTGCGAGAAGGCGGGGTTTCCCCACCTTCTTCGTTTCAGTCAGGTGATCACCGTCGGCCGATCGCGGCCGATACGCGCGACCAGCTCCGACAGTTGCGCCGCGACCTGGATCAGATCGGCGAGGGCCTCTTGCGGATCCTGAAGGTGCTTGGCGGGATCGGCCTCATAACTTTCGATATAGACGCGCAGGGTGGCGCCCACGGTGCCGGTGCCGGAGAGGCGGAAGATGATGCGGGCGCCGTCGTCGAAGCCGATGCGCAGCCCCTGGTTGCCGCTGACGCTGCCGTCGATGGGGTCGGTGTAGCTGAAGTCGTCGGCGTAGGCGACGCTGCGGCCGGCGAACTGTCGGCCGGGCAGGGTGGGAAATTGGTCGGCCACATGGCGCATCAGCCCCTTGGCGTCGACGGCGTCCACGGCCTCGTAGTCGTGGCGGGTGTAGTAGTTGCGGCCGAACTGCGCCCAGTGTTCGTGCAGCAGCTGCTCCACCGGCTCCTTGCGTACGGCGAGGATGTTGAGCCAGCACAACACCGCCCACAGGCCGTCCTTCTCGCGCACGTGGTCCGAGCCGGTGCCGAAGCTCTCCTCGCCGCAGAAGGTGATGCGGCCGGCGTCGA
>CAYQWR010000019.1:0-22830 GCA_964421235.1 uncultured Thiohalomonas sp. | reverse complement strand
ACGGCCGCGGATATCCGCACGTCGCTGGGCGTCTATGCCACCCTCGGCGACGGGCGCTAGTTCAGGGCAGGACCACCGGGGCCGGCGGGGTCCAGTCGGGGGCGCGGTGCTCGGCCACCACCGTGGTCCAGATGCCGCCGCGGACGTTGAATTTGCCGGTGAGCCGCATGAAGCGCGGCTGGGTGGCGCGTACCAGGTCGTCGAGGATGTGGTTGGTGACCGCCTCGTGGAACGCCCCCTCGTCGCGAAACGACCAGACGTAGAGCTTGAGCGCCTTCAGTTCCACGCACTTGCGGTCCGGCACGTAGTCCAGGTATAGGGTGGCGAAGTCGGGCTGACCGGTCTTCGGGCAGAGGCAGGTGAACTCGGGGATCTCGATGTGAATCGTATAATCCCGTTCCGGCATGGGATTATCGAAGGTCTCTAGTTCCTTGCTCGGTCGGGTAGGCATAACAGTGGCTTTCGTGGTAGTTTTGACAGCCCGGCATTGTAACTAAAAAATGGCCGGGAACACATGCCGACGGCATGTAGCAGGGAGGCGCCGCGTCCGGATTTCCTCCCGTTTAATTTCGAATTTTCCATTATGACGCAAGTGGTTAGGTCCATACCGACAATAAAATGCGCCTGAGCAAAATCAAACTCTCCGGTTTCAAATCCTTCGTCGATCCCACGGCTATTCCGCTGCCGAGTAATCTGGTCGGCATCGTCGGGCCCAATGGCTGCGGCAAGTCCAATGTCATCGACGCGGTGCGCTGGGTGATGGGCGAAAGCTCCGCCAAGCATTTGCGCGGCGACTCCATGGCCGACGTCATCTTCAACGGCTCCACTGCGCGCAAGCCGGTCGGGCAGGCCACCATCGAGATGGTGTTCGACAACAGCGACGGTTCGCTGGGCGGGCAGTACGCCCACTACGGCGAGATCTCCATCAGCCGCACCGTCAGCCGCGACGGTCAGTCGATCTACCACCTCAACGGCAGCCGCTGTCGCCGCCGCGACATCACCGACATCTTCCTCGGCACCGGTCTCGGACCGCGCAGCTACGCCATCATCGAGCAGGGCACCATCTCGCGCCTGATCGAGGCCAAGCCGGAAGACCTGCGCATCTTCATCGAAGAGGCGGCGGGCATCTCCAAGTACAAGGAGCGGCGGCGCGAGACGGAAAACCGCATGCGTCACACCCGCGACAACCTCGACCGCCTCAATGACCTGCGGGAGGAACTCGACAAGCAACTGGCACATCTGCAGCGCCAGGCCAGGACTGCCGAGCGCTACAAGGAACTGAAGCAGGAGGAGCGGCAGCTCAAGGGCCAATTGCAGGCGCTGCGCTGGCGCGCCCTCGACGGCGACGCCCGTCAGGTTGAGGGTCAGGCGAGCGAGCAGGAGACGGCGCTGGAGGCACAGTTGGCAAGGCAGCGCAACGCGGAGGCCGGCATCGAGCGGCTGCGCGAGGCGCACACCGAGGCCACCGACGCCTTCAACGGCGTGCAGAGCAACTTCTACAGCGTCGGTGCCGACATTGCGCGGCTGGAGCAGTCGATTCAACACGCCAAGGAGCGGCACCAACAGCAGCAGCACGACCTTAATCAGGTGGAGCGTTCGTGGAACGAGGCGCAGAGCCACCTGGAGTCGGACCGGCGCAAGATCGGGGAACTGCGGACGGCGGTGGCCGAACAGGAACCGGCCCTGGCCCAGTGCCAGGAGGCCGAGCAACTGTCGGCCGCGGCACTGGCCGAGGCCGAACAGACGATGCACGCCTGGCAGGCCCAATGGGACGAGTTCAATCACCAGGCCGCCGATTCGTCGCAGACGGCGCAGGTGGAGCGGGCCCGCCTGCAACACCTGGAGCAACAGGCCGGGCAGCAGCGCCAGCGCCTGGAGCGGTTGGGCGAGGAGCAGAAGATGCTCTCCACCGAGCAGCTGGAGAGCGAAATCGCGCTGCTGCGCGAACAGCTGGCGGAAGAGGAGATGGCGGCGGCGAGCCTGCAGGAGCAGCTCGGCGGCAGCCTCGATCGCATCGGCGCGCAACGGGAACAGAATAGCCAGACGTCGACGGCGCTCGACGGTCTGCGCAACGAACTGCACAGCATGCGTGGGCGCCACGCCTCGCTGGAGGCGTTGCAGCAGGCGGCCCTGGGCAAACGCTCGGGCGCGGTGACCGCCTGGCTGGAACGCCAGGGGCTGGCCGGCGCCAAGCGTCTGGCCGAAGGGCTCACCGTCGAAGAGGGCTGGACCCGCGCGGTGGAGACCGTGCTGGGGGTGACGCTGGAGGCGGTCTGTGTCGACGGTATCGATCCGTTGGCGGACGTATTGCAAGGACTGGAACAGGGCCACCTGACGCTGTTCGATACCCGGACGCCGGCGGTGACGGCCGGCGCCGCCGCCGGGACGGCCTTGTCCTCCAAGGTGCAGGCGCCGTGGGTGCTGGACGGGGTCATCGGCGGCATCTACGCCGCGGAGGATCTGGCGCAGGCATTGGCCCTGCGTTCGCGCCTGGGCGCCCACGAATCGGTGATCACCAAAGACGGCATCTGGTTCGGCGCCGGCTGGGTACGGGTGGCGCGCGAGGCCGACGAGCGCAGCGGCGTGCTGCAGCGCGAGCAGGAGCTGCGTGAGTTGCAGGTCTCCCTGGCGCAACGGGAACAGCAGGCGGGGGATGCCGAGCAGGCGCTGCTCGACGGCCGCGAGCTGTTGCGCGGGGCGGAAGAGGAGCGCGAGGCGCTGCAGCGCCAAGTGAACGAGGTGAATCGTCGCAGCGCCGATCAGAAGGCGCAGCTGTCGGGCAAACAGGCGCGCCTGGAGCAGATCAGGCAGCGCAATGAGCGGCTGCAGAACGAAGCGCAGGAGCTGAGTCGGCAGCAGGCGGAGGCCAACGCCGAGATGGAGCAGACGCGCAGCCGCCTGCACCAGGCCCTGGCGCTGATGGAAGAGCACGCCATCCGTCGCGAGGATCTGGCGCGCGAGCGGGATGAACGCCGCGCCGCGCTGGAGCAGGCGCGTGAGCAGGCGCGCAGCGATCACGAAGCGGGCCACGCCATCGCGTTGCGCTTGCAGACCATGCGCACCGAACTGCTCAGCACCGAGCAGGCGCTGGAGCGGATGGAGGGCCAGCTGTCGCTGCTGGCGGAGCGACGCGAAGAGTTGCGGCTGGTGCTGGGCGAGGGCGATGCGCCGATCCGGGCGATGGGCGAAGAGCTGGCGTCGCACCTGGAGCGCCGCATGGAGGTGGAGAAACAGTTGGCCGCCGCCCGCACACAGGTGGAGGAGATCGATCACGAACTGCGTCGCCTGGAGCAGGAGCGGCTGGCCGCGGAACGCCAGGCGCAGGAGGTGCGTTCGGTGCTGGAGCGGTTGCGCATGCATGGTCAGGAGCTGAAGGTGCGGCGCCAGACGCTGCATGAGCAGGTGACCGAAGCCGGTTTCGAGCTGGAGGCGCTGCTCGAAGCGATGCCGCCGGAGGCGGACGAGCGCGGCTGGGAACAGACGGTCGACGAGGTGGGACAGAAGATTCAGCGGCTCGGGCCGATCAATCTCGCCGCCATCGAAGAGTTCGAGCAGCAGTCCGAGCGCAAGAATTATCTGGACGCACAGAACAAGGATCTGGCCGAGGCGCTGGAGACGCTGGAGAATGCGATCCGCAAGATCGACCGCGAGACCCGGACCCGCTTCAAGGAGACCTTCGACAAGGTCAACAAGGGCTTGCAGGAGAAATTCCCGCGCCTGTTCGGCGGCGGCCATGCCTATCTGGAGCTGACCGGCGAAGACCTGCTCGACACCGGCGTCACCGTAATGGCGCGTCCGCCCGGCAAGCGCAACAGCACCATCCACCTGCTCTCCGGCGGCGAGAAGGCGCTGACGGCGGTGGCCATGGTGTTTTCCATCTTCGAACTCAATCCGTCGCCGTTCTGCATGCTGGACGAGGTGGACGCGCCGCTGGACGAGGCCAATGTCGGCCGCTTCTGCGACGTGGTGCGGGAGATGTCGGAGCGGGTGCAGTTCATCTTCATCACCCACAACAAGGCGACGATGGAGCTGGCCACGCATCTCACCGGCGTCACCATGCACGAGCCGGGCGTATCTCGCATCGTGGCTGTGGATGTGGAAGCGGCCGTTGAACTGGCGGCGGTTTGAGCGGGATCCGCACCGGCATATAGCGGTCGCATAGTGCTATGGACCCATTTCGACTGAGTCTGTTGTTGATTGGCCTGGTGGTGATCGCCGCCGTCTACTTTTGGGGGCGGCGTCGTCGGCAGCACGACGACGACGACTATCTGCCCGATGACCGGCCGCCGTCGGCGGAGGCGATAACCGACGTCGAGGATTGGGACATCATCCCCTTGCCGCGCCAGGCCGACCGTTCGGCGCCGCTGGAGGAGGGGCAGTTGCAGGAGCTGGCCGGCTTCAGCGGCAAGGGTGCCATGGGCAACCTGTCTGCGGAGGAGGAGGCGGTGGCGCAGGAGGCGTTCGGCGCCCGGGCGGACGCGCCACCGGAAGCGCTGTTGGTGCTGACGGTCATCGCCCAGGAGGGGGCCAGCTTCACCGGCCCCACGCTGTCCGATCTGTTCGAGGATCTCGGCCTGCACTACGGCGACATGCAGATCTTTCACCGTATCGATCCGGCGAGCGGCAAGTCGGTGTTCGGTGTGGCCAATATCGTCGAGCCGGGCTATTTTGCGCTGCAACAGCTGCCCGAGCTGCGTACGCCCGGCCTGGCGCTATTCATGCACCTGCCGGGACCGGTGGCCGGCGATGCCGCCTTCGATGACCTGCTGGCCACTGCGCGGCGCCTGGCCGGAGCGCTGGAAGGACTCATCGGCGACCAGCAACGTCATCTGCTCAACGAAGCCACCATCGCACGCATGCGGGCCACTGCCCGGCGTTTCACGCGCCAGCCATGAGCGGCATCCCTGTCCACGTCCGTGAGCGCGCCGCGGAACTGCGGGCGACCATTGCGCACCACAACTATCTCTATTACGTCCTCGATGCGCCGGAGATTCCCGATGCGGAATACGATCGCCTGCTGCGCGAATTGCAGGCGCTGGAGAATGAGTATCCGGTTCTGATCACCTCCGACTCGCCCACCCAGCGGGTCGGTGCCGCGCCGCTCAAGGCCTTCGGCGAGGTGCGTCACGAGTTGCCGATGCTCTCCCTCGACAATGCGTTTGACGACGACGAGGTGGCCGACTTCGATCGCCGTGTGCGCGAGCGTCTGGGAACGGCCGGGCCGATTGGCTATGTGGCGGAACCCAAACTGGATGGGCTGGCGATCAGTCTGCTCTACGAGGAGGGTCTCCTGGTGCGGGCGGCCACCCGCGGCGACGGCACCAGCGGCGAAGACGTGACGCAGAATGTCCGTACGATTATGAGTGTACCGTTGCGTCTGCGCAGCGGCGCACCGGCGCGGCTGGAGGTGCGCGGCGAGGTGTTCATCTCCCGCGCCGGCTTCGAGCGGCTCAACCGGGACGCAGAGGCGGCGGGCCAGAAGCTGTTCGTCAACCCGCGCAACGCCGCGGCCGGTTCGTTGCGTCAGCTCGACCCGGCCGTCACCGCGCAGCGCCCGTTGGAGATGTACTGCTACGGCATCGGTATCGTCGAAGGGTTTGAGCTGCCGGCCACCCATTACGCGCGCCTGAAGTTGCTGCGGGAGTGGGGGCTGCGCGTCTACGCCGGCATTGAACAGGTGCGCGGGTTGGAGGGATGCGTCGACTACTACCGCAGAATGGAACAGGAGCGCAACGCGTTGCCGTTCGAGATCGACGGCGTCGTGTTCAAGGTGGATGCCGTTGCTGAACAGAATCGGCTCGGTTTCGTCGCCAGGGCGCCGCGCTGGGCCATCGCCCGGAAGTTTCCCGCACAGGAGGAGAGCACCGTGGTCGAGGCGGTGGAGTGGCAGGTGGGACGGACCGGCGCCCTGACGCCCGTCGCCAAGTTGCGGCCGGTGTTTGTCGGCGGTGTTACCGTCTCCAACGCCACACTGCACAACCCGGACGAGGTCGCCAAGAAAGATGTGCGGGTCAACGACACGGTGGTGGTGCGCCGTGCCGGTGATGTCATTCCCGAAGTGGTACGGGTGATCCTGAGTGAACGCCCGCAGGGCACGGTGCCGGTAAGCATGCCGGGGGCGTGTCCCGTCTGCGGCTCGCCGGTGGTGCGGCCGGAGGGCGAGGTGATCGGGCGCTGTTCCGGCGGCCTGTTCTGCGAGGCCCAACGCAAGGGCGCAATCATCCACTTCGCCTCGCGCCGTGCCATGGATATCGAGGGGCTGGGCGAGAAACTGGTGGCGCAACTGGTGGACCACCAACTGTTGCGCGATGTGGCCAGCGTCTACGATCTGCAACACCAGCGCGACAAGCTGATCGCCCTTGAACGCATGGGCGAGAGATCGGTCGACAATCTGCTGGCGGCGATCGAACAGAGCAAGACGCGAAATTTCGAACGGTTGGTTTTCGGTATCGGTATTCCCGGCGTCGGCGAAGAGACGGCGCGCGATCTCGCCCGCCATTTCGGCACTCTGGAGGCCTTGCTGAATGCCACCCTGGTTGATTTCGTCGAAAAGTGCGGCGTGCAGGGCATAGGCAGGAAGACGGCCGAAAAGATCGTGGAATTTTTCGCGCAACATCCGTCGCTTCCCGAGGTGAAAGGGGATTTGGCCGGCTATCTGGCCGAATTATCCATTCCGCTGGTGAAGGGCAATGTGGCAAAGGCACTTGCCGAATCCTTCGGGTCATTGGCCGAATTGGCGCATGCCACCGAGCGCGATCTGGTCAACGAGGAACAGGTGAAGGTTCCGGGCGTGGGCAGGGTCACCGCGGAAAACATCGTGACGTTCCTGGCGCAGGCCCACAACCGCGAGGTGCTCGGCCGACTGGAGGCCGCCGGCGTCAACGTCGTGGCCACGGCGACAGGCGTCGGCGCCGGTGCGCAGCCCTTGACGGGGAAGACCTTCGTGCTGACCGGTACGCTGGCGTCGTTGAGCCGCGACCAGGCGAAGGAGCGGTTGCAGGCGCTGGGCGCCAAGGTGGCGGGCAGCGTGTCCAAGAAGACCGATTACGTGGTGGCCGGTGTCGAGGCCGGTTCCAAGCTGGCCAAGGCGCAGGAGCTCGGGATCGATATTCTGGACGAAGCCGCCTTATTGAAACTGTTGGGCGACTGAGAATTCCTGAAGAGGGGCGCGGACGATGAAGGTTCTGATTGCCGGAGCGGGAGGACAGCTGGGGCAGGCGCTGTGTCGCACGGCACCGGCGGACGTGGTGGTGGACGCGCGCAGCTCGGCGCAGCTGGACATCACCGACCTGGAAGAGGTCTCCGCCATCGTGCGGCAATCGCGTCCCGACGTCATTATCAACGCTGCCGCCTACACGGCGGTGGACCGTGCCGAAGCGGAGCGCGAGCACGCCTTCGCCGTCAACGCCCGCGGCCCGGCCCATCTGGCACAGGCGGCCGCCGGATGCGGCGCGCGGTTGATACAGGTGTCGACCGACTATGTCTTCGACGGCGACAGCGCGCGTCCTTATCGGCCGCTCGATGCGTGCCATCCGCTCGGCAGTTACGGCGCCGGCAAGCGCGCCGGCGAGGAGGCGGTGATGGCGGCGGCGGGCCAGTGGGTCATCGTCCGCACCTCCTGGCTCTATGCCGAGTCCGGCAATAATTTCGTGCGTACCATGTTGCGGCTGATGCAGGAGCGCGATGCCCTGGCGGTGGTGGCCGATCAGATCGGCAGCCCGACGTGGGCACGGACTCTGGCGCAGGCGCTGTGGGGTGTGGTCGCCGCGCCGGCATTGCACGGGCTTTATCATTGGGCCGATCTCGGTGTTGCCAGTTGGTACGATTTCGCGGTGGCGATCCAGGAGGAGGCCGTCGCCTGCGGCCTGTTGCAACGGACAATTCCGATCCGTCCGTTGCGCAGCGAGGAGTACCCGACGGCGGCGCGCCGTCCCGCCTACAGCGTATTGGATAGCGCGGACCTGCGGCATGATCTGAGTCTGCCCGGCACGCATTGGCGGGAAGCGTTGCGCGCCATGCTGAAGGAAACTCAGCGCGGGTAGAACGCGTCAAGGGAAGCGAGGAGATAGATCCGGGATACGGTGAAGTCACCGGGCTCGGAAGCTCCGGCCCTCCTGCGGGAGGGCCGGATATTCAGTGCCGGCCGCCAGCGGCCGGTGGTCCACTGATTATTGCTGTGATCCGAGAGTGATCTTGGCGTTGGTGCGCAGCTGCTTCAGATAATTCGCGACATCCTGGCGCTCCAGGTATTTACGCAGCTCGGGCTCGATCTGCTGCAGCGTCGGGGCCTTGGCGGTGCGGGTGTCCTCCAGCTTGATGATGTGCCAGCCGTAGGGGGTATGCACCGGGGTCTTGGTGAAGCTGCCCTTCTTCAACTTGGCGACCGCCGCGGTGAATTCGGGAACCATCTGTTTGCCGATGAACCAGCCCAGTTCGCCGCCCTTCTTGGCGGAGGCGTCCGAAGACTTCTCTTTCGCCAGTTTGGCGAAATCAGCGCCCTTTTCCAGTTGTTTGATGATGGCCTTGGCCTCGGCTTCGGTCTTCACCAGGATATGGCGCGCCTTATATTCGGTCGGCTGCAGGTTCGGCAGCTGCTTTTCGTATTCCTGTTTGATCTGCTCCTCGGTCACCGGGTTCGACATCACGGCGTCACGTACCGCAGCGTTGAGCAGCACCGCGTCGCTCGCCATCTTCATTTCGGCGACCACATCGGGGCGTTTGTTCAAACCCTTCTTCAACGCATCGGCGCGCACCAGGTCGCGCGAAATGATGTCGTTGAGGATCGCACCGCGATTCGCCGCCTGCTGCGGATTGAGGTGATAGTCGCGGATGTAGTCGTCGATATCGCTGTTGTGAATCGCGTCACCGTTGACGGTTGCGACGACGGCGTTGGGGTCGGTTGCAGTGCCGGTGGTGGCCATAGCGCCGTCACCCGCGGCCCAGGCGGTACCGAGACCGAGCGACAGGCAAATCATGGGCACAGCGAGCAGTTTCCGTGACATGTTCATATCAGATCCTTTATTCCTCACGTTGTAGTTTCTTCGGGGGTTCGCGCCTGAATGCTGAGCGCGTGCACTTCGTTTTGCTGCATCAGTTCGTTGAGCGCAGCGTATATCATGCGATGGCGTTCCACCAGTCCCTTGCCGCTGAAGGCACTGGCGACGATATTGACACTGAAATGGCCGCCGCCGCGCGCGCCCGCGTGGCCAGCATGTTTGTGACTGTCGTCGATGATTTCAAGCTGCTGCGGTGCGAGCGCCGCGGTGAGCTGTTCGCGGATAGCGGTCAGGCGATCGATCACGGCAACACCTTCTTGAACGGTTTTACCGTCAGCTGCGCGTAGACGCCTGCGGCGGCGTAGGGATCGGCATCGGCCCACTCTTGCGCCGCTTCCAGCGAGGGGAACTCCGCCACAATGAGACTGCCGCTGAAGCCGGCGGGTCCGGGGTCGGCGCTGTCGATGGCGGGAAAGGGGCCGGCCAGCAGCAGGCGCCCTTCGTCCTTCAGTTGGGTCAGCCGCTGCAGATGCGCCGGACGCGCCTGCTGGCGCCGCCCGAGGCTGTCGGGGTGATCCTGGCCGATGATGGAGTAGTACATCACGGGTTCTTATTCTCCGGTTCCTGTTCCGTCAGATGGCGTGAAAGATAGACCGCCTGTACGACGATGAACAGCAGCATCAGCCCCATCAGCCCGAACAGCTTGAAGTTGACCCAGGTATTGGTATCGAAGTGGTACACCACGTAGAGGTTGACCGCGCCGAGAGCGGCGAAAAACAGCGCCCAGCCCATGTTCAGCCGTTTCCAGATGTGCTCCGGCAGGTTGAGCGTCGCTCCCATCATGCGGGCGGTGAGCGGTTTGTTGCCCACATAGTGACTGGCCAGGAACATGGCACCGAACAGCCAGTAGACGATGGTGGGTTTCCATTTGATGAACATTTCGTCGTGCAGCCACAGGGTGGCGCCGCCCAGCACGACGATCAGCACCAGCGTCACCATGTGCATCATCTCCACCCGGCGGTGGCGCCACCAGAACCACAGCACCTGCAGCACCGAGGCGGCAATGGCGACCGCGGTGGCGACGAAGATGCCTGCGAACTTGTAGGCGACGAAGAACAGCAGGATGGGGAACAAATCGAATAGGAATTTCATGACGAAATCTTTACCGTTTAGCTCTATATTGCGGCTTGGCGGCCACTTTACCACAGGTCCGGGGCCGCACACGAACCCCACCTTGCCGGCGCGGAATGCGCTAGAATGCGACCCCTATGTCTTGCTATGACCTCCACAGCCACAGTTGGGTTTCCGACGGTACGCTCAGTCCGGCCGATTTGGTGCGGCGGGCGGCCGCGGCCGGCGTCGGCGTGCTGGCCTTGACCGACCATGACGATACCGACGGTTGCGATGAAGCGCTGCGAACCGCGCCACAGGTTGGGATTGGCGTGATCCCGGGCGTGGAACTTTCCGTGACCTGGCAGGCGGCCACCGTCCATGTGGTGGGATTGCAACTGGACCCGGCGGCGCCCGCTCTGGCGGCCGGGCTGGAGCGCCTGCGCGGTTTCCGCCAATGGCGTGCCGAGGAGATAGGACGGCGCCTGGCGGCGCGCGGCATCGACGGTGCCTATGAGGGCGCGCGGGCGCTGGCGCGAGGACGGATCATCAGCCGTACCCATTTTGCCCAGTATCTGGTCAGCCGCCACTGCGGCAAGGACGTGCGCGATATCTTCAAGCACTATCTCATCCGCAATAAGCCGGGCTATGTGCCGGGCCAATGGGCGGGGCTGGAGGAGGCGGTGGGCTGGATCCGCGAGGCCGGCGGCGTGGCGGTGGTGGCCCATCCGGCACGTTACAACCTGACGGCCGGCAAATTGCGGCGCCTGCTGGGCGAATTCGTCGAATGCGGCGGTGTCGGGCTCGAGGTGGTGTCGGGTAGCCACAGCCGCCAGGACGTCGACGCCATGACGAGTCATGCCCTGAAGTTCGGTCTGTTGGCCTCGGCCGGTTCCGATTATCACGGACCGGAAAATCCATGGCTGGAGTTGGGGCGCCTGCCCGCGCTGCCGGAGGTGCTGACCCCCGTCTGGTCGCTGTGGGAGGCCGACGCCGCAGGCGATCGGGGGGCCGCATGACGCCTTTATCTATCCTCTGTTCGTCCCGATATTCACCGGCATGAGCCAGTTCTTTCAAATCCATGCGGAAACCCCGCAGGTGCGCCTGATCCGCCAGGCGGTGGAGTTGCTGCGCGGCGGTGCGGTGGCGGTCTATCCGACCGACTCCGGCTATGCCCTGGGCTGCACCATCGGCGACAAGGACGCGCTGGAGCGGATTCGGCAGATCAGACGCCTGGACGAGCGCCACAACTTCACGCTGGTGTGCCGCGATCTGTCCGATCTCGCCACCTACGCGAAGGTGGATAACGCCTCCTACCGCTTGATGAAGAAGCTGACGCCGGGGCCTTACACGTTCATCCTGCCGGCGACCCGCGAGGTGCCGCGGCGGCTGCAACACCCCAAGCGCAAGACCATCGGGCTGCGCATTCCGGACAACGCCGTGATCCAGGCGCTGTTGCAGGATCTGGGCGAGCCGCTGATGAGCACGACACTGATGCTCCCCGGCGATGAGTTGCCGCAGAACGATCCTTACGAAATCCGCCAGTTGCTGGAGCGCCAGGTCGACCTGATTATCGATGGCGGCTATGGTGATCTGGAACCGACCACCGTGATCGACCTGGTCGACGGCACACCCATGGTGGTGCGTCAGGGCAAGGGCGATACCGCCGGCCTCGAACAGTAGCGAAGCCGCGCCATACTTCGGGATATAATCGCACGATGAGTGACCTTAGCCTTCCCCAAACGATAGCCGTCTGGATCGTTCCGGTCCTGTTTGCCATCACCCTGCACGAGGTGGCCCACGGCTGGGTGGCGCGCATGTTCGGCGACCCGACGGCAATGATGCTGGGGCGCCTCAGCGTCAATCCGATTCGCCACGTCGACCCTGTCGGTACGGTGGCGGTGCCGCTGTTTCTGCTGCTGCTGTCGAGCCTGTCGGGTACCTCGCCGATGCTGTTCGGTTGGGCCAAGCCGGTGCCCGTGACCTTTGAGAATCTGCGCAACCCCAAGCGGGACATGGCCTTCGTGGCCGCCGCGGGACCGCTCGCCAATCTGCTGATGGCGCTGTTTTGGGCGCTGGTGATGCGGGCCGGGGTGGGGTCGGGGGTGATGCCGCATTCGGTGGCGATGTTCCTGGCCTACATGGGATGGGCGGGGGTGCAGATCAATGTCGTTTTGGCGGTGCTGAACCTGTTGCCGGTGCCGCCCCTGGACGGCGGGCGTATCGCGGTGGCGCTGCTGCCCGGCCCCTGGTCCTGGCAGTTGAGCCGGATTGAGCCTTACGGCATCATCATCGTCATCGCGTTGCTGGTGACCCCCCTGTGGAACCTGATTGCCGGACCGCCGGTAATGTACTTTCTGCAGCTGTTCGCGACCATCGCCGGTATTCGCTGAGCGAATACCGCAAATTGACAAATAAACGCGTTAAGACAAGGAGTAGCGTTTGAATTCCGTTGCCACATCCAATTCGCGGGTGCTGTCCGGTATGCGTCCCACCGGCCGCCTCCACCTGGGGCACTATCATGGGGTGCTCAGAAACTGGATCAAGCTGCAGCACGAATACGAGTGCTTCTTCTTCGCCGCCGATTGGCACGCCCTGACCACATCGTACGACGACACCCGTGGCATTGGCGCCAGTGTCTGGGACATGGTGATCGACTGGCTGGCGGCGGGAGTCAATCCCGGCTCGGCCAAGATCTTCATCCAATCGCGGGTGCCGGAGCATGCGGAGCTGCATCTGTTGCTGTCGATGATCACGCCGTTGGGCTGGCTGGAACGGGTGCCGACCTACAAGGATCAGCAGGAGAAGCTGAAAGAGAAGGATCTGGCGACCTACGGTTTTCTCGGCTACCCGTTGCTACAGAGCGCCGACATATTGATCTACCGCGCCGGGCTGGTGCCGGTGGGCGAGGACCAGGTCGCGCATGTGGAGATTACCCGCGAGATCGCGCGTCGCTTCAACCACATCTATGGTCGTGAAACGGACTTCGAGGGCAAGGCCGAGGCGGCCGCCAAGAAGATGGGCAAGAAGAACGCCAAGCTGTATTCCGATCTGCGGCGGCGCTATCAGGAGCAGGGCGACCATGAGGCGCTGGAGACGGCGCGGGCGCTGCTCGAATCACAGCAGAACATCACCCTGGCCGATCGCGAGCGGCTGTTCGGTTACCTGGACGGTTCCGGTCGCACCATCCTGCCCGAGCCGCAGGCGCTGCTGACCCCCGCCTCCAAGATGCCGGGGCTGGACGGGCAGAAGATGTCCAAGTCCTACGGCAACACCATCGCATTGCGTGAAGATCCGCAGCAGGTGGAGCAGAAACTGCGTACCATGCCCACCGACCCGGCCCGGGTGCGGCGCA
This sequence comes from uncultured Thiohalomonas sp., assembly GCA_964421235.1. Lineage (GTDB taxonomy): Bacteria > Pseudomonadota > Gammaproteobacteria > Thiohalomonadales > Thiohalomonadaceae > Sulfurivermis. The sequence continues at coordinate 9,369 of CAYQWR010000019.1, read as the reverse complement.
GCGACCCGGGCACGCCGGAGAAGTGCCCGGTGTGGCAACTGCACCAGGTCTATTCGGGCGACGACGTGAAGACCTGGGTGCGGGAGGGTTGCAGCAGCGCCGGCATCGGTTGCCTCGATTGCAAGCAGCCGGTAGTGGATGCGGTGCTCAACGAACTGCGTCCGATCCAGGACCGCATTGCGGAATACAGCGGCGATCCCAACCGGGTGCGCAACATCATTGCCGAAGGCAGCGAGGCCGCCCGTGCCGTGGCCCTGGCGACCCTGGAAGAGGTACGCCAGGCCATGGGCCTCAACTACCGTTAAGGAACAGACGCGTGACGGAACAGTCGGTGCCGGAAGCGGTAAAGGGCGATAATCCGCAGCAGCAGGAGATGCCCTTCGCCATCGTGCAGGGTGCGCCGCTGATGGAGCTGCCGAAGGATCTCTACATTCCGCCCCAGGCGCTGGAGGTGTTTCTCGAGGCGTTCGAGGGGCCGCTCGACCTGCTGCTCTACCTGATACGCCGGCAGAATCTGGAAGTCCTCGACATACCGATCGCCGAGATTACGCGTCAGTACATGGTCTACGTGGAGCTGATGAAGGTGGTCAATCTGGAACTGGCCGCGGAGTATCTGGTGATGGCCGCCATGCTGGCCGAGATCAAGTCGCGCATGTTGCTGCCGCGCCCCGCCGGGGCCGACGAGGATGAAGAGGATCCGCGCGCCGAGCTGGTGCGGCGCCTGCAGGAGTACGAGCGCTACAAGAAGGCGGCGGAGGATATCGAGACGCTGCCGCGCGTCGACCGGGATACCTTCCCGGCGGCGGTGGATGTGCCGCATCGCCAGATGCTGCGCCCCCATCCGGAAGTGGAACTGAAGGAGTTGCTGCTGGCGGTCGCCGAGGTGATCCGGCGCGGCGAGCGTTTTGCCCACCATCAGGTGACGCGTGAGCCCCTGTCGGTGCGCGAGCGCATGTCGCAGGTGCTGTCGAAATTGCATTCCGACAGCTTTTCGGAGTTCACCTCTTTGTTCCGGGTGGATGAGGGACGGCGCGGCGCCGTGGTGACGCTGCTGGCGATCCTGGAGCTGATCAAGCAGTCCCTGATTGAATTGATTCAAACCGAACCGTTTGGGCCGATTCACGTCAAGGCCGTGGCGGCCACCACGACCTGACGGCGCGGCCCGACAGAGTTATCGAATACAGGCGCAGGCATATGACCCCCGAACAACTGAGGAATATTGTCGAGGCGACCCTTTTTGCAGCGAGCGAACCGTTGAATGTCGAGCGGTTGCAGTTGCTGTTCGAGGAGGGCGAACAACCGGCAAAGGATACGTTGCAGCAGACGCTGCTGGAGCTCCAGCAGGAGTACCAGGCGCGGGGCATCGAGCTGAAGGAGGTGGCCAGCGGCTACCGTTTTCAGGCACGGCAGGAGGTGTCGCCGTGGGTGTCGCGGTTGTGGGAGGAGAAGCCGCCGCGTTATTCCCGGGCCACCCTGGAGACCTTGGCGCTGGTCGCCTACCGCCAACCCATCACCCGCGGCGAGATCGAGGATATCCGCGGCGTCTCCGTGAGCAGCCATATCGTCAAGACGCTGCAGGAGCGCAACTGGATCCGGATAGTGGGGCATCGCGACGTGCCGGGCCGTCCGGCCATATACGCGACCACACGCGAGTTTCTCGACTACTTCAACCTCAAGAGTCTGGACCAATTGCCGCCGTTGGCGGAGTTGATGGATATCGACAAGTTCAATGAGGAGCTCGATCTGCGCGAGCCCGGTGCGGCGGACGAACTGCGTCCCGGAGACGACGACGGCGCACGGGACGAACCCCGTTACGATCCCGCCTTTGAGCCTGCCGAATGAGCGAAAAACTGCAAAAAGTGCTGGCCCGCGCCGGTCTTGGCTCGCGTCGCCAGTTGGAGCAGTGGATTAGCGACGGTCGCGTCTCGGTCAACGGCAAGGTGGCGCAACTGGGCGACCGCGTCAGTGAGCAGGAGGTGGTGCGGGTCGACGGCCGCATTATCGGCCAGGCCGCGTTGCAGGGGCCGCAACGGCGGGTCATCGTTTACCACAAACCGGTCGGCGAGGTATCGACCCGGCTGGACCCGGAGAAACGCCCCACGATCTTCGAATCCCTGCCGTCGCTCCACCATGGTCGCTGGGTCGCGGTGGGGCGTCTCGACTACAACACCAGCGGGCTCATCCTGCTGACCACCGACGGCGAGCTGGCCAATCGGCTGATGCATCCTTCCAGCACCGTCGAGCGTGAATATGCCGTGCGTGTGTTCGGCGAGGTCAGCCCGGACGTGCTCAAACGGCTGCGCGAGGGCGTCGAGCTGGATGACGGCCCGGCCCGTTTCGACAGCCTGATCGACGCCGGCGGCGAGGGCGCCAACCACTGGTATCACGTAACGCTGCATGAGGGGCGCAATCGCGAAGTCCGGCGTCTCTGGGAACATGTGGGCGTGACGGTCAGCCGCCTGATCCGCGTGCGCTACGGATCGATCCCGTTGTCGCGGCGGTTGCGTCCGGGGCACTGGGAGGAACTGGAGGGCGACGCCCTGCAGGCCTTGTTGCGGCTGGTTGGCCTGGCGCCCGCCGTGCAAAAAACGGTGTCCGCCGCGGCCGCACCGCGGCGCGGCGCGCCACGCAACAAATCGGGACGGACGGCGCGCAAACCGGCACGATGACCCTGCGCCGGGTATTTCACCTGCTGTTGCGCAGCTACGGTCCGCAGCACTGGTGGCCCGGCGACTCCCCGTTTGAGGTGATGGTCGGGGCAATCCTCACCCAGAACACGGCATGGCGCAATGTGGAGAAGGCGATCCACAATCTGAGCGCCAATGGCGCCCTGTCACCCGAAGCCATCACCGCCTCTAACCCGGTCGTCCTGGCCGACTGGATCAGGCCCTCAGGCTACTTCAACGTCAAGGCTTCGCGGTTGCGCAATTTTTGCCGTTGGTATCTCGATGCCGGCGGTTTCGCTGCGTTGCAGCGCGTCGATACCGCGACCTTGCGGCACCGGTTGCTGGCGGTGAACGGCGTCGGACCGGAGACCGCCGACGATATGCTGTTGTACGCGTTCGAGCGGCCGGTATTCGTGATCGACGCCTATACCCGTCGCCTGCTGGTCCGTCTCGGCCTGGCAAGCGGGGAGGAAAGTTACGACAAGTTGCGCCATGCTTTTGAACGAGAACTGGGGGCGACGCGGCGGCGGGTGGCGATGTTCAATGAGTACCATGCGTTGATTGTCGTGCATGCCAAGGCGCATTGTCGGAAAATGCCGTTGTGCCGCGGATGTTGCCTGTTGCGGCACTGTCCGCATGGCCTGGGCCTGGTGGAGACGACGAGAGGAGAGTGATGGAGGAGCTGGCGCGGCGTCAAGGATTCATGCGTGCGGCGATCGCCTTGTCGGAACAGTCGGTTGCCATGGGCGGCGGACCGTTCGGTGCGGTGGTGGTGCGCGACGGAACCATCATCGGGCGCGGCCACAACAGCGTGACCCTGGACAACGACCCGACGGCCCATGCGGAGATCGTTGCGATCCGCGATGCCTGTCGTGCCAGCGGGGATTTTCGCCTGGAAGGCTGCGAGCTTTACGTCAATTGCGAACCGTGTCCGATGTGTCTAGCGGCGGCCTATTGGGCGCATCTGGAGCGGATCTTTTACGCCGGAGCCACGACCGATGCGGCGGCCGGCGGGTTTGACGACGCCGCCATTTATCAGCAGGTCTGTACGCCTGCGCCGCAACGCCGTATCGCGTTGGTGCAACTGCTGCGGGACGAGGCCATGGCGGCCTTTGCCGCATGGCGCGGGAAAGCGGATCGAATCGACTATTGACCGATTCAGGCGCGGTCGATCTCAACCCGGTTGCGGCCCTGCTCCTTGGCACTGTAGAGCGCGCGGTCGGCACGGTCGAACAGGGCCGCGCTGGATTCGTCGGCCAGTGATGCGACGCCGAGGCTGATGGTGATCGGGATTTCAATTCCGTCGCAGTGGCATGGCTCGGACGCAACCACCTCGCGTATCCGCTCGGCGACCATCTGCGCACCGGCAAGCGGCGTGCCGCTCAGCAGAATAACGAACTCTTCGCCGCCGTAGCGATAGGCCAGGTCGGTGCTGCGCAGCACGTCGGCCATACGGCGCGCGACGGTGCGCAGCACGCAGTCGCCTATCGAGTGGCCGTGCCGGTCATTGACCTGCTTGAAGTGGTCGAGATCGATGGCGATGAGAGAGAGCGGTGCGTTGTGGCGGTGCGCCAGGGATACTTCCCGTGTCAAATGTTCCTCCAGCGCGGCGCGATTGCCGATGCCGGTGAGGGGGTCGCGCAGGGCGGCGGTGACCGCTTCGCGGTAGAGCAGGGCGTTGCGTAGCGGGTAAACCAGGGAACAGAGGAAGAACTCCACATGGGAGAGTTCCTGTTCGGAGAAACGCTTGTTTTTGTTGAGCGCCACCTCACCCAGCTCCGTACCCAGCAGATTCAGGCGGTAGCTGCAGTGATGACGTCCGCGCTGACCCACGCTGATGACGAAATGGCGTTCGTTGCTGCGGTAGGTGAGTCCTGCGTGGGGGACTTGCTCCTGGAGCGTATCGGAGAATATCTGCAGCAGCTGCTCCAGCTCCAGCGTGGTCTGCAAAGCCGCGGTGAGCCGCAACGTGTCCGGTGCCTCGACGTTGCGTGCCAGGGTGACAACCGGCGCCAGTGCCGGTTTGCTGTCTGAATTGAGTGAGCCTTGCGTTGCCATGATGGGTCCTTCAGCGGCTGGTGGTCTCTGCTGAAGTCAAAGCGATTTTTGTGCCAATTTAAATTAGATACTTAAAAACAATGTGTTACGAATATATTTTCGGCGCTTGATGACCGTTGCGTCAAAACATCGGCGGACTGTCGGCAGCGAAATGCCGCGCGGCCTGGTTCGGGGGCGGGGGATTGGCGAGCGCGCCGGTACCCGTGCAACCGGGACCGGCGCCGCCGGTTTCGCGGATTATTGCGCGTTGAACCGCTGGCCGGTGGTGCCGCGGCTTTCAGGACCAATGAGATAAAGGTAGACGGCGAGGATCTCCTCAGGACGCGGCAGCGTATTGGCGTCTTCGCCCGGATAGGCCAGCCGCCGCATGGTGGTACGCACGGCACCGGGGTCGATACTGTTCATGCGCACCGGTGTATTGGCCTCCAGCTCGTCGGCCCAGATTTCCATCATGTTTTCCACCGCCGCGTTGGTGATGCCGTAGGCGCCCCAGTAGGCGCGGCCTTTGCGGCCGACCTGCGAACTGGTGAAGATCACCGAGGCATCGGCCGCGTTCCGCAACAGCGGCAGCACGGCGCGGGTCAGCAGATAGGGGGCATGCAGATTGACCTGCATCACCTTGGCCCACTGCTCGAGGTCGTACTGGTCCATCGGCGTCAGCGTGCCGAGCAGGGCGGCGTTATGCAGCAGACCGTCCAGGCGGCCGAACTCCTTTTCCAAGGTCTCCGCCAGCGCGGTGTAGTCCTTGGTCGCCGCACCGTCCAGGTTCATCGGGTAGATCGCCGGCTGTGGTGCACCGCTCGCCTCGATTTCGTCGTAGACCTTCTCCAGTTTACGGATATTGCGTCCGAGCAGGATGACGGTGGCACCGTGGGCGGCGAAACTCTTGGCCGCGGCGGCGCCGATGCCGTCGCTGGCGCCGGTGACCAGGATGACGCGGTCCTTGAGCAGATCGGGGGCGGGTTTGAAGTTGTGCATCGTGGATCCTCGTGACGCCGTGCGGGCGCTGTTAACCAAGCTGTCGGATAATTCGGCGCGCGCATTGTACCCCACTGCGCACCGCGCCTTCGAGTGTGGCGGGATAACCCGTATCAGTGTAGTCACCTGCCAGCCATAGCCCTGTGACGGCGGTGGCGTGCCTCGGGCGCAGGGCCTCGACGCCCACGCTGCTGCGGAACGTGGCGCGTCGTTCGCGTATGACCAGCGTCTCCCGGGGCGCGGGCCAGTGCGGATAACGGTCGGCGACTTCGCGCACGACGGCGGCGGTCAGCTGTTCGTTGGTCATGGCGCTGTGCCGGCCCGGACCGCTGATGACCGCCGCCATCAGCCCCTTTTCGCCGCAGAGCCGGCCGCGATCGAATAGCCACTGGATCAGTGTGCCGCTCATGCCGACCATGTTGCGCTCCAGGGTGGCGGCGGGCGGATAGCGCAGATACAGGGTGACGATGGGTTCGTCATCGAGTTGGGCCAGCTGCGCGTTCACGCCATGCAGCGGCGGGTGCGCGGCGAGCAGGCGACGGGTGTGGTACGGCGCTGTGGCCACCACCACGTGCCTGGCGGCGATCGCACCATCGTCGGTGGTGACGCCGGTAACGGCGGCGCCCTCCAGCGTCAGCATACGGACCCGGCGCCGGGTCTCCACCACGCCGCCATGGCGTTCGAGATAGCGTTGTGCCGGGGCCGGCAGCACGGCGCCGAGCGTGGTGATCGGGTAGAGCATATCGGAATCGCGGCGGCGGCGGCTGAAGGCGTCGCGCAGGGTGGCCAGGAACAGGGCGGCGGAGGCGTCGCGCAACGGCGTGTTGAGCGTCGCCAGACAGAGCGGTTCCCACAACACTTCGACCAGCGAGCGCGGCTGCGTTGCCAGCAGCTGCGCGACGCTGATGTCGGGCGTTGCGGTGAACCGCGCGCGATAGGCCGACAGACAGAATCGTATCGCCGCCCGGCGCTCCTCATGGGACAAGCCGCGTCCGCGCCATAGCGCCCACAGCAGGTGCAGCGGTGCCGGAAGGGGCGGCGCGGCAAGCTCGGTCATGCCCTGGGAGCGGTGCACGGCCAGGCGCAGCGGTGTGCGCTCCAGCACCTCGCGTTCGTTCACGCCGATGCGGCGCAGCAGTTGCAAGGTTTCCCGGTAGGCGCCGAGCAACAGGTGTTGACCGTTGTCCAGTTCCATTGCGTGGGACTGGATGCTGCGGGCACGCCCGCCCAGTTGCGGCGCCGCTTCCAGCAGGTGCACGGGAATCGCGGCGGCGGCGAGTTCGACGGCGGCGGCGAGACCGGCCCAGCCGCCACCGACAATGATCACCGGGCCGGCACTCATTTTCGTTTTAAGTGGCGGCGGTGGCGCTTTGTCTCGCCGCGCGCGGTGCGCCAGGCGATCCACAGTTTGCGCCACGGCGACAACCGTACCCGCCGTTGCTGCACCGGATATTTCTCCCGCTCGATCTTGTCCAGCGTCGAAAGGTAGATCGCCGCCATGATCAGGCCGCTGCGCTGATGCGGCCGATCTTTCTCCGGCAAGCGCGCGAAGGCGCGCTGATAGTAGTCGCGGGCGCGCCCGGCCTGGAACTGGAACAGTGCGTATGTGCCGGCGCAACGGCGGCCCTGGAGAATATCGCCGTCGCTGACCCCGAAGCGCTCCATCTCGTCTGCCGGCAGGTAGATGCGGCCGCGCGCGGCATCTTCGCCGACATCGCGCAGGATGTTGGTGAGTTGAAATGCAATGCCCAGGTCGTGGGCGTATTTCAGCGTTTGGCGATCCTCGTAGCCGAATATCTCGGCCGCCATCATCCCCACTACGCTGGCTACCCGATAACAGTAGAGGTTCAATTCCTTGAACGACGGATAGCGCACCTGTTGCAGGTCCATGGCCATGCCGTCGATGATCTCCTGAAAATGCTCCTGCGGCAGGTTGTAGCGGGCGATGACCGGTTGCAGGGCGCGGGTCACCGGGTGCTGCGGCGAATCCGCGAACAACGCGGCGATCTCCCCGCGCCACCACTCCAGTTTCGTCTGCGCGAGGGCGTCATCGCTGCACTCGTCGACCACATCGTCCACCTCACGGCAGAATGCGTAGAGTGCGGTAATGGCGCGTCGCTGCTCGGGCGGAAGAAATAGAAAGCTGTAATAGAAACTGGAGCCGCTGCGCGCGGCTCGGTCGTCGCAATATTGATCCGGTGTCATGGTCGGGCCGCGGTCCTGGGCAGGACGATAACTTATCACAGGCGGGGGCCGGTTGCGGAATAACGGGCGACCAGTGTGCGCCACACCATGGGCGGCCAGTCGCGGCGGCGCAGCCGCGGCCGTGCGAACGGTGTGGTGTCCAGCTGCTGTTCCAGCCGCGCCAGCACCTGCAAGCCCCCTTCGACGATAAGGCGAATCTCCCAACCGAACCGGCCGCGCAGGCGGCGTCCGAGCGGGGCGCCGGTCAGCATCAGCTCGCGGCAGCGCCGGTATTGCGCCGCCAGCAGCTGTTGCAGCGCACGATCGTTACGGCGTTCACGGAAGTGCTCCGCGGTAACGCGGTATTGTTCCATCTCGTCGGCGGGGAGATAGATGCGGTCGTTTTCGTCGAAATCCTGCAGCAGATCCTGATAGAAGTTGATCAGCTGCAATGCGGTGCATATGTGGTCCGACAGTCGCAGGTTTTCCGCTTCCGCGTTGCCGCTGAGGTGGAGCAGCAACCGGCCGACGGGGTTGGCGGAGCGGCGGCAGTAATCGAGCACGGCGGCGAAGTCGCGGTAACGGCGCTGCACCACGTCCTGGCGGAACGCCGACAGCAGGTCGCGCAACAGCGTCGGCGGCAGGTCGTGGTGGCGCAGCACATCGGACAGCGCTATGAATACCGGTCCGGTGGCCGCCGCACCGGCCTCGATGGCCGTCAGTTGCGCCTCGTAGGCATCCAGTTGCGCGATCCGTTGCGCCGCCGGCAGCGTGCCCTCGTCGGCGAGGTCGTCGGCGCTGCGGGCGAAGGCGTAGACTACGGCGACCGGGCGGCGGAGGGCGGCCGGCAACAGGTACGACGCCACCGGAAAGTTTTCGTAGTGGCCGCGGGCCATGGCTTCGCAATAGCCATAAGCCGCGTCGATGGTGTACGTTTGAGGAGCGGCTGTGGTAGCGTCGGTCATCAACATGGGACAAAGAGGAGCCGGTGTATGAAGAAGCTGCTGTATCTCATCGTTATCGTACTGCTTATCGGCATGTGGTTCGGCGTCAACATCGCCCGCGACAAGCCGTTGCTGAGCAACCCCTTTGCGGAGAAGGGCATGCGCGACAAGGCCAAGGATACCGCCAAGGAGCTGTTGCAGGAATCGAAAGAGGCGATCAAGAAGAGCCTCAAGTAGGAGCGGTTTCGCCGCGCTACAGGTCTCCCGTCATTTGCAGGAGCGGCTGTGCCGCGGCGAATCCGGCGCCTCCGCAACCGCGCCGGAGACGTTCCTGGACAAGGATTCATGTGGTATTCGCCGGACCGCCCGCTCAGTCTTCGCCCGGACCGACCACGTCGCGCGCAGTCGTTTCGATCTGCGCCACGTCGGTCGGCTCCTTCTTGGCACTGACCCCCATTTCGGAAAAACGGCGCATGCTCGGCAAGACGCGGCTGTCGAAGGTGCCGACGGTCTTGTTGAAGTGGCTGACGCTGCTCTCC
>CAYQWR010000018.1:9521-23233 GCA_964421235.1 uncultured Thiohalomonas sp. | reverse complement strand
TGGCCGTACCGTCGGCGCCGGCGTGGTTTCCAAGGTCATCGAGTAAGAGATATGGCAAATCAGAAGATTCGCATCCGCTTGAAGGCATTCGACCATCGCCTGATCGACCAGTCGGCCAAGGAGATCGTCGATACCGCCAAGCGTACCGGCGCCCAGGTGAAGGGTCCGATCCCGCTGCCGACGAAAAAGGAGCGCTTCACGATCCTGATCTCTCCGCACGTCAACAAGGATGCGCGCGATCAGTATGAGATGCGTACCCACAAGCGCATGATGGAGATCGTGGACCCGACGGATAAGACCGTCGATGCCCTGATGAAGTTGGATTTGGCCGCTGGCGTGGATGTGCAGATTAAGTTGAGCTGATTTGGTGGGCCGGTAGTTACCGGCCTCCAGTTTCCTGAATAGTGCCGGTCAATCGTAATCGGCATGGATAGAGGTTATAACAATGGCAATTGGTGTTATTGGACGTAAAGCCGGGATGACCCGCGTCTTTACCGAAGATGGCGTCACCATTCCGGTGACTGTTATCGAGGTAGAGCCCAATCGCGTCGCCCAGCTCAAGACCCTCGAGACCGACGGCTATCGCGCCGTGCAGGTGACAGTGGGCGCTCGTCGCGCCAGCCGCGTGACCAAGCCGATGGCGGGGCACTATGCCAAGGCAGGTATCGAGGCCGGTCGCACTCTGTGCGAATTCCGTTTGAACGGTGACGAAGGTTCCGATTTGGCCACGGGTGGCGAGATCAAGGTGGATATTTTTGCCGCCGGTCAGAACGTCGACGTTAGCGGTACTTCCATCGGTAAGGGTTTCGCTGGCTCCGTCAAGCGCCACCACTTCCGTACCCAGGATATGACGCACGGTAACTCGCTGTCGCATCGTGCCCCGGGCTCCATCGGCCAGAATCAGACCCCCGGTCGCGTCTTTAAGGGCAAGAAGATGACCGGTCATATGGGTAACGTTGCGCGCACCATTCAGAACTTGGAAGTGGTGCGTGTCGATGCCGAGCGCAATCTCCTGTTGGTCAAGGGCGCCGTACCGGGACCCAAGGGCGGCGATGTGATCGTACGTCCGAGCGTTAAGGCCTGAGGGGGTAGACGATGGAAATCAAACTGACGACTCCGACCGGTCGCGCGTCCACGAAAACCGTCGAGGTTTCCGACGTGATGTTCGGTCAGGATTTCAATGAGGATTTGGTGCATCAGGTTGTCACCGCCTATATGGCCGGTGGTCGCGCCGGCACCAAGGCGCAGAAGAGCCGCGCCGATGTTAACCACACGACGGCGAAGCCGTGGCGCCAGAAGGGCACCGGCCGCGCGCGTGCCGGTATGAGCTCCAGCCCGCTGTGGCGGGGGGGCGGCAAGACCTTTGCGGCGACCACCCGCGATTTCAGCCAGAAGGTCAACAAGAAGATGTATCGCGCTGCACTGCGTTCGATTATGTCGGAGCTGGTGCGACAGGAACGTCTTGTTATCGTCGATAAGTTCGAGGTCGAGGTGCCGAAGACCAAACAGCTGATGGAAAAGCTGAAGACGATGGGAATTGACAATGCGCTGATCGTGACCGACGAACTGGGCGACAATCTCTATTTGTCGGCGCGCAATCTGATCCACGTCGATGTACGCATGGCGCGTCATGTGGATCCGGTCAGCCTGGTTGGCTTCGAGAAGGTGCTGATTACCGTACCCGCTCTGAAGCAGGTAGAGGAGATGCTGGCATGAATCAGGAACGTTTGATGAAGGTCCTGTTGGCTCCGCATGTGTCGGAGAAGAGCAGTGCCGCTGCGGAGCGTAATAACCAATACGTGTTTCGTGTTGTCACCGATGCCAGCAAGCCCGAGATCAAGGCCGCCGTGGAGAAACTGTTCAACGTCGCGGTGGAAGGCGTCACCGTGAGTACGGTGAAGGGCAAGGTCAAGCGCTTCGGTCAGCAGTTGGGCCGCCGTAGCGATTGGAAGAAGGCGTACGTCACCCTGAAGGCTGGTCAAGAGATCAGCTTCATGGGTGGGGAATAACGTTTGAAGGACGTCGAAGATGGCTATTGTTAAACTCAAACCGACATCCCCAGGACGCCGTTTCGTCGTCAAGGTGGTGAATCCCGACCTGCATAAGGGCGCGCCCCATGCACCGTTGCTGGATAAGAAGACAAACAAGGGCGGCCGTAATAACTCGGGACGCATTACGGTGCGTCACCAAGGCGGCGGCCACAAGCAGCACTACCGTATAGTCGACTTCAAGCGCGATAAAGACGGTGTTGCTGGTGTTGTGGAACGTCTGGAATATGATCCGAATCGCACGGCGAATATTGCGCTGATCAAGTATGCGGACGGCGAGCGTCGCTACATTATCGCGCCGCGCGGCGTTAGCGCCGGTGACGAGTTGATGTCCGGTGCGCAGGCCCCCATCAAGGCGGGCAATTGTCTGGCGCTGCGCGACATCCCGGTTGGTAGCACGGTCCATTGCATCGAGTTGAAGGCTGGCAAAGGTGCGCAAGTGGCGCGTTCTGCCGGTGCCTCCGTGCAGCTCGTTGCGCGCGAGGGCGCTTATGCGACCTTGCGGCTGCGCTCTGGCGAGATGCGCAAGGTGCGCGCCGAATGCCGCGCTACCATCGGCGAAGTCGGTAATTCCGAACACAGCCTGAAGAAGTTCGGCAAGGCCGGCGCCAAGCGTTGGATTGGTATTCGCCCGACCGTTCGCGGTACGGCGATGAACCCGGTCGATCATCCGCACGGTGGTGGTGAGGGACGTAACTTTGGTAAGCACCCGACCACACCGTGGGGCGTGCCGACCAAGGGTTACAAGACCCGTAACAACAAGCGCACCGATAAGATGATCGTGCGCCGTCGCAATCAGAAATAAGGAAGAGGGCTACAGTTATGCCGCGCTCTGTAAAGAAGGGGCCCTTCATCGACCACCATCTGGTAAAGAAGGTCGAACAGGCTGTCGCCAGTAATGTTAAGAGGCCGATCAAGACTTGGTCGCGTCGTTCGATGGTTCTGCCGGACATGGTCGGTCTGACTATCGCCGTGCACAATGGTCGGCAGCATGTGCCTGTGCTGGTGAGTGACAACATGGTCGGTCACAAGCTGGGTGAGTTTGCGCCGACCCGCACTTTCCGCGGTCATGCAGCGGACAAGAAGGCGAAGAGATAAGGGGTAATGACGATGGAAGTGGCAGCAAAATTGCGCTACGCGCGCATTTCTCCCCAGAAGTGCCGCTTGGTCGCCGACTTGGTTCGTGGTATGCCGGTGGAGCGAGCTCTGCAGACGCTGACCTTCAGCCAGAAGAAAGGCGCTGAAATGGTCAGGAAGGTGCTGGAATCGGCTATTGCCAATGCCGAACATAATGAAGGCGCGGATATCGACGAACTGAAGGTCGCCAAGATCTACATCGACGAAGGTCCGATCCTCAAGCGAATGCACGCGCGCGCCAAGGGGCGCGGCAACCGCATCAGCAAGCGTACCAGTCACATTACTGTGATGGTCGCGGACAAGTGATAGAGAGGCAGTAATGGGACAGAAAGTTCACCCGACAGGTATCCGTCTCGGTATCACCAAAGACTGGACTTCCAAGTGGTACGCCGACAGCAAGAACTTCCCTGAGTTCCTGCACAGTGATCTCAAGGTGCGCGAGTTTCTGCAGAAGAAGCTGGCTCAGGCGTCCGTTAGCCGTATTCAGATCGAGCGTCCTGCCCGCAATGCACGCATCACCATCCATACGGCGCGTCCGGGGTTGGTGATCGGCAAGAAGGGTGAGGATATCGAACGCCTGCGACAGGAAGTGTCCGCGATGATGAAGGTGCCGGTGCACATCAACATCGAGGAAGTGCGCAAGCCGGAGTTGGATGCCACTTTGGTCGCCCAGAGTGTTGCGCAGCAGTTGGAGCGCCGCATCATGTTCCGGCGTGCGATGAAGCGCGCAGTGCAGAATGCCATGCGCTTGGGCGCCCAAGGCGTGAAGATCAGCGTAGCCGGCCGCCTGAACGGTGCCGAGATTGCGCGCAGCGAGTGGGTCCGCGAGGGTCGCGTGCCGTTACACACCCTGCGTGCCGATATTGACTACGGTTTTGCCGAAGCCAACACCACTTATGGGGTTATTGGCGTTAAGGTCTGGATCTTCAAGGGTGAAGTGTTTGACCGCGGCGATGCCGCCGGCGCGGTTGCCGAAAAGGCCGCAGCCAACTGATTTGAGGAGTAGGCAAGATGCTTCAGCCCAAACGCACGAAATACCGTAAGCAACACAAAGGTCGCAATCGCGGTCTGGCCAATAGCGGCAATAAGGTGAGCTTTGGCGAATTCGGCCTGAAGAGCGTAGAGCGTGGCCGCATTACCGCTCGCCAGATTGAAGCCGCGCGTCGCGCCATGACCCGTCACGTCAAGCGTGGTGGCAAGATCTGGATTCGTATCTTTCCGGACAAGCCGATTACCCAGAAGCCACTGGAAGTTCGCCAGGGTAAGGGTAAGGGCAATGTTGAATACTGGGTTGCGCAGATTCAGCCCGGCAAGATGTTGTATGAGATGGAAGGGGTTGGTGAGGATATCGCCCGCGAGGCGTTTCGTCTTGCCGCTGCGAAACTGCCCCTGAAGACTGCGTTTGTAACCCGTACGGTGCTGTGATGAAAGCGAACGAAATCAAGCAGAAGAGCGTCGAGGAGCTGAATCAAGAGTTGCTCGGCCTGCTGCGTGAGCAGTTTAACCTGCGTATGCAGAAAGGCACGGGTCAGCTGTCCCAGCCGCACCGCGTTAAGGTGGTACGCCGTGACATCGCCCGGATCAAGACCATTCTGAATCAAAAGGCAGGTAAGACAGAATGAGCGAGCAGAGCAAGTTGACCCGTGTCGAAACGGGTCGTGTCGTCAGTGACAAGATGGACAAGACGATTACCGTACTTATTGAGCGCCGGGTTAAGCATCCGCTTTACGGCAAGTATGTGAAACGCTCTACCAAGCTGCATGCCCACGACGAGCAAAATGAGTGCAAAGAGGGGGATGTCGTGACCATAGAGGCATGTCGTCCGCTCTCCAAGAGCAAAGCGTGGCGCCTGGTTAAAGTGGTAGAGAAGGCGAGCTGATCGATTAATTTAGCGATCACGCGGCCGATTGCAGGGGATCGGCGCATGGGCCTCAGGCAAAAATATTTGGGGTCCGGCGCCGTTTGGTGTTATTATCCCGCGCCTTTCCGATGCGATACGGTCGATGTGATTGTGTGGAGACACAGCCATGATACAGATGCAAACCAAGCTGGATGTGGCCGATAACAGCGGAGCCCGCGTAGTCCAGTGCATCAAAGTACTGGGCGGTTCGCACCGCCGTTACGCCGGCATCGGCGACGTTATTAAAGTAAGCGTTAAAGAAGCTATCCCCCGGGGCAAAGTCAAGAAGGGGGAGGTCTATAACGCTGTGGTGGTTCGCACCGCGAAGGGTGTGCGTCGGTCGGATGGGTCGTTGATTCGCTTCGACGGCAATGCGGCCGTGCTGCTCAACAACAAGCTTGAGCCGATCGGAACCCGTATTTTTGGCCCGGTGACGCGTGAGCTCCGTACTGAAAAGTTCATGAAGATCGTGTCACTGGCGCCGGAAGTGCTGTAAGGCAGAGAGTAAACGAAGATGCGCAAGATTAAGAAAGGTGATGAGGTAGTCGTCCTCACCGGTAAGGACAAGGGGCGCCGGGGCAATGTGCTGCGGGTTCTCGAAACCGAGCGGGTGATCGTGGAAGGCGTCAATATGGTGAAGAAGCACCAGAAGCCTAACCCAATGAAGGGGACGCCGGGCGGCATCATCGAAAAGGAGACATCGGTCCACGTTTCTAATGTGGCACTGTTCAATGCGGCGACCGGCAAGGGCGAGCGCGTAAGCGTGAAGGTTCTTGATGACGGGCGCAAGGTACGTTACTTCAAGTCCAACGGCGAAGTCGTGGACGCGTAGGTCGGGTAAGCGACAATGGCGAGACTACAGCAAGTATATAAGGAAAAGGTTGTCCCGCAGCTGATGCAAGAGCGCGGTTACGCCAATGTTATGCAGGTGCCGCGCATCACCAAGATCACGCTGAATATGGGTGTGGGTGAGGCTGTGGCTGACAAGAAGGTGCTGGATCACGCGCTCTCTGATATGACCAAAATCGCCGGGCAGAAGCCGGTGGCGACGCTGGCGCGGAAGTCGGTGGCAGGCTTCAAAATCCGTGAGGGTTGGCCTATTGGTTGTAAGGTGACTTTGCGCGGCGCGAAGATGTACGAATTTCTGGATCGCCTGATTAGTATCGCGATGCCGCGTATTCGCGACTTCCGCGGCGTTAGTGCCAAGTCCTTCGATGGTCGCGGCAACTACAGCATGGGCGTGAAAGAGCAGATCATGTTCCCGGAAATCGATTACGATAAGATCGATCAGCTGCGTGGCATGGATATCACTATTACCACGAATGCAAAGAACGACGATGACGGCCGCGCGTTGCTGCGCGCTTTCAATTTTCCGTTCAAGTCTTGAGGGATAGGTCATGGCAAAAACTTCCATGAAGATGCGTGAGCTGAAGCGCGACAAGCTGGTGGCGAAGTACGCAGCGAAGCGTGCGGAGATTAAGAGCAAGCTCAAGGATGTGAATATCAGCTTGGAAGAACGTGATGCGCTGCAGTTGAAGCTGCAGAAGATGCCGCGCGATGCGAGCCCGGTTCGTCAGCATCAACGTTGCAGCCTGACTGGCCGTCCGCATGGCGTCTATCGCAAGTTTGGTTTGGGTCGCAATAAGTTGCGTGAAGCGACGATGCGGGGCGATGTCCCCGGTCTGCGTAAAGGCAGCTGGTAAGTTTTCATTCAACACATAGGATATCGATACAATGAGTATGACTGATCCGATTGCCGATATGCTGACGCGTATCCGCAACGCTCACCGTGCACAGAAGCAGGATGTTTCGATGCCGTCGTCTAAGCTGAAGGTGAATATCGCCAAGCTGCTGAAAGACGAAGGCTATATTTCCGACTTTTCGGTCGAAGCAGATAGCGGCAAGCCGACTCTGAAGGTGGCGCTTAAGTATTATGACGGCAAGCCGGTTATTGATATGCTGCGCCGCGTAAGCCGCCCTGGCCTGCGTCAGTACAAAGGCAAACACGATTTGCCGACTGTACGCGGCGGTTTGGGCATCGCCATTATTTCCACCCCAGCCGGGCTGATGACCGACCGTGCCGCGCGTAAAGCGGGGCATGGCGGCGAAGTCCTGTGCTTTGTCTCTTAAAGGTGGTCTGACATGGCAAGAGTACTCAATCCCGTTTTTATCCCTGCCGGCGTTCAGGTGACCATTAACGGTCAAGTTCTGAGCATCAAGGGTGCCAAAGGTGCGGTAGACCACTTGGTGCGTGACGATGTGGCCATCGCGCAGGACGATAACGCGCTGCGTTTTAGCCCGCGTAACGAAAACCAGACTGCGATCGCGATGGTCGGTACCACGCGTGCGCTGGTGGGCAATATCTTCACCGGCGTTAGTGGCGGCTTCGAAAAGAAGCTGGAGTTGGTCGGTGTTGGTTACCGTGCCCAGGCACAGGGTGCCGTGCTGAATCTGACGCTTGGGTTTTCTCACCCGGTGAAGTATGAAGTGCCGGCCGGCATCTCCATCGAGACGCCGAGCCAGACGGAAATCGTGGTGAAAGGCATCGATAAGCAGAAAGTCGGCCAGGTGGCGGCGGATATCCGTGCCTACCGTCCGCCCGAGCCCTACAAGGGCAAGGGGATCAAGTATGCGGGTGAGGTCATCATCCGCAAAGAGGCGAAGAAGAAGTAGGGGCCTAAGCAATGAACGAGAAAAAATCTTCACGTTTGCGCCGCGCCGCGCGCGCCCGCGCAAAGATTCGGGAGCTGGGCGCCTACCGCTTGAGTATTTATCGTACTCCGCGTCACATCTACGCCCAGGTTATCGCGCCGAATGGTTCGGAGGTGGTTGCGGCCGCTTCCACGCTGCAGGCGGACGTCAAGGGTGGGGTGAAGGCCACTGGCAATATCGAAGCGGCTACGGCCGTGGGTAAGGCTGTTGCTGAGAAGGCGAAAGCCGCGGGTGTGACGAGGGTGGCCTTTGACCGCTCCGGCTTCAAGTATCATGGCCGAGTTAAGGCATTGGCTGACGCCGCTCGGGAAAACGGTCTGGAATTCTAAGGGTTAGATTATGGCGGGATTTGACGTAGTTCCGAATGGCGACGGCCTGAGTGAAAAGCTTATTGCCGTTAATCGCGTATCGAAGACGGTGAAAGGCGGTCGTCAGTTCGCCTTCTCCGCGCTTACTGTCGTGGGTGACGGTCAGGGCAAGGTCGGTGTCGGTACCGGCAAGGCACGCGAAGTTCCTGTGGCCATTGCCAAAGCGATGGAAAAGGCGCGCAAGAACATGCAGCAGATTGCTGTGACCAGCGAAGGCACCCTGCAACACCCTGTGACCTCGCGTCACGGCGCAGCTAAGGTGTTCATGCAACCTGCATCCGCGGGTACCGGCATTATTGCCGGCGGCGCCATGCGGGCGGTGTTGGAGGTCGCGGGTGTCCGTGATGTGTTGGCAAAATGCATCGGTTCTAGCAACCCAAACAACGTAGTCCGCGCCACGATGATAGGGTTGGCCGGAATGGATTCGCCCGAGGCTGTGGCCGCCAAGCGTGGCAAGTCTGTTAAAGAGATTCTGGAATAAGCCATGGCCGAGAACAAGAAACTGAAGGTGACTCTGGTCCGTAGCATTCACCATCGGCTCGCTGCCCATAAGGACTGCGTGCATGGGTTGGGATTGCGTCGTATGCACCAGACGGTTGAGGTTGAGGACACTCCGTGTACGCGCGGGATGATTAATAAAGTGTCCTATCTGCTGAAGGTTGAAGGAGCTTGATCATGCGTTTGAATACGCTCAAGCCCGGCACGGGCGCCCGTAAAGCCGGTAAGCGCCTCGGTCGCGGTATCGGTTCCGGTCTGGGCAAGACCAGCGGTCGCGGCCATAAAGGTCAGCATGCGCGCGCCGGTGGTTTTCATAAGGTCGGTTTTGAGGGCGGTCAGATGCCGCTCCAGCGCCGTCTGCCTAAAGTCGGGTTTCGTTCGCAGATCAGCCGCGAAACGGCGGAAGTGCGCTTGCATGAACTGACGAAAGTGGAAGGCGACACGGTTGACCTGCTGGCGCTCAAGGCTGCGAATGTCGTTGGGCAGGGCATCAAGCGCGTTAAGGTGATCGCTTCCGGTGAGTTGGCGCGCGCTGTGACTGTTAAAGGTCTTGGGGTCACCAAGGGTGCCCGTGCCGCAATTGAAGCTGCCGGTGGTAAGGTCGAGGCATAGTGAGCAGTCGTAACGCCATGACCGGCGCCCTCGGGGGCGGGAAGCTTACCGAACTGAAACAACGCCTTTTGTTTTTGCTGGGTGCGTTGTTGGTGTTTCGGATCGGGACGCACATTCCGGTACCGGGTATCGACCCGGTTGCGTTGTCGAAGCTGTTTGAGCAGCAGCGCGGCTCCATTCTGGACATGTTCAACATGTTTTCCGGTGGCGCGTTGCGGCGGTTCAGCGTGTTTGCCCTGGGCATCATGCCGTACATTTCGGCGTCGATTATTGTCCAGCTGCTTACCAAGGTGTGGCCGCACCTGGAGCAATTGAGCAAAGAAGGCGCTGCGGGCAAGCGCAAGATTACCCAATACACGCGTATGGGCACTCTGGCGCTGGCTCTGTTCCAGGGCTTGGGCGTGGCGATAATGCTTGAAAGTCAGCGCGCCGGTGGCGCACCGGTAGTGGTTGTTCCGGGGCTGGCGTTTCGGTTTGTTACGGTAATGACGTTGGTTTCGGGCACGCTGTTCCTGATGTGGTTGGGTGAACAGGTGACCGAAAGGGGTATCGGCAACGGTATATCGATGATCATTTTTGCCGGTATCGTGGCCGGGCTGCCCGCGGCGGTTGGCGGCACCTTGGAGTTGGCGCGCACGGGCGAAATGAACCCGGTCATGATCCTGATGTTGTTTGCAGTGGCGTTGCTGGTCACGGCCTTCGTGGTGTTCGTCGAGCGGGGTCAGCGTCGTATTACGGTGAATTATGCCAAGCGCCAGATGGGACGCAAGATGTACGCTGGACAGACCAGCCATCTGCCGCTGAAGGTGAACATGGCGGGGGTCATCCCACCCATTTTTGCATCGAGCATTATTCTGTTTCCGGCGACGCTCGGGCGTTGGTTCGGAACCGCCAAGGGACTAGGCTGGATGCAGGACGTGGCTGCGATGCTGTCGCCGGGTCAGCCCTTGTATGTAGCTTTGTATGCAGCGGCGATCGTGTTTTTCTGCTTCTTCTATACGGCGTTGATGTTTGACCCGAAGGAGACTGCGGAGAATTTGAAGAAATCCGGGGCGTTTGTGCCCGGTATTCGGCCCGGTGAGCAGACGTCGCGCTATATCGACGCGATTCTCAGTCGGTTGACACTGGCGGGCGCGGTATATATCACGCTGGTGTGTCTGTTGCCGGAGTTTTTGATCGAGTATTGGCACGTGCCGTTCTATTTCGGTGGCACCTCGTTGCTGATTATCGTGGTGGTGGTGATGGATTTTATGGCGCAGGTTCAGGCGCATCTCATGTCGCACCAGTACGAAGGATTGATGAAGAAGGCGAATTTGAAGGGGCACGGCCGCATGGGTCTTTGATCCGGCAGCGCACGTACCCCGGTATGGGAAATTTGGGAGAAAGACGATGAAAGTCCAGGCATCTGTCAAAAAGATTTGCCGCAACTGCAAGATTGTCCGCCGTAAGGGCATCGTGCGGGTGATCTGTTCGTCCGACGCGCGTCATAAGCAGCGCCAGGGCTGATGACTCGGCTCCGTTCGGCGACGGACGGAGCTTGACCGAGGAAAGTTTCAACAGTAACATTGCCCGTTTTACCACCCTGTGGTGGTAGCGGCGTTTGATATTTGAGGAAAGGCTCGATGGCCCGTATTGCAGGCATTAATATCCCGGTGCAGAAGCATACCGTCATTGCGTTGACCGCGATCTACGGTGTCGGAAACACCCGCGCCCAGCAGATTTGCTCGGCAGCCGGTGTGCGTCCGGAAGTGAAGGTCAAGGATCTGAGCGAGGCGGAGATAGAAGGACTGCGCGCGGAAGTCGCCAAGTTTTCGGTCGAAGGTGACTTGCGTCGTGAAATTTCCATGAATATCAAGAGGTTGATGGACTTGGGCTGCTATCGTGGCCTGCGCCATCGGCGCGGTCTGCCGGTACGCGGTCAGCGCACGCGTACCAATGCACGCACCCGTAAGGGACCGCGCCGGGCGATCAAGAAGTAACCGACAATACCCCGCCGTGCGCGGGATATCGGCTATTAACTAGGAATTACACATGGCAAAAGCAGCGGCTACACGCACTCGCAAGAAGGTGAAAAAGAACGTGGTGGATGGTATCGCCCACGTTCACGCCTCCTTCAATAACACTATCGTGACCATTACCGACCGTCAGGGTAATACCCTGTCGTGGGCGACTTCTGGTGGTTCGGGCTTCCGCGGTTCGCGCAAGAGCACCCCGTTTGCGGCACAGGTTGCCGCCGAGGCTGCCGGCGCAAAGGCGCAGGAGTACGGCATGAAGAATCTTGAGGTCCGGGTGCAGGGCCCCGGCCCGGGTCGCGAGTCGGCGGTGCGTGCGCTCAACGCCAAAGGTTTTAAGATTCTCAGTATTTCCGACGTGACGCCTATTCCGCATAACGGCTGCCGTCCGCCGAAAAAGCGTCGCGTGTAAGCAGGAGGCCCAAATTGGCTCGTTATATCGGTTCCAAGTGTCGCCAGTGCCGTCGCGAAGGCGGAAAGTTGTTCCTTAAGGGCGAGAAATGCTTTGGCAGCAAGTGTGCCATCGAGAGTCGTCCGTTCCCTCCGGGGCAGCACGGCCAGCGTCGTACGCGCCTTTCGGATTATGCGCGCCAGCTGCGCGAGAAGCAGAAGCTGCGCCGTATTTATGGCGTGCTTGAGCGTCAATTCCGCAGCTATTACGCCGAGGCGGATCGCGTTAAGGGCAACACGGGTGAAACGTTGTTGCAGCTGCTGGAGTCGCGCCTTGATAACGTGGTTTACCGCATGGGGTTCGGCGTGTCGCGTACCGAGTCGCGCCAGTTGGTTCGTCACAATGGCGTACGGGTGAATGGCAAGAAGGTGAATGTGCCGTCCTATGTGGTCAAGCCGGGCGACGTGGTGTCGATTGCCGACGGCGCCAAGGAACAGCTGCGCGTAAAGGCATCGCTGGAGATGGCGCAGCAGCGCGGAATGCCCGAGTGGATTGAGGTGGACACTAGCAAGCTTCAGGGTGTGTATAAGTCGATCCCTGAGCGTAGTGAGCTGCCCGCAGAGATTCAGGAGCAGTTGGTAGTCGAGCTGTATTCCAAGTAAGAATGGATGCGCGGCGTCACCGTGTGTGACGCGCGCTGTGATCGAGCGGGTTTCGGTCCAGCAGATACGAGAGAGGACTGTACATGCAGGGCTCAGTTGCAGAATTACTCAAGCCGCGAATGGTCGGTGTCGAAAAGGTCAGCGATACGTGCGCCAAGGTTACCTTGGAGCCGTTGGAGCGCGGGTTTGGCCACACGTTGGGCAACGCGCTACGCCGTATCCTATTGTCGTCCATGGTCGGTTCCGCGATTGTGGAAGTGGAAATCGAAGGCGTACTGCATGAGTACACCACTATCGAAGGTGTGCAGGAAGACGTCATCGAGATTCTGCTGAACCTGAAGGGTATTGCGTTGCGCATGGAAGGCCGCGACGAAGCGACGCTCACCTTGAGCAAGAAGGGTCTGGGGCCGGTCACGGCGGGCGATATCACTTTGGAACATAGTGTCGAGGTGCTGAATCCCGAGCACGTCATCGCGCATCTGACCAAGTCCGGCGAGCTCAATATGACGCTTAAAGTGGCGAAGGGTCGCGGTTACCAGCCGGCCAATCAGCGCTTTGTCGGTGAGGAAGAGACGCGTCCGATCGGTCGGTTGCAGATCGATGCCTCCTTCAGCCCGGTGCGCCGAGTCTCCTATACGGTTGAAAGTGCGCGTGTGGAGCAGCGCACCAACCTCGACAAGCTGATTATCGAGCTTGAAACCAACGGCACGATCGAGCCTGATGAAGCGATTCGCCGGGCGGCGACGATCCTGCAGGAACAGTTGTCGGCCTTCGTTGATCTGCAAGGCAAGCACGAGTCGAAGCAGGAGTCGACGGAGCCGGCGATCGATCCGATTCTGCTGCGTCCGGTCGATGATCTGGAGCTCACGGTCCGTTCGGCCAATTGCCTGAAAGCCGAAAATATTTACTACATCGGCGATCTGATTCAGCGTACCGAGGTGGAACTGCTCAAGACGCCGAACCTCGGTAAAAAGTCGCTCACCGAGATTAAGGATGTTTTGGCGTCGCGTGGGCTGTCGCTCGGTATGCGCCTGGAAAACTGGCCGCCGGCCAGCCTGAAGAACAAAGACGAAGAAAAGGTCGGCGTATAAAGCGCGGCCGTTGCTTCATAGACAACATACGTACCAGATTGTAAGGAAAGACCAATGCGTCACCGTAATATCGGACGGCAACTGAGCCGCAACAGCAGTCACCGCAAGGCGATGTTGAAGAACATGGCGGCGTCGCTGTTGCAGCATGAAATGATCAAGACGACTCTGCCGAAGGCGAAGGAACTGCGTCGCGTGGCGGAGCCGCTGATCACGATGGCGAAGGAAGATTCGGTAGCGAAGCGTCGCCTGGCTTTCGCCCGCCTGCGTGATCGGGACGTGGT
>CAYQWR010000018.1:0-9421 GCA_964421235.1 uncultured Thiohalomonas sp. | reverse complement strand
GGATCGCCATGCTGGTGTTGGTAACGGATTTCGGTGTCGCTGGCCCCTACATGGGGCAAATGAAGGCGGTATTGTACCGGGAGGCGCCCGGTGTACCGGTGGTCGACCTGTTTTCCGATGCGCCGACCTGTAATCCCCGCGCTGCCGCCTATCTATTGGCGGCATATGCCACTGAATTTCCCGCTGGCAGCATCTTTCTGGGGGTAGTCGACCCGGGTGTCGGTACCACTTCACGGCGTCCGGTAGTGGTGGAGGCCGATGGCCGTTGGTTTGTCGGTCCGGACAACGGTTTGTTCAGTATTGTCGCCCGACGCGCGCAATCAACGCGCTGGCGAGAGATCGTATGGCGTCCCGAACGCCTGTCAGCCAGTTTTCATGGTCGCGATCTTTTCGCTCCGGTCGCTGCGATGCTGGCGCGCGGTGAGGAGCCAAGGTCACGGATCATCGAGACCCCGCAAGTGGACTGGCCCGATGACTTGCAGGAAATCGTCTACATTGACCACTTTGGCAATGCGCTGTTGGGGATGCGGGCGGATACTTTGGCATCGACCGACTGCATTGGGGTCGGTACGCACCTATTGACGTATGCGCCGACATTTGGGGCGGTCGAGTACGGTACGGCGTTTTGGTACGAAAATGCGAACGGGCTTGTTGAACTGGCGGTAAATCAAGGAAGTGCCGCCAACCAACTGGGGCTCGCCATTGGCGATGCCATCACCGTCAGCGGCCCTATTCAGCTTTAGCCGAATTACCGCAGTAGCGCAGCAGTTCTCTGAAGCCGCTGAGAATACGGCAGGTTGCAGTCGGCGATTGGCGAATCACCCCGGCCGGTTGCCGCCACCGGTGCAGCGGTTACGTTTGCAGCGATATGCCTTTAACGGGCGTGCAAGGTGCTGTTCTTGTGGCGCTGCAATAGCGGTTTGAGGAATGTCGCGGTGTAGGATTCGCGGCAGTCGGCCACCTGTTCGGGAGTGCCGACCATCACTACGGTGCCGCCTTTATCGCCGCCCTCCGGCCCCATGTCGATGATCCAGTCGGCCGTTTTGACGACGTCCAGGTTGTGCTCGATCACGATAATGGTGTTGCCGTGGTCACGCAGCCGGTGCAGCACATCGAGCAGTTGCTGGATGTCGTGGAAGTGCAGGCCGGTGGTGGGTTCGTCGAGGATGTAGAGGGTATTGCCGGTATCGCGTTTCGACAGTTCGCGCGCCAGTTTGACGCGCTGCGCCTCGCCGCCGGAGAGGGTGGTGGCACTCTGGCCAAGGGTGATGTAGGAGAGGCCGACGTCCACCAGCGTCTGCAGTTTGCGGGCGAGGGGCGGTACCGCATCGAAGAAGGTCCGTGCCTCTTCCACCGTCATCTCCAAAACTTCGTAGATGTTCTTGCCCTTGTAGCGAACCTCGAGCGTTTCGCGGTTGTAGCGTTTGCCCCTGCACACGTCGCACGGCACGTAGATGTCCGGTAGGAAGTGCATCTCCACCTTGATCAGGCCGTCGCCCTGGCAAGCCTCGCAGCGGCCGCCCTTGACGTTGAAGGAGAAGCGTCCCGGATTGTAGCCGCGGGTGCGCGCTTCCTGGGTACCGGCGAACAGATCGCGGATTGGAGTAAACAGACCGGTGTAGGTGGCCGGATTGGAGCGCGGTGTGCGGCCGATGGGACTCTGATCGATGTCGACCACCTTGTCGAACTGGTCGAGGCCGACAATCTCCGCGCATGGCGCCGGGTCATCGCCGCTGCCATTTAATGCCAATGCGGCGTGGCGGAACAGCGTGTCGATGATCAGGGTCGACTTGCCGGAGCCGGAGACGCCGGTGATGCAGGTGAACAGGCCGACCGGGATGTCGACGTTGACACCCTTGAGATTGTTGCCGCTGGCTCCGCGAAGCGAGAGTTGGCGTTCGGCGTCGGCCGGCGTGCGTCGTGACGGCAGTTCGATGCGTTTCTTGCCCGATAGATAGAGGCCGGTAAGTGATTGTGCGTCGTCGATGATCTGTTTGGGGGTTCCCTGGGAGACAATCCGTCCGCCGTGCACACCTGCGCCGGGACCGATGTCGACCACGTAGTCGGCAGCGCGAATGGCGTCTTCGTCGTGTTCCACCACGATAACCGTGTTGCCGAGGTCGCGCAGGTGCGTCAGCGTTTCCAACAGTCGCGCATTGTCGCGCTGATGCAGTCCGATGGACGGTTCGTCCAGGACGTACATCACACCGACCAAGCCGGCGCCAATCTGGCTCGCCAGGCGAATGCGTTGCGCTTCGCCGCCGGAGAGGGTGTCGGCGCTGCGGTCGAGCGATAGGTAGTCGAGACCGACGTTGACCAGGAAGCTGAGGCGCTGGCCGATCTCGTTGAGGATTTTCGCCGCGATTGTGCCGCGTCGCCCCGGCAGTTTCATGGCGGCAAAAAATTCCTGCGCCCGGCCCACGGCCATCGCCGTCACCTCCGGCAGGTCCTTGCCGGCGACATAGACATGGCGTGCGCTGCGGTTCAGGCGGGCGCCGTGACACTCAGGGCACGATTGCTGGCTGAGGTACTTGGCCAGCTCCTCCCGCACCACGTTGGAGTCGGATTCGCGATAGCGCCGCTCCATGTTGGGCAGTACGCCTTCAAAGGGTTCACAGCGCCGGCGGCCCAGGCCGCGCTCGGAAAAATAGCTGAATTCGATCTCCTCGTCGCCGCTGCCGTAGAGGATCACCTGCTGCACCTTGGCTGGGAGTTCCATGAACGGCGTGTCGATGTCGAACTTGTAGTGGGTGGCGAGGGAGGTCAGCAATTGGAAATAGTAGACGGTACGGCGGTCCCAGCCGCGGATGGCCCCTGCGGCAAGACTCAATTCGGGATGGACGACGACGCGCGTCGAGTCGAAGAACTGCTTTACGCCGAGGCCATCGCAGGTGGGGCAGGCGCCAACGGGATTGTTGAACGAAAACAGCCGCGGCTCCAGCTCGGACAAGGAGTATCCGCAGACCGAGCAGGCGAACCGCGCCGAGAACAGAATCTCTTCCTGTTCTCCGTCCATGAACACGATACGTGCAACGCCGTCCGCAAGTTTCAACGCGGTTTCGAACGAGTCCGCCAGGCGTTGAGCGATATCGGCACGCACCTTGAAGCGGTCGATGACCGCCTCGACGGTGTGCTTGCGGCGCAGATCGAGTTTCGGTGCCGCATCCAGCTCCACCACCTCGCCGTTGATGCGGGCGCGAATGAACCCTTGGGCGCGCAGTTCGTCTAACAGCTGCAAGTGTTCGCCCTTGCGGTCCTGCACGATGGGCGCCAGCAGCATGAGCCGGGTGCCTTCGGCCAGGCTCAACACGTGGTCCACCATCTGGCTGACGGTCTGCGCCTCCAGCACAATGTCGTGGTCCGGGCAGCGCGGTTCGCCGGCGCGGGCGTAGAGCAGGCGCAGGTAGTCATAGATCTCGGTGACCGTGCCGACGGTGGAGCGCGGATTGTGCGACGTCGATTTCTGCTCGATGGAGATGGCCGGCGACAGGCCCTCAATGTGGTCGACGTCCGGTTTCTCCATGATGCTGAGAAACTGACGGGCGTAGGCCGACAGCGACTCGACGTAGCGGCGCTGTCCTTCGGCGTAAATGGTGTCGAAGGCCAGGGACGATTTGCCGGAGCCGGACAGGCCGGTGAAGACGATCAGCTTGTCGCGCGGCAGGTCGAGGTCGATGTTTTGCAGGTTGTGCGTGCGTGCGCCGCGAATGTGGATGGTGTCCATGCGTAATATTGACACAGTCTTAAACTCAACTTGCTAATATACGCCGGACGTGAACTGCAACGCAAAATATTTCCTGATTTTCTGCGGGGTTACAGCTGATGAATGACATAAGTATGACGGCGCTGGAGCGCCGCTCGGCCTTCTCTCTGGCCAGCATCTACTCCTTCCGGATGCTCGGCCTGTTCATGATCATGCCGGTCTTTGCCCTCTACGCCCACGGGCTCAAGGGCGTGACCCCGACCATGATTGGTCTGGCTCTGGGCATTTACGGCCTGACCCAGGCCATTTTCCAGATCCCCTTCGGCATGCTCTCGGATCGCATCGGACGCAAGCCGGTCATCACCTTCGGTCTGCTCATCTTCGCCATCGGCAGCGCCGTGGCCGCGCTGGCGACGTCGGCCAACAATATGCACGGCATCATCATCGGCCGTGCCCTGCAGGGCGGCGGCGCGGTGGGCTCGGCGGTCCTGGCCACGGCGGCGGATCTCTCGCGCGAGGAACACCGGCTCAAGGTCATGGCCATCATCGGCATGACCATCGGCGTGTCGTTCTCCGTGGCGATGGTCGGCGGGCCGCTGCTCAACGGCTGGATTGGCCTGTCCGGCATCTTCTGGCTGACCACCATCCTGGGTCTGGGCGGTATCGTCGTGCTGCAGTTCTGGGTGCCGACCCCGAAACACTCGCGTCTGCACCGCGACACCGAGGCGGTACCGGCCCAGTTCAAGAATGTGCTGGCGGATACCCAACTGCTGCGACTGGATCTCGGTATCTTCACCATGCACCTGGTGCTCACCGCCCTGTTCGTGGCCCTGCCGGTGGCGCTGCGCGACTTCGCCGGCCTGCCTGAGGAGCACCACTGGTATGTCTACCTGCCGGTCATGGTGCTGGGCTTTTTCTCCATGGTGCCGTTCATCATCATCGCCGAGAAGAAGCGGCGCATGAAGCAAATCTTCAACGGGGCCATTGTCGTGCTGGGTCTCTCCACCCTCGGCCTCTATGAGTTCTACCATAGCGTTACCGGCATCGTGATCGCCCTGTGGCTGTTCTTCGGCGCCTTCAACCTGCTGGAGGCCAGCCTGCCTTCGTTGATCTCCAAGCTGGCTCCGACCCAGTCCAAGGGCACGGCCATGGGCGTCTATTCCAGCTCCCAGTTCCTCGGGATCTTCGTCGGCGGCTGGGCCGGCGGCTGGATGTTCCAGCACCACGGCTTCAACGGGACGTTCCTGTTCTGCGCCGCCGTGATCGGGATCTGGCTGCTGGCCGCGCTGACCATGCGCAGCCCGCGTTATCTGAGCTCCTTCCTGCTCAACGTCGGCGACGTCGACGAGGCCCGCGCCCGGCAGCTGGGCGTGGAGCTGACCCAGATCCCGGGCGTGGCCGAGGCCGTGGTTCTGCCAGAGGACGGTGTGGCCTACCTCAAGGTCGACCTCAAGGCCCTGGACCAGGAGCGCCTGGAGTCCTACTCTGCCTACAAGGACGAGGAGAGCGCCGACGCCGCCGATGGATCGACCGTCCACGCCTGATCCGCGCGTGGTATCATGTCCAAAACCCGCCTTGCGGACCGGCGCCCGGCCCGGTTCCGCGGGGCGGTGAGCTGTTATCACGCGGACAAGTTAACGGGAGAATTCCATGGCGAGGGGGATCAACAAGGTCATTCTGGTGGGCAATCTGGGCAAGGACCCGGAGGTGCGCTATACCTCCAGCGGTACGGCGGTCGCCAACATTACCATCGCCACCAGCGAGCAATGGAAGGACAAACAGTCCGGCCAGAACCAGGAACGGACGGAATGGCACAACGTGGTGTTCTATAACCGTCTGGCCGAGATCGTCGGCGAGTATCTGCGCAAAGGTTCGCAGGTCTACGTGGAGGGCAGCTTGCGTACGCGCAAGTGGCAGGATAAGAGCGGTAATGACCGCTATACCACCGAGATCATCGCCAACGAGATGCAGATGCTGGGCGGTCGTGGCGGCAGCGGCGCGGCGGCCGGCGGTACCGCCGAGTTCAATCAAAACTACAACGCCGGCGCCAATGCCGGAGCCAACGCTGGTGCTGGTGCTGCCGCTAATGCCGGCGGCGGCCAGCGTGCGGCCAGCGGCAGCACCGGCGGCGGCAATTTCGACGATTTCGACGACGACATTCCGTTCTAAACGGAAAAGCGTTTGTAAATAAGGCCCCGTTAGTTATTGTTTCTAACGGGGTTTTTGCTTTTACCCGCAAAAATATGGCATCTTATCGGCACGGGTACTGCTCGACGTCCGTCGGCGTGGGTTGCAACGGACGAGCAGGCACGGATAAATAGGCGCTGTTTTGCCGTGTGACGCGCGACGGAAAGAGTACAACGACATATGACGATTGTAGTAACCGGAGGGGCGGGCTTTATCGGCTCGAATTTCGTGCTCGGCTGGTTGGCCGCTTCCGACGAGCCGGTGGTCAATCTCGATCGGTTGACCTACGCCGGTAATCTGGCGAATCTGGCCTCCCTGGCCGACGACCCGCGTCATATTTTCGTGCGGGGCGACATTGCCGATTATGAGCTGGTCACTTCGTTGCTCAAGGCGCATCGTCCGCGCGCCATCATCAATTTTGCCGCCGAGTCTCACGTGGATCGTTCCATTCACGGCCCGGAAGATTTCATCCAGACCAATATCGTGGGGACGTTTCGTCTGCTGGAATCGGTGCGCGGCTATTGGAATGAATTGCCCGGAGCGGAACGCGATGCCTTTCGGTTTCTCCACGTCTCGACCGACGAGGTCTATGGTTCATTGGATAGTGACGAGCCGGCGTTCAAGGAGACCAATCGCTACGAACCCAACAGCCCCTACTCGGCATCGAAAGCCGCTTCCGATCATCTGGTCCGCGCTTATCACCACACCTACGGTTTGCCGGTGCTCACCACCAACTGCTCCAACAATTACGGCCCCTACCAGTTCCCGGAGAAACTGATCCCGCTGGTCATCCACAATGCCTTGGCGGGCAAAGCGCTGCCGATATACGGCGATGGCCGGAATGTGCGCGACTGGCTCTATGTGGATGACCACTGCGCCGGAATCCAGCGCGTGTTGGAGGTCGGGCGCTGCGGCGAAACCTATAACATCGGCGGCTGGAACGAAATGGCGAATATCGATGTGGTGCATGCCGTCTGCGATATCCTTGACCAGGCGTCTCCCAAGGCCGGGGGCGGCAGCTACCGGACCCAAATCACCTTCGTCAAGGATCGCCTCGGCCACGATCGGCGTTACGCCATCGATGCCACCAAGATCGAGCGCGAACTGGGTTGGCGTCCGCAGCAGACCTTTGCCAGCGGCATCGCAACGACCGTGCGCTGGTATCTGGGCCATCAGGATTGGGTTGATAGCGTCACCAGCGGCAGTTATCGTGACTGGGTCGCCACACAATACGCCTAGATGCCGATGGAGTATGTCGTTGGCGATGGACTATCGCTGCGCTTATCGCGCGGCGCCGCAGACGTCGGCTAAATGACGAGTGGGAAACGCGAGCAATGAATAGAAAGGGCATCATTCTGGCCGGTGGTTCCGGTACACGCCTCTATCCGGCTACGTTATCGGTCTCGAAGCAGCTGTTGCCGATCTTCGACAAGCCGATGATCTACTATCCGCTATCTACCCTGATGCTGGCCGGGATCCGTGACATCCTGATCATCTCTACGCCGTTGGATACCCCCCGTTTTGAACAGTTGTTGGGCAACGGTGAACAGTGGGGGCTGAATCTTTCGTACGCGGTACAACCGTCGCCGGGCGGGCTTGCGCAGGCGTTCCTTATCGGCGAGTCATTCATCGATGGCGGTCTGACGGCGTTGGTATTGGGTGATAATATTTTCTACGGCCATGACTTCGACCGATTGCTTGGGCATGCGGCGCAACGTACCGATGGCGCATCGGTGTTCGCCTATCACGTAAGCGATGCCCAACGCTACGGCGTAGTGCAGTTCGACACTGCCGGCAAGGCTGTAAGCATAGAGGAAAAACCGCAGCATCCCAGATCGAACTATGCCGTCACAGGGCTCTATTTTTATGACCGGCAAGTGGTGGATATGGCGAAAAGTCTGGCACCGTCGGTGCGCGGCGAACTTGAGATTACGGACATCAATCGGCTCTACCTCGAACAGGGCGCGCTGTCGGTTGAAATCATGGGGCGTGGTTACGCGTGGTTGGATACCGGCACCCACGAGTCGATGCTGGCGGCGAGCGAGTTCGTTCATACCATCGAACGCCGGCAGGGACTGAAGATCGCCTGTCCGGAAGAAATTGCCTATCGCCAGAAATGGATCGACGCGGCGCAGCTGGAAAGGCTTGCGGCGGCGTTGTCGAAAAACGGCTATGGCCAGTATCTCCTTAATATTTTGCACGACGCCATTTATTGATGCCGATGAATATCACGCCGCTTGCGATTCCCGACGTCCTGTTGCTGCAACCGAAAGTGTTCGGCGATGCGCGCGGATTCTTTTTCGAAAGTTACAATCAGCGCGCCTTCAGTGATGCTGCCGGCATCGAAGCGGCGTTCGTGCAGGATAACCATTCGCGCTCGATGAAGGGTGTGTTGCGTGGTTTGCACTATCAGATACAGCATGCACAGGGGAAGCTGGTGCGTGTCGTGGTCGGCGAGGTGTTCGATGTCGCCGTGGATTTGCGCCAGGGGTCGCCGACGTTCGGACACTGGGTGGCTGATGTCCTGTCCGCGGAAAACAAGAGTCAGTTCTGGATCCCGGCCGGATTCGCCCACGGCTTCGTGGTGTTGTCGGACGTCGCGGAGGTTCTTTATAAGACCACCGACTATTGGTCGCCGCAGCACGAGCGCTGTATCCGGTGGGACGATCCGACGCTCAAGATCGCTTGGCCTCTGGATGGCGAGCCAACGTTGTCCGACAAGGATCGGCAGGGCGTGGCGTTCGAAGACGCAGAGGTCTTTTCCTGACTGCGACAGGTTCCGGCCAAGCGCCGGAGCGGGTATGCGGGAATAATGGCGAGTGCATCATGGTTTGCCGTGCGTTGCGGCAATAAAAAAGCCGACACTGAGGTCGGCTTTTTTTGTTTGGTCGGGGTGATAGGATTTGAACCTACGGCCCCTGCGTCCCGAACGCAGTGCTCTACCAGGCTGAGCTACACCCCGTAAATCGACTCAGTACGCACGAGCGACCGAGAATTCGGCCAGCGCCTCGAGGGCCTCCTTATACGGCGAATTCGGGAATTTCGCCAGTTCGGCCAGGGCGCGATCCGCTTCGGCCCGTGCGGAGCGCGAAGTGTACGCGATGGCGCCGGTGGATTCAATGGCGGCGGTAATTTCCGCCATATTTTCCTTGCCGCCATTTTCGATGGCGTGGCGGATCATGGCCGCCTGCTCGGACGTTCCGTGGTGCATGGCGTAGAGCAGCGGCAGCGTGGGTTTGCCCTCGGCCAAGTCGTCGCCGATGTTCTTGCCCAGCTGTTCGGAGGATGCGCTGTAGTCCAGCACGTCGTCGATGAGCTGGAAGGCGGTGCCCAGGCGCATGCCATAGCGGGCCATGGCGGCCTCTTCATCCGCCGGGCGACCTGCCAATACCGCGCCGAGTTGGCTGGCGGCCTCGAACAGCTTGGCCGTCTTGTAGCGGATGACGTCCATGTAGCGCTCTTCGGTCGTTTCCGGATCGTGGCAGTTGAGCAGCTGCAGCACCTCGCCCTCGGCGATGGTGTTGGTGGCGT
>CAYQWR010000017.1:3372-23673 GCA_964421235.1 uncultured Thiohalomonas sp. | reverse complement strand
CGCCAGCCGCTTGGCGGCGGCCTCCACCATCTCGTTCAGCGCTTTTTCCACCGGCGTGTTTTGGTACACGCTGAGGAGTCCCGGCAGGCGGATGTAGCCGTGATGGGTGGAGAATATCCCGGCCCAGGCGGCGCCGAACTTGCGCGCCTTGCCCTCCACCGCGACGGTGGCGACGATGCGGCCGGTGGCGACGTCGATGATGCGCAGGTCGAGGGCGGCGGCGGCGGTGCGCATCTCCAGGTCGATGACGCCCCAGCTGCGGTGGTCGCGGTCCAGGGGCACCGGGATCGGCACGGCGATGCCGCCGCTCTGGCCGCTGTCGAAGGAGGTGAGCGCCCCCACCACCAGCAGGTCGGCCCCCTCCAGCCGTTTCAGCGGCAGGGCGGTGGCGTCGCCGGCGCGGCGCGAGTGGGAAAACTCTTGCTCCACCATAAGGTCTTTGAGGTGTTCGCGCTCCAGGATGATGTAGCGGTTGGACTGGAACAGGGCGGTGACGAGCATGTCGCGCACGCCGCTGAGGAAGGCGCTGGGGGTGACGCCGCCGTCGCTGCCGAGGATCACCCCGAGCCGGCTGGTCGGGGAGTTGCGGTCGCCGGTGGCGTCGATGATCGGGCCGACCACGATGCGTGCCTTGGGGCCGTTGTAGGGGGCGGCCTCCACCTGGCCGATGGTGGCGCCGCCGCCGCCGGTCACCTCGGCGCTGCCGGCGCAGGCCGCCAGCAGCAGGGCCGGTAACAGGACGAAAAGCGTTCTAACCACGGAGGACACGGAGTTACTGATCATCGATTCGATAGGAAATGGCGGATCACGACACTCTCCGTGCTCTCCGGGTCCTCCGTGGCTGGCTGTCAGAGTTTGGTGGCGACGATGTGTTTGACCGCGGCGTCGATGCAGCGGCGCATCGCCTGTTCCAGCGGGGTGTGGCTCCAGGCGCCGAGGCCGATGGGCATCGGGGTGGTGGCGAAGACCAGGCCGACGCCGCCGCTGCCGGAGGTGCCTTCGACCGAGGTGGAGTTGACCACGCGGCCGGTGGCGGCGTCGACGATGCGGATGTTGATGCCGACGCAGGCCTCCTTGGCGCCGAACAGCAGCAGCGCGCCGCCGCGGCAGTTGGCCTCGAATTCGGTCACCGAGCCGTAGACCAGCAACTGTGCCCCTTCCAGCGCCCCCTTCGGTGCCACCGTCGACGGGTTGAAGCGGCCGGTGTCGCCCAGATTCTGCTCCTCCATCACCTCGTTGAGGCGCGAACGCTCCTCGACGATGAAGGCGTTGGAGTTGACCAGCGCGTCGGTCATCATCTGCGACAGGCCGTGGCCGACCTGGCGGAAGCTGCCCTTGGCGGCCTTGTATTCGAACGGCATCACCGCGATGCGTTTCTTCGGTCCATGGGCCGGCTCCGCCTGCACCTGGCTGATGGTCGGCCCGGAGTCGCTGCTGACCACGGTGGCGGAGGTGCAGCCGGCCAGGGCGGCGGCGAACAGGACGAGCAACAAAAAGGCGTAACGGCGAACGGGCATGATGGACTCCTTGGCCAGAAAGGGTGCTCCTGATGTGACAACTATATCGGGCCGCGGGTCCGTCAGCCAGCGCGGCTGATAGAATGGCGGCCTATTTCAAGATTGGATTTTTCGTGACCGGTTCCCTGGATCAACTGCAAACGGCCATCGGTGAGTGCATGCTCACCGATCGCGCGGCGCTGCTGCGCCGCTGCCACGGCCTGCGCCGCCGTGCCCGCGAGGGCAAGCCCTTCGATCGCGGGCTGGCCGAGCTGACCGCCGCGGTGGAGGCGGCGCGGCAGCGCCTGGCCCGGCGCCTGGCCGGTCGCCCGGCGGTCGCCTATCCGGAAGATCTGCCGGTCAGCGCCCGCCGCGCGGACATCGCCGCCGCCATCGCCGCCCACCAGGTGGTGGTGATCGCCGGCGAGACCGGTTCGGGCAAGACTACCCAGCTGCCCAAGATCTGCCTGGAGCTGGGGCGCGGGGTCGCCGGCCTCATCGGCCACACCCAGCCGCGGCGCATCGCCGCCCGCTCGGTGGCGGCGCGCATCGCCCAGGAGCTCAATACGCCGCTGGGCCAGGCGGTGGGCTACAAGGTGCGCTTCACCGACCGTACCTCGCCGCAGAGCTACGTCAAGCTGATGACCGACGGCATCCTGCTGGCGGAGGTGCAGGGCGATCGCGAGCTATTGCAGTACGACACCCTGATCATCGACGAGGCCCACGAGCGCTCCCTCAACATCGATTTCCTGCTCGGCTATCTGAAACAGCTGCTGCCGCGCCGGCCCGACCTCAAGCTGATCATCACCTCGGCCACCATCAATACCGAGCGCTTCGCCCAGTTCTTCGGCGGCGCGCCGGTGCTGGAGGTGTCGGGGCGCACCTATCCGGTGGCGGTGCGCTATCGGCCGGTGACGGCGGAAGACGGCGCGGTCGACGAGGACGAGGACAGCCGCGACCGCGACCTGCCCGAGGCCATCGTCGACGCCGTCGACGAGGTGGGCGCCATCGACCCGCGCGGCGACGTGCTGGTGTTTCTGCCGGGCGAGCGCGAGATCCGCGAGTGCGCCGAGGCGCTGCGCAAGCACCAGCTGCGCCACACGGAGGTGATCCCGCTGTTCGGTCGTCTCTCCGCCGTCGAACAGGACAGGGTGTTCCAGTCCCACGGCGGGCGGCGCATCGTGCTCGCCACCAACGTGGCGGAGACCTCGCTCACCGTGCCCGGCATCAAGTTCGTGATCGATTCCGGGCTGGCGCGCATCAGCCGCTACAGCCCGCGCACCAAGGTGCAGCGTTTGCCCATCGAGGCGATCTCGCAGGCCAGCGCCAACCAGCGCTCCGGCCGCTGCGGCCGCGTCAGCGCCGGCGTCTGCATCCGCCTCTACAGCGAACAGGATTTTCTCGGCCGCCCGCGCTACACCGACCCGGAGATCCTGCGCACCAATCTCGCCAGCGTGATCCTGCAGATGGGCGCGCTCAATTTGGGCGACGTGGAGGCGTTCCCGTTTCCCGAACCGCCCGACAGCCGCGCCATCCACGACGGCTTCCAGCTGTTGCACGAGCTGGGCGCGGTGGACAGGCAGCGCGGCCTCACCGAGACCGGCCGACGCCTGGCGCGCCTGCCGATCGACCCGCGCCTCGGGCGTATGCTGCTCACCGCGGAGCGCGAGGGCGCGTTGCACGAACTGATGATCATCGCCTCGGCCCTTTCGGTGCAGGACCCGCGCGAACGGCCGCAGGAGGCGCAGCAGCAGGCCGATCAGAAACATGCGCGCTTTCAGGAGGAGACGAAGGAGGGGGCGGCGCCGCGCTCCGACTTCAGCGCCTATCTCAAACTGTGGGACTACTACCACGAGCAGGCGCGCCACCTGTCGCAAAACAAGCTGCGCGCCCTGTGCCGCGCCGAGTTCCTCTCCTACGTGCGGCTGCGCGAGTGGCACGACATCCACGGCCAGCTGCTGGCGATGGTCAACGAGTTGAAGCTGCGCATCAACGACGTGCCCGCCGACTACGGTGCCGTCCACCGTGCGCTGCTCAGCGGCTTGCTCGGCAACATCGCGCTCAAGGGCGAGCAGCGCGAGTTTCTCGGTGCGCGCAACATCAAGCTCAACATCTTCCCCGGTTCGGCGCTGTTCAGGAAGCCGCCCAAGTGGATCGTCGCCGCGGAGCTGGTGGAGACCAGCAAGCTCTACGCGCGTATCGTGGCGGCCATCGAGCCGGAGTGGATCGAACCGCTGGCCCAGCACCTGATCAAACGCAGCTACGCCGAACCGCACTGGGAAAAACGCAGCGCGCAGGTGGCGGCCTACGAGCGCGTCACGCTGTACGGTCTGCCCATCGTCGAGCGGCGTCGGGTCAACTACGGTCCCATCGATCCGGTGCTCTCGCGCGAGCTGTTCATCCGCGAAGGACTGGTGGCGGGCGAGTTCACCACCCGCGTGCCGCTGGTGGCGCACAACCGGCAGCTGGTGGCGGAGATCGAGGCACTGGAGGCGAAGGCGCGCAAGCGCGACATCCTGGTGGATGAGCAGGCGCTGTTCCAGTTCTACGATGCGCGCCTGGCGCAGGGGATCTACAGCGGCAAGGCGTTCGAGAAGTGGCACGCGGACGCGGACGAACAGGAAAGGCAACGGTTGCGGATGACGCGCGAGGCGCTGATGCAGCACGAAGCGGGCGCGGTGACCGAGGTGCAGTTTCCCGACGCGCTGGAGTGGAACGGCCTGGCGTTCAAACTCGACTACCACTTCGAGCCGGGCCTTCCCGCCGACGGCGTCACCGCGATCGTTCCGCTGGCGGCGCTGGCGCAGGCGAACGCGCAACGCTTCGACTGGCTGGTGCCCGGGTTGCTCAAGGAGAAGCTGATCGCGCTGATCAAGAGCCTGCCCAAGGCGCTGCGCC
Source organism: uncultured Thiohalomonas sp. (assembly GCA_964421235.1). Lineage (GTDB taxonomy): Bacteria > Pseudomonadota > Gammaproteobacteria > Thiohalomonadales > Thiohalomonadaceae > Sulfurivermis. The sequence continues at coordinate 19,279 of CAYQWR010000017.1, read as the reverse complement.
GCAACTTCGTGCCGGCGGTCAATTTCGTCGATGCGGTGATCGCCAATCTGCGCGCAGGCGAGGGTTCGCTGCTGGAGGATTTCGCCCACCAGCTCAAGCGCATGACCGGCGTCGAGGTGCCGCTCGACGCGTGGCAATTGGAACAGCTGCCGTTGCATCTGCGCATGAACTACCGCGTCGTCGACGAACGCGGCAAGACCCTGTGCGAGGGGCGCGACCTCGATGCGCTGCAGCAGCAGCTCGCCGGCAAGGTGCGCCGTACCCTGTCCGAACCGCCGCGCGAAAAGCAACAGCCGTCGATGGAACGTGACGGCATCACCGCCTGGGATTTCCCTGCGCTGCCCGAGAGCGTCGAGGTGAAGCGCCACGGCCTGACGCTGAAGGCGTGGCCGGCGCTGGTCGATCAGGGCGAGAGCGTCGCCATCCGGCTGTTCGAATCGGAGGCGGCGGCGCAGGCGGCGCAGCGCGACGGCCTGTTGCGGCTGTTTCTGCTGGCCGGGCGGGAAAAGGCCAGGTATCTGCGCAAGAACCTGCCGGGGGTTCAACCGCTCTGTCTGCACTACAACACCCTCGGCGGTTGCGAGGAGTTGAAGGACGAACTGGTGCAGGCGGTATTCGCCGAGGCCTTTCTGGCGCCGCAGCCGTGGCCGCGCGACGCGGCCGCGTTCGAGCAGCGGCTCATTGAGGGACAGGCGCAGCTACTGCAACTGGGGACGCGGCTGTGCGGCGCGCTGGGCGAGGCACTGGCCGCCTTCCACGCCATCAACAAGCGGCTCAAGGGGGCGGTCGCGCCGCAGGAGCTGCCGGCCTTTAACGATATCCGGCAGCAACTGGATCGGCTGGTGACGCGCCACTTCGTGTTGCAGACGCCTTATCCGTGGCTGCTGCATTACCCGCGCTATCTCCAGGCGGTACAGGCGCGGCTGGAAAAGCTGGGCCGCAGCCCGGAGCGCGATCGCCAGCAGCGGCTGGCGCTGGAGGCGCTGTGGCGCGACTACGAGACGCGCGCGGCGCAGGGCGGTCTGAGCGCGGCGCAGCGGGAGTTCCGCTGGTTGCTGGAGGAGTTGCGCGTATCGCTGTTCGCCCAGGAGCTGAAGACGGTGCAGCCGGTCTCGGTGCCGCGGTTGCAGAAGCTGTGGAAGAGCTTGGGCTGAGCAGGCGATAACCGGTGGCTTGTCGGCGAGAGCGATACGGTTTTTCCATGCGGTGACTCCCGCGTGGCCGGCGGTTGCGACCGGCGTCGTCTGCGCGGCGCAGCAGTGAATCTTCACACGGCGGTCGCGGCAACGCGGGCCGGTGATTCCTCGCCGACGGACGGCTGCGGCGCCGGTTGTTGCGGTGCGCGGCGCCGGTCGTGGAATAATGCGTTGCCTTTGATCTTCTTGGCCTGTTTTTTCGCGTCACTGGCCATGGTCGCCACCTGATGGTGGGTGTGGCAGAGGGCAATATCCGGGGTGACGGCGCCGATGGAGAGCGACAGCAGCGGGAAGAATACGTCATCGCCCTGGCGGTCCTGGGCATGGATGCCGCCGTTGGCCAGGTCCTGGGCGTTATAGAGGGTGCGTACCTCGCGTTCGAAGTGGCGCAGGATGTGTTCGCAGCGCTCTTTCCAGTCGTCGCTGGTGAAGATGACGATGAAGTCGTCGCCGCCGATGTGGCCGACGAAATCGTGTTGCGGATCGGTGTGGGCGATCAGCAGCTGCGCCAGCTTCTGGATCAACTCGTCGCCCTTGCTGTAGCCGTAGGTATCGTTATACGGTTTGAAGTGGTCGAGGTCGCAGTAGCAAGCGGCGAACGGATGCCGCGTCTCCAACATGCGATCGATGTGTTCGTAGATCGGCACGTTGCCGGGCAGCAGAGTGAGCGGGTTGGCGTAGCGCGCGTTGCGGATCTGCAGTTCGGTGATCTTCTTCAGCAGATCGCGCACCAGGCCGACACCGAGGTACTCGCCGTTGCGCACCACGATGAAATCGTGCTCGAACTCGAAGTTGAGACGGTCGGTGATCTTCTGGCTGACCCGCTCCACCGGCAGGTCGTACTCCACCAGCAGCGGTTGCAGGTCCATGATGCGGCTTACCGGGCGGCGGCCGTAGAGTTCGCGTCCGTAGTGGCGCAGCAGCAGTTCCATCAACTTGGCCCGGCGCACGGTACCGATCGGGCGCAGCGCTTCCAGTACCGGCAGCGTCTGTATCTCCGGGTAATCCTGCAGCAGTTGTACCACCTCGTTGACCAGCGTATCCGGTGTGATCGCCGGCACGCTGATTGCCAGCGCGCCGATGGTCTCGGACAGGCGCGGCCGCGCAACGGCGCTACGATGTTCCTCTTGCAGCAGGGACGGCGGCAACTCCAGCGGAGGTCTCGATTTGGGACGGGAAAAGTGGTAGCCCTGTCCCAGTCCGATGCCCAGTTGGCGGATGACCTGGTACTCGTCACGGGTCTCGATCCCTTCGGCGATGACGCGCGACTTGGTGCCGAGGGCGATGTCGCGGATCGAACGCACGAACTCCTGCTTGATCGGGTCCTTGTGGATGCGTTGCAGAAAGTGGCTGTCTATCTTGACGTAGTCCGGGCGCAGTTCGGACCAGAGACGCAGGCCGGCGTAGCCGGCGCCGAGGTCGTCTATGGCGAGATGAAAACCGTGGATGCGGTACTCGGACGCCGCTTGAACCACGGTGGCGAAGTCGTCGATGGGGTACTGCTCGGTGATCTCGATGACGATGCGTTCCGGTTGCAGTATGAATTCGCCGTTCTGTTGCAGCGCCCTTAGCAGCGGTCTTCCCGGGCACGTCAGACTGTAGGGGCTGATGTTGAGAAACAGGTGGCCGGGCAGGCCCAGTTCCAGGAAACGGCGGTAGGCGAGACGCCAGCAGGTGCATTCCAGTTCGAGCAGCATCCCGGCGCGATAGGCGGCGTCGAACAGCCCGGCGGGTGCGTGCAGCGGGCTGTTCGACGGGCCGCGCGTCAATGCCTCGTAGCCGTGGATACCCAGGTCGGCGGCGGCTACTATGGGTTGAAACAGTATCGTCAGCCGTTCGTGGTCGATGATGTCGCGCAGTTCGGCGCTCAGATCGGGCCGGCGGGCCGGGGCGAGGGTCGCGGCGGATTCGGCCGTTGCCGGACGACAGCAGCGCCCTGCGGCAGGTGGACCGTACAACTCGGGGATCGTCATGAGCTGCTCCTGATCGCTGTCAACGCGGGAGGAGCAGGCTAGCAATGGAGTGTGACATGTCGATGACACGTTGCCTTCGCAGCGGCGAGTGGTTAGCCTTGGGTCTCGGCCCATGAGCACGGAGCATAGCGTGAAGATTATGACCCTTCAGTTTGGTGAGCAGGAGATTAGCCCGGAGTCGACGCTGCATTTTGCCGACGGCCTGCCCGGTTTTGAAACTCTCACCGACTTCCATCTGTTTCACGAAGAGGGTCAGCAAGCCGTGCATTGGTTGCAGGCGGTCGATGCGCCGGAAGTGACCTTTGCCGTGGCCGAGCCGCATGCTCTTGGGCTCGCCTACGAGCTGACGCTGTCCGATGCCGAATGCGAGTCGCTGCAGCCGGAGTCGAGCGAGGATGTGCTTGTGCTGCTGTTGTTGTCGCGCGACGACGAAGGTGACGTACACATTCACCGCAACGCCCCCTTGATCATCAATTCGCGCAATCGTAAAGGTTTCCAGAAGACGTTGACCGACCCGCAGGAGTTTACCCTGCTGCGTGCCGGCGAATAACGCGGCAGGCCGAGTTGGCAACATGTGGCGCCGCCTGAACCTCTTCTTCCATCGCGACCTGTGGCGCGCCGAACCGGCCAGTCGCGCCGGGCGCGTCATATATCGTGTGCTGCGGGTGCTGGTGGTGATGGGGCAGGAACTGGCCGGCGGCCAGCTCACCCTGCGGGCGATGAGCCTGGTCTACACCACGCTGCTGTCGCTGGTGCCGTTGCTGGCGGTGAGCTTTTCGGTGCTCAAGGCCTTCGGTGTGCACAATCAGTTGGAGCCGCTGCTGCTGCAATACCTGGAGCCGCTCGGCAGCCGCGGCGCGGAGGTCGCGCGCCACATCCTTACCTTCGTCGACAATATGAAGGTGGGTGTGCTCGGTTCGGTCGGCGTCGGTCTGCTGCTGTATACGGTTATTTCGCTGACGCAAAAGGTGGAGAGCGCCTTCAATTACGTCTGGCGCGTGCGCCGCACCCGCAATCTGGCGCGCCGCTTCTCCGATTACATGAGCGTGATCATGGTGGGACCGGTGCTGGTATTTTCGGCCATCGGTCTGACCGCGTCGCTGCTCGATTCCCGCCTGGTGCATGCGTTACTCGCGGTGCCCGGTCTGGGGATGCTGATCATCGTCGTCGGCAAGGTGATCCCGTTCCTGCTGATCATCGGCGCCTTCACCTTTATCTACATGTTCGTGCCCAATACGCGGGTCAGGTTCCGCTCCGCCTTGTTGGGCGCGCTGGTCAGCGGCGTGCTGTGGGAAACCACTGGCCTGCTGTTCGCTTCCTTCGTCGCCAGTTCGAGTCGCTATACGGCGATCTACTCCGGCTTCGCGATCCTGATCTTTTTCATGATCTGGCTCTACCTGAGCTGGTTCATCCTGTTGTTCGGCGCCGAGCTCAGCTATTTCCACCAGCATCCGCATCAGATTCGACCGCAGCGGGAACGTTATCGCCTCAGCAATCGCATCAAGGAACGCGCCGGACTTACGCTGCTTTATCTGGTGGCCGACGCCTTCTATCACAACCATCCGCCGTTCACTCTCGACCTCTTGATCCGCCGTCTCGGCCTGCCCGGCGACAACGTGACGGAGCTGTTGCAGCAACTGGTGCAGCATGGCTATCTGGTGGAGACGGGGGATGACCTGCCCGCTTATCTGCCGGCGCACGATCCGGCACAAGTGCCGCTGAGCGAGGTGCTGACGGTATTGCGCAGCGCCGAGGAGTCGACCCAACTGGTGCCGGCGGCACTGCTGGCGGTGGAGCCGGTGACGCATGTGGCACAGCGGCTGGAGCAGGCGGTGGAGACGGCGTTTACCGGGATGACGCTGAAGGATCTGGCCGATAACGACTCTGACCCGGGCGCCGGGGAAGGGTGACTCAGGCCAGAACGTCGATCCCGCCTGGCTTCACCTCCGGCGGTTGTCCTGGTTCCTCTTCCGTTTGATCCGTCGTGCGGCGGACCTCGGTGCGCCGCTCGTGTGGTTCACGGGTGTCCAGCAGGTGCGGCTCCTGGTTGCGGCGCCGGTCGCGCCCCGAGCGGCGCTCGCCGCCGCGCCGTTCCTGCATCACCGGCAACGGTTCGTGCCGCTCTCCCGAAGGCGCGATGCGGGCGCGCGGCTCGATATGATCCACCTGCGGTACCGTGGCGGCGGGCCGGTCGGCGTGTTTCAGGTTTTGCAGGCCGATGTCGTCGGCGGGCGGTTCGATTTTCATCCGGGCCTCGAAGCGTTGCTGGCCGTTCCTATCCTTTAATTGTTGCGCTGATCGGCGTCCCCGTCCAGAGAACCCGGTGATATAGTGTCTTTATGATGCCTTGGCTGAAATATTTCCATGTCGGTAGTGTGATTTTGTCGTTCAGCGGTTTTTCGTTGCGCGGTTACTGGCGGTTACGGGCGCCGCAGCGGTTGCAGCGGACCTGGGTCAAGCAGGCGCCGCATTGGGTCGACAGCGCCTTGCTGCTGAGCGGGCTGACGATGGTGCTGTACTACCACTGGTCGCCGTTGCGGCAGCCGTGGTTGATGGCGAAGCTGGTTGCCCTGGTGGTCTACGTTGGGCTGGGGGCCGTGGCGCTACGGCGCGGACGGGCCTGGCAGGTGTTCGCGGCGCTGGCGGTATTTCTCTACATCGTCTCCGTTGCCTTGACCAAGAACCCCATGCCCTGGACGGTATAAAACGATGCACGGTGATTCCATCGTCTATGCGGTGTTTCTGATCTTTACCGGTGCCGCGCTGCTCGGTACGGCGGCGCTGTATGCGCGCCAGTCCCTGTTGGTGAGCTATATCGTCGGCGGTGTGCTGCTGGGACCGTGGGGACTGAATCTGCTCGGCAAGACCGGCGAGATCCAGCAGGCCTCGCATATCGGCGTGATATTTCTGCTCTATCTGCTCGGCCTCAACCTGCATCCGCAGAAACTGGTGCAGTTGCTGCGCCAGACCACGCTGGTGACGATACTCAGTTCCGTCGCCTTTGCCCTCGTCGGCATTGCGGTTGGTTGGTTTTTCGGTTTCGGCATCGCCGAGTGCCTGCTGATCGGCGCGGCGGCCACCTTCTCCAGTACCATCATCGGCCTGAAGCTGTTGCCGACCACTCAGTTGCATCATCAGCATACCGGCGAGGTGATCATCAGTATCCTGCTGCTACAGGATATGATTGCCATCGTATTGCTGGTGCTGTTGCATGCCTTTACCGGCGGCGGCAATCTATGGCTGGAGCTGATCAAGGTGGTGTTGGCGCTGCCGGTGTTGATCGCCGTCGCCTATTTCGCGGAACGTTATATCCTGCATCCGCTGTTTCTGCGCTTCGACGTGATTCAGGAATACGTCTTCCTGCTGGCCATCGGCTGGTGTCTCGGTATCGCCCAATTGGCGGCGCTGCTCGGCCTGTCGACGGAGATCGGTGCCTTCATCGGCGGTGTTGCGGTGGCGACCAGCCCCATCGCCACCTTTATCGCCGAGAGTCTCAAGCCGCTGCGCGATTTTTTCCTGGTGATGTTTTTCTTTTCTCTCGGCGCCACCTTCGATCTCGGCATGGTCGGCCAGGTGCTGGTGCCGGCGCTGGTGTTCACCGCGGTGCTGATGGCGGTCAAGCCGCTGGTGTTCCGCCTGTTGCTGCAATACACCGGCGAGACGGCGAAGCTGTCCAAGGAGGTCGGCGTGCGGCTGGCGCAGATCAGCGAGTTCTCGCTGTTCATCGCCGTGGTCGCGCTCGACGCCCATCTGATCAGTGCGCGCGCCTCCTATGTGATTCAGCTTTCCACGCTGCTGACGTTCATCGTCTCCTCCTATTTCATCATGCTGCGCTATCCGACGCCGATCACGCTGTCGGCCAGGATGCGACAGGATTAAAGGCGTGACCTTCGTTTTGGCCGGAAGCTTTATCGGCGGCATCGGCTTGTTTCTGCTCGGCATGCGGTTGATGACCGACGGGCTGCGCCTGGCCGCCGGTTCGGCGCTGCGGCGCATTCTCGGCCAGTGGACCCGTACCCCGTTGCGGGGCTTGCTGTCGGGGGCGCTGATCACCTCGCTGGTGCAGTCGTCGAGCGCGGTGACCGTGGCCACCATCGGTTTCGTCAATGCCGGTCTGCTGACGCTGCGGCAAAGCGTCGGCGTGATCTACGGCAGCAACATCGGCACCACCATGACCAGCTGGCTGGTGGCGTTGCTCGGGTTCGATGTGGACGTGAAGGCGTTGGCGCTGCCGCTCATCGGCATCGGCGTGGTGCTGCGCCTGTCCGGAACCGGCCACCGCCGCGGCGCGCTGGGCGAGGCGTTGACCGGGTTCGGCCTGTTCTTCCTCGGCATCGCGATATTGAAGGTGGCGTTCGAAGGTGTCGGTCACGACCTGCCGTTGCAGCATTTGGCCAACGGCGGTGTCGGCGGTGCTGCACTCTTTGTCGTCATCGGTTTCGTGCTGACGCTGCTGATGCAGTCGTCCAGTGCGGCGATGGCATTGATCCTGACTGCTGCGGCGAGCGGCGTGGTGCCGCTGACGGCGGCGGCGGCGGCGGTGATCGGCGCCAACGTCGGCTCCACCTCGACCGCGGCCATTGCGGTGATCGGCGCCACCCCCAACGCCAAGCGGGTGGCGGCGGCCCATGTGCTGTTCAATGCCCTTACCGGACTGGTGGCACTCGTCATTTTGCCGCTGCTGCTGCGGGTGATCGCGTTTTTCACCGGCATGCTGGGACTGGAACAGAGCCCGGCAATCACGCTGGCGCTGTTTCATACCACCTTCAATATTCTCGGCGTGCTGCTGATGTGGCCCATGACGCCGCTGCTGGTGCGCACGTTGGAGAGACGCTTCCGCAGTATGGAAGAGGATTTGAGCCGTCCCCAATACCTGGACAAGAACGTGCTGACGATGCCGACGCTGGCGTTGGACGCGGTGGCCCTGGAGCTGGCGCGCATCGGCGGCATCGTGCGCAGCATGGGCAAGGGCGTGCTGAGTTCCGAGCGTGTGGCCGGCGTCCAGTTGGCCAAGGAAAAGTCGGCGGTCATCAGCCTGGTGGAGGCGGTGGGACAGTTCAGCGTTGCGATGCAGCGCACCAATCTGCCGGCCGAATTCGATCAGTCGCTGCCGGACGCCCTGCGGGTCGCGCGTTATTACACGGCGGTGGCGGAGGTGGCGGACGATACGGCGAAGGCGCAGGAGCTGGCCGGCTATGTCGGCGACGAGGCGCTCAACAGTGAAATGTCCTACTTTCGCAGCGATGCGGTGAAGCTGCTCGAAGCGGCGGATCCGGCGCGGGACGAATACGATGTCGCCGCCGTCGACCGCATGCTGACGGCGCTCGACGACTCCTATCATTCGCTCAAGGCGCATCTGCTGCGCGCCGGTACCGAGGCGCGTATCGGCAGCGAACAGATGGTGCAGCAGTTGGAGATCTACAGCCGGTTGCGGCGGCTGCTGCAACAGGCGGTCAAGGGCGCCAACTACCTGCACGGTCTGCTGCAACTGGCGGCGCAATACCGTCGCATGCAGCAGGAGGATGTGCGCGCCAATACCTGATGCGCCGCAGCGTCAGCGCAGCGTCGCGGCCAGGCGCTCGGAATAGAGGCGCAGCGCCTTGACGCGGGCGAAGTGTTTGTCGTTGGCCTCGATCAGGTGCCACGGCGCGTAGTCGGTGCTGGTGCGCTCGACCATGTCGTTGACCGCCTGTTCGTAGAGGTCCCACTTGTCGCGGTTGCGATAATCCTCTTCGGTGATCTTGTACTTCTTGAACGCCGTCTGTTCGCGCTCATGGAAACGCTTGAGCTGTTCGTCCTTGTCGATGTGCAGCCAGAACTTGAGCAGTGCGATGCCGTGTTCGGTCAGCAGCTCTTCGAAGTGATTGATCTCCGAATAGGCGCGCATCCACTCGTCGGGCCGGGCGAAGCCTTCGATCCGTTCCACCAGCACCCGGCCGTACCAGCTGCGGTCGTAGATGGTGACGTTGCCGCCGCGCGGGATATGACGCCAGAAGCGCCACAGGTAATGGTGGGCGCGCTCCTCGTCGGTTGGCGCCGCGATAGGGATGATTTGATAGCTGCGCGCGTCCATTGCCGGAATGATGCGGCGGATCACTCCGCCCTTGCCCGCCGCATCCCAACCCTCCAGCACCACGATGCTGGAGACTTTCTGCTCCCGTGCCCGTCGCGCCAGCTCGCCCAGCTCGCCCTGATGTTTCGCCAGCTGCCGTTTGTAGCGCGGCTTGGACAGGTGCTGTGACAGGTCGAGATTGCCCAGCACGCTGACCTGTTCGCCGGCCTCGGGCGCGGCGATCGGTCTGAGGTGGGGCGGTTGCGGCTGGGTGCCGTTCTGCTGCTGCAGGCGCGCGTTGATACGCTCCATGATGTGCTGACCGACGGTGAGATTGCGGTAGCGCACGTCGCTCGCCTCGACGATGATCCACGGCGCGTCGCCGGTGCTGGTGTCGCGCAGGGTATGCTCGGCAACGCGTTTGAACTTGTCGTATTGCTTCAGGTGTTTTTTATCCAGGGCCGTCACCCGGTAGCGGGTGGCGGGGTTGGCCTCCAGCTCCTGGAGGCGTTGCTTCTGCGCCGGCTTCGACAGGTGCAGCCAGAACTTGAGCACCAGGGCGCCGTCCTTGACCAGCGCCTCTTCGAAAGTGTTGACGCGCACCAGCGCGCGTTCCAGATCGGCATCGTCGATGCGGCCTTTGACCCGGTCGCCGATCGGTTCGCTGTACCAGGAGCCGACGTACAGCCCGATCTGTCCCTTGGGGGGCAGCGCGCGCCAGAAGCGCCAGTACTCCGGCCGTTCGCGCTCTTCGTCGCTGGGCTCGCCGAAGGCGTAGGCGCGCAGGTAGCGCGGGTCGAACCAGGCGTGGAGCTGGTTGATGACGTCGCCCTTGCCGGCGCCGTCGACGCCGGAGATCAGGATCAGTACCGGGAAGTCGGCCTCCTTCAAGGCGTCCTGCGCAAACAGCAGGCCGGTGCGCAGCTCCGGCTCCTTGATCTCGTACTCGGACTTCTTGACCTTGTGCCCCAGCTCCGCGATTTCAAACATGGCGTTCCCCCCGTCGGCCTATAACCTTACGCCTTGCCGACGGGCTTGGCCATGAGGCGGGCCTATTGCCGGGGCGGTGGGCTCCGCCAGTGGCGCTGCTGGTGGGCGGCGAACTCCTTCTGGTCGATGCGGCCGTCGCCGTTGGTGTCGATGGTCTTGAAGTCCTCGGCCTGGGCCAGACCGCGCATGGGCCGTCCTTCGGCGGCGCGTGCGGCGATGCGCTTGTTTCGCGCCTCGTTGAACTCCTGTTGGGTGATGACGCCGTCGCCGTTGAGATCGAACTCGGCGAAGGTGGCCATGCCGCCCCAGCGTCCCGGTGCGGGCTTGGGGGTTTGGGCCACGGCGGACGTGGCCAGTAGCAGCAGGGCGGTGGTGGCGAGTAGCTGTTTCATGGCGGCGACTCCTTTTCCGGTAGGGGGTTGAAATCGTCCCACCGGGCCGCACGGCGCGCATTGAGTTTTGTCAATCGCCGCGCCGGCGCGGCTCGTATGCCACCACCTGTTTGACGATTTCGCCGAACGGCAGCCGATCGAGTCCGCCGAAGTCGATCTGGGCCGCGTCCAGCAGGCCATAGACGTCGTTCACCGGACCCGCGGCGCCGGGTTCCTGTGCCGCGCGCAGCCCGAGCAGCCCGCCGCACTGCACCTTCATCTCCTTGCCGTGCGGCAGCGGGCCGTCGAGATGCGTCAGCTTGAGGGCGAACAGGGCATTGTGATGCAGCAGCCCGAACAGTTCGGTGCAGCGCCCATGGCCCGCCGGCGAGCGGCAGGCCATTGCCTCGCGTTCGGCGATGTTCAGTTTTTGCGCCCGCGAGCAGCCGGCGCAACGCGCGAGCAACGCCTTGGCGAACACGCAGGGGCGGTCGTTGTAGTCGTTGTAGGTCTGCTTGAACTCGGTTTCGTCCATGGGAAGAACAGTTGCAAGTTACAAGTTACAAGTTACAAGGCAAACTATTCTTGCCACTAACTTTTCAGTTTTTTCAGCAGCGGTTCGATGAGGTCCATCGGCAGCGGGAAGACGATGGTGTTGGTCCTGTCGCCGGCCACTTCATTGAGCGTCTGCAGGTAGCGCAATTGGATCGCTTGCGGTTCGGTGGAGAGCAGCTTGGCCGCTTCGGTCAGCTTCTGTGCCGCCTGCTGTTCGGCTTCGGCCAGGATGATCTTGGCGCGGCGCAGGCGCTCGGCCTCGGCCTGCTGGGCGATGGCGCGGATCATGCTCTCGTCGATGTCGACGTGCTTGATCTCGACATTGGCCACCTTGATGCCCCATACGTCGGTCTGCTGGTCGAGGATGATCTGGATGTCGGCGTTGAGGCGGTCGCGCGCCGCCAGCATTTCGTCCAGTTCGTGCTGGCCGAGCACCGAGCGCAGCGTGGTCTGCGCCAGCTGCGAGGTGGCTTCGTAGAAGTTCTCCACCTGGATGATCGCCTTCTCCGGCTCGATGACGCGGAAGTAGACGACGGCGTTGACCTTGACCGAGACGTTGTCGCGCGAGATGACGTCCTGGCTGGGCACGTCCATCACGATGGTGCGCAGGTCGACGCGCTGCATGGTCTGCAGCGCCGGGATGAGGAGGACCAGGCCCGGACCTTTCACCCTCCAGAACCGCCCGAGCATGAACACCACGCCCCGTTCGTATTCGTACAGAATGCGGAACGAGCTGAGCAGCAGCAGTACAACAAGGCCCAATACGATATAAACGGCCATCTCTTTATTCTCCTTTGTTGGTGGGCTGCTCTGGTTCCACGGTGAGAATCAGCCCCTCACGTCCCGTGACTTTGACCGCTTGCCCCTTGGCAATCGGGTTGTGGCTGCGGGCGCGCCACAATTCGCTGTGCACCCGCACCGGGCCCTGCCCGGTGAAATCGTCCAACGCCATGCCGTGCGCGCCGATCAACTCATCGCTGCCGCTGACCACCGGCCGGTTCCGGGCGCGGATCGCCATGCTGATCACGAACATGAGCAACAGCAGGCTGCTGACGGCAAAGGCGGCGATGATGCTGTAGGCGATACCGAAACCGGGCGCGCCGGCGTCGAACAGCATCACCGAGCCGAACACGAAGGCGACCACGCCGCCGATGCCGAGCGCGCCGAAACTGGGGACGAACGCCTCCGCTACCATGAGGGCGATGCCGAGCAGGATCAAGCCGAGGCCGGCGTAGTTGACCGGCAGCACCTGAAAGGCGAACAGCGCCAGCACCAGGCAGATGGCGCCGGCCACGCCCGGCAGCGTGGCGCCGGGATGGGCGAATTCGATGATCAGGCCGTAGATGCCGACCAGCATCAGGATGTAGGCGACGTTGGGGTCGGTAATGGTGGCGAGCAGGCGATTGCGCCAATCCTGCGTCACCGTCTGCAGCACGATGCCCTTGGTGTGGAGCACGCGTGGCTTGCCCTGTACCTCCACGGTGCGGCCGTCGAGTTGCGCCATGAGGTTGCCGTTGTCGCTGGCGATGAGATCGACGACGTGCATTTTCAGCGCCTGCCGCGCATCCAGGCTGACGGCATTGCGCACCGCCTGCTCGGCCCAGTCGGCGTTGCGGCCGCGCAGCTGCGCCAGGCCGCGGATGTAGGCCACCGCGTCGTTGACGATCTTGTGCTCCATGGTGCCGCCCTGTTTGGCGGGGCCGGTTGTGCCGGGCAGGATCGATACCGGCGTCGCCGCGCCGAGATTGGTGGCGGGCGCCATGGCGGCGACGTGGCTGGCGTAGAGGATGTAGGTGCCGGCGCTGGCGGCGCGTGCGCCGTCGGGGGCGACGTAGGTGACGACCGGCACCGGCGAGGCGAGGATGTCCTTGATGATGTCGCGCATCGCCAGCGAGAGGCCGCCGGGGGTGTCGATACGCAACAGTACCAGCTCGGCGTGGCGAGCCTCGGCCTCGGCCAGGCCGCGGTGAACATAGTCGCGGGTGGCGGGACCGATGGCGCCGTCGATGTTGAGTATCAGTCCAAGCGGCGCCGCGGCCCACGCGGGGACGGCCAGTGCCACGGAGAGGAACAGCAGAAACCGGATGAAACGACGCGGCATTGTTGGGGTGGCGTCTCGTGTTGTTTGATGCATACCCAAGCATAAACGCCGCCGGCGGGTTGCGCCATGTGGGGTATGGGGTTCATGCCGTGACGCCCAGCGCCGCCAGCGAGTCGGCGGCGACCTCGCGCACTTCGGCCTCGGGGTCGTCGAGGCGCGGCCGCAGAAAGTCGGCGGCGGCGGCGCTGCCGCTCAGGCCCAGATAGTGGCAGGCGTCGATGCGTACGCGATGGTCCGGGGCGGCGCTGAGACGGCCGAGTTCCGGCACCATCTGTTGCAATGCGCTGCTGCCGGCCAGCCCTTCCAGGATCGCGCCGACGCCGAGCCGCACCTGGATCTCCAGTTCCGGCTCCCCCACCAGCGGCAGCAGCTGCGGCAACAGATCGGGCCGGCGTGCAAACAGTGCCTCCGCCTTGCCCAGTTGGCCGCCGCGCAGCACCTCCGTCACATATTCGGCCGCCCCCCCCGGTTCGTCGACCGCCTCGGCCCAGCGCCGCAGCTCGGACGGTGCGTACGCCCCCTCCAGTTCGAACGGCCCGAGCAGGGTCCAGGGGGCGGTGCGCACACCCCGTTGTGTCGCCAGCTCCGGATGGGCCGCCACGTTGACCACCTCCAGACGGCCGATGACGCCCTCCTTCACCAGCTCGGAAAGCCCCTGCAATACCAGCGGGCAACGGGGGCAGCCGGGGGCGATGAAGAGGAGGGCGTCGGGCGGTGTTTGCGGCATGATTGGGCTCCGGGGTCAGGGCGTGACGACGTTGCGCGGGGTGCCGGCGGCGGCAACGGCGGTGCGCTTGATATTGGGCGCCCGAGCCGGCACATCACACTCCAGTATCACTTTGTTGCTGCCCACCGCCGCGGCGTCGGCGATGCGGGTTGTCGTCTGCGGCGGCGAGAAATCGATAGCGCCGCGATCCAGGCGGTTGCGATCCAACACCACGCCGTGCATGACGTTGCTCCCGTGCGCCAAGGGCCTACATCGTGTGCGGACAACCGTAGCGCCGCGCGGCGTCAGTATAGCGGCTTTTGGGCCACGCCTCGCTTGTGCGTTACACTGCCAGACCATGCGCGGGGCTTCCCCCCGCCGGAGAAACCAATGAGCAGTCACGAACTATCCAAAGAAGAGGAAATCCTGCGCGCCGTGAAGATGACGCTGACCGGTGTGATCAAGGACACGGCCACCTCGCCCGGCATGAAGCATCCCCTGACCGATCGGACCATCGACGATCTGCGCCACTGTCTGGTGCTGGTCAGCGCACGCGAGCGCGAGCTGGCAGAGGCGGCCGGACGTTCCGCGGATATGCGCCCGCAGATGCCGGGGGACGTCAAGATAAAAAGCGAGGTGGTGGTGTCGCTGGACAGCCTGCGGCGCAACACCAAGGACGAGTAGCACTGCGGTCGCAGCGCGAAGCGCGTGGTAGCGGCGCATGCCTGCGTTGCGGTTTCGGCTCAATATTAGCGCCGAGCATTATCTGACCTATTATCAGGGAGTCGCGCGCCAGGTATTGGCGACGACGGCCGACGGTCGGCGCGTGCAGTTTCCGGCGGAGCGGTTGCGACCGTTTGTGACGCACGAGGGGATCCGCGGCGAATTCGTCATCGAGTTCGATGCCGACAACAGGTTCGTCGCGTTGCGCCGTGTTGGCGCATGAACGCGTTACCGGAGACGGCGCATGGCCGAGCTGACAGGATCCGCGGTGGCGCGGAAAGTACACCGGTCCTTTGCCGGTCGCGCAGGACGTCGTAACGGCTAGGTGCCGGCATGTTATATATCGCGCATCGCGGCGGAGCCGCCCTGGGACCGGAGAACACGCTGGCGGCGATGCGGCAGGCGCTGGCCCGCAACGTCTCCTGGATCGAGATCGATGTCTACGCGGTAGAGGGAGAGGTGGTGGTGTTTCATGATCCACGCCTGGAACGCACCACCGACGGCAGCGGCAGGATCGTCGATTGCCCGCTTGCCTACCTGCGCACGCTTGACGCCGGCGGCGGCGAGCGCATCCCGCTGCTTGCCGAGGTGATCGCGCTGGTTGCCGGTCGTGCCTGCCTCAACATCGAACTCAAAGGTCCGCATAGCGCTGAGCCGACGTTGGCGGTGTTGCAGCGGCATGTCGCCGCCGGTGCCGGCGAATGGGATGACTTTCTGGTTTCGTCTTTCGATCAGCGCCAGTTGGCGCTGTTGCGACAGCGCCAGCCGCAACTGCCGCTCGGGGTGCTGCTGGCCGGACCGACGCTGCACTACGGGCAGGATTGCGCCGCGCTGGGCGCCCGTTCGGTGCACGTGGCACTCGATTATGTCGATCGATCTTTCGTCGCTGACGCACACGCTCACGGCTTGCAGGTATTGGTCTATACGGTCGACGCCGGGGACGACATGGAGCGGATGGCGGCGATGGGGGTCGACGGCATTTTTTGCGACCGTCCGCCGCGGCAAATGGCATGAGGTGAAACGATGTTCAAACTGCACCGCCAACTGGCACAGGATTGCTTCGAGCTGGGCAGCTTTCCGCTTTGCCGTCTGTTGTTGATGAATGACAGCAACTATCCCTGGTTCATCCTGGTGCCGCAGCGCGAGGGCATCCACGAAATCCATCAGCTTGCCGCAGCCGATCAGCAGCAGTTGCTGCGCGAGTCGTCCGAGTTGGCGCGGATGTTGGCCGAGGTGTTTG
>CAYQWR010000017.1:370-3362 GCA_964421235.1 uncultured Thiohalomonas sp. | reverse complement strand
GTGTTTGATGCGGACAAGATGAATATCGCGGCCCTGGGCAATGTGGTGCCGCAACTGCACATCCATCACATCGTCCGCTATCGTAATGATCCTGCGTGGCCGAGCCCGGTGTGGGGCAAGGTGGACGTCGAGCCCTACACCGACGCCGGCGTCGCCATATTGTTGGAGCGGATACGCAGTGCGTTGGGCCCCGACTTTGTTTTTCACGGCACGGTGGCCGAAGAGGAGTAGTGGGTCGCTCTAGCGTTGGATGCTGCGGCCGATGCGTTCCAGCGCCAATTGCAGTTGCGGCAGTTCGCGCTCGACGCAGGCGCGGCCTTCGGCAATGGCTTCGTCGGCGCGTTCATACTCCAGCAATCCGAGGTGTCCGAGACGCGGAGTCAGCAGCAGGTCGGGCGGGTCGCCGACCATGCGGCTCCTGGTGATGCGGTCCTGCATGATGTTGATGGAGGTGACAAACACCTCGAGCATTCCGGGCACTTCGTTGCCGTTGTCCCGTTTCTTGTGCCAGGCCGATATGGCCCGTTTGCGCAGATTGAGTTGGCTCAGCCAATGGTGGAACAGGTCACCGCGTGGAATGTCCGCTACGGGCGGTGTTGCGGGATTGCGCCGTTCGTGTGACTTCCAGTGACGACTGACGATGTCGCTGTTGAGGTTGACGGCGATGATCAGGTCGGCACCCATCGCGCGGCACAGGCTGATCGGGACCGGGTTGACCAACCCGCCGTCCACCAGCCACCGGCCGTCGACGCGCACCGGTGAAAACAGTCCGGGCAGGGCGATGGCGGCGCGCACCGCCGTAGGCAGCCGTCCCTCTTGCAGCCAGACCTCCTGGCCGCTGGACAGTTCGGTCGCGACCGCCGCGAAGGGGATATCCGTCTGTTCGATATTGGCGTCACGTATTTTGTCGCGAAACGAGGTCATCAGGTTGGCGCCCTCTATCAGCCCGCCCTCCAGTTTGACGTCCATCAGCCGTACTATGTCCCATAGGGTGAGCGCGCGCACCCATTGCTCCAGCGCGTCGAGGTTGCCGCTGGCATGAGCCGCGCCGACCAGCGCGCCGATGGAAGTGCCGCAGATGAAGTCCACCTCAATGCCGGCGTCGGCCAGCGCTCGAATCACGCCGATGTGGGCCCAACCGCGGGCAGAACCGCTGCCGAGAACCAAGCCGATGCTCCCGCGTCGCATGACGTATCCTTTCGTGTTGTTGGCAACCTCTTCAGTGTAACCGTTTCGTTGCCCGGGGTGTTGATGCATGGCGGCGGAACATGGGTTACCATCGACCACGAAACGTGCGCAGAGAGTACGCCGTGATGAAACTTGCCGCTAGCGTCTTCAGGTTGTTGCCGATGCTGTTCATGGTGGCGGCGCTGGGTCGTGCACATGCCGCTGCCGACGACTTCAGCGATTTTTCGTTCAACGATGAACCGTTGAAAGAGGCGGTCGTCCCTCCCGCCTGGTTCAAGCTCAGCTTTCTCAATCTGCGTGACGATCTGCATGACGCCGTAACCAGCCGCAAGACCGGCATCATCGTCTATTTCGGCCAGAAATTTTGTCCCTACTGCAAGAAATTGATGGAGGTGGATTTCGGCCGCAGCGACATTGCCAGGTATACTCAGGCGCATTTCGACGTTATCGCCATCGACATCTGGGGCGACCGCCAGGTGACGGACATGGGCGGCGTAAGTTCGACCGAAAAGGCATTGGCCGAGCGGGAGAAAACCGATTTCACGCCGTCGCTGATATTTTATGACCGCGAAGGCCGCGTGGCGTTGCGGTTGCGCGGTTACTATCCGCCGTATAAATTCCGTGCGGCGCTGGAATACGTGGTCGACGGGAACTATAAGCGTGAATCGTTTCACTCCTATCTCGCCCGGGCCAATCCGCCGCCGAAATTCGATCTGCACGGTCTGAATGACGAGCCGTTCTTCGCGTCGCCGCCCTATGCGCTCGACCGCAGCCGGATGGCGGCGGCACGGCCGCTGGCGGTGTTCTTTGAACAGGGCGATTGCTATGCCTGCGACGTCCTGCACGGCGGACCGTTGCAGGAGAAAGCGATTCGACGGCGGCTACAGATGATGGACACGGTACAGCTCGACATGTGGGCGGATACACCTGTCGTTACTCCGCGTGGCGAGCGCACCACAGCCAGGAAATGGGCCGCGCAGCTTGGCTTGTTCTATACGCCGACCATCATCTTTTACGACAAACATGGCGCCGAGATCATCCGTGTCGATTCGGTGGTCAATTTTTACCGCCTGCGTGGCGTACTCGATTACGTACTGAAGGGCGGTTATCGCAACGGCGTCAGCTATCAGCATTGGCGCGGGAATTCATCGCTGAAGAATAAATAGTGTGGTGCAGCGAGACATGCGGTGCGCCGCCGGCTGAAAGGTTTTTTGCATGAACATCGAACGATTGATTGAAGTGATGGAACGGCTGCGGCACCCCGAAGAGGGTTGCCCCTGGGATCGGGAGCAGACCTTCGCGACCATTGCGCCCTATACGCTGGAAGAGGCCTACGAGGTGGCTGACGCCATTGCCCGCGAAGACGTGGCGGAGCTGCGCGAGGAGCTGGGCGACCTGTTGTTTCAGGTGGTGTTTCACGCCCAGATGGCGCGCGAGGCGGGGCAGTTCGACTTCGCCGACGTGGTGGCGGCGATAGTCGACAAGATGACGCGCCGCCATCCCCATGTCTTCGGCGACGTCGAGATCGCGGATGCCGCGGAACAGACCCGCCGGTGGGAGACGCAAAAGGCGGCCGAGCGCGCCGCCAAGTCGGCGGGCCGCTTGCCGAGCGTACTGGACGGCGTGGCCGTCGCGCTACCGGCGTTGACGCGGGCCGAGAAGTTGCAGAAACGTGCGGCCCGAGTGGGTTTCGACTGGCCTGACATCGCCGGCGTCCTGGACAAGGTGCAGGAGGAGCTGGTGGAGGTGGAAGCGGAACTGAACACGGAGCTTGCGCCGACCGCGGTGGCCGAGGAGATCGGGG
>CAYQWR010000017.1:0-360 GCA_964421235.1 uncultured Thiohalomonas sp. | reverse complement strand
GCTGTTCGCCGTGGTGAACCTTGCCCGCCATGCCGGGGTCGAGGCGGAAGCGGCGCTGCGTGGCGCAAACCTGATGTTCGAGCGTCGTTTCCATGCAGTGGAGCAGGCGCTCGCCGCCCAGGGCAAGAGACCCGAGCAGGCGAGCCTGGAGGAGATGGACGCCCTGTGGGAGAGGAGCAAGCATCAATAGCGGCGTTGTAAGCGCTATTATGGTGCGCCAATTCTTTGTGTGCACATGTATGGTGCGACAAAGTGTTTTGATTGGATTTTTTGCGCGTGATAACCCATTGATTCTGTAGAAGGCACAGAATTGGTGCGTTTCTTGCACTCGTTTGCGGCAAATTTCGCAAGCGAGGAATG
>CAYQWR010000016.1:0-24428 GCA_964421235.1 uncultured Thiohalomonas sp. | reverse complement strand
CGCACCGTGCAGGCGGTGCGCGACCACGCCCGCGCCTTCGGCCTGTCGCTGTGGGCGGCGGCGCAGGAGATCGTCGCCAAGGAGATGCTGGCGGCGCGCGCCGCCAACGCCCTGCGCGGCTTCGTCGAACTCATCGAGACCCTGGCGGCCGACATCGAAGGGCTGGAGCTGCACGAACAGGCGCAGCACGTGGTGCAACTGAGCGGCCTGATCGAACACTACCGCAAGGAGAAGGGCGAGAAGGGTCAGGCGCGCATCGATAACCTGGAGGAGCTGGTCAACGCCGCGCGCCAGTTCGAATTCGACGCGGAGATCCACGGCGACATGCGGCCGCTCGACGCCTTCCTCGCCCACGCCGCGCTGGAGGCGGGCGAAGGTCAGGCCGACGAATGGGACGACGCGGTGCAGCTGATGACGCTGCACTCGGCCAAGGGGCTGGAGTTCCCGCTGGTGTTCCTGTGCGGCATGGAGGAGGGGCTGTTCCCCCACCAGCTCTCCCTGGAGGAGCCGGGGCGGCTGGAGGAGGAGCGGCGCCTCGCCTACGTCGGCATGACCCGCGCCATGCGCCGGCTGTTTCTCACCTACGCCGAGGTGCGCCGCCTCTACGGCGAGGAGCGCTACACCCGGCCGTCGCGCTTCATCCGCGAGGTGCCGGCGGAGTACATCGAAGAGGTGCGCGTGCGCGGCACCGTCAGCCAGCCGGCCTTTCATGCCGCCGCCGCGCCGGCCGCAGGCGGGATGCGCCTGGGCCAGCGGGTGCTGCACGGCAAGTTCGGCGAAGGGGTGGTGCTCTCCTGCGAAGGCCAGGGGGCGCAGGCGCGGGTACAGGTCAATTTCGACCACGTGGGCAGCAAGTGGCTGGTACTGGCCTATGCCAACCTGCAAACGATTTAGGCTCGTGATACCGCTGCGCTCTATCGGGTCTACGACTAAGGAAGAAGATATCACCGCAAAGGCGCTAAGGGCGCAAGGGAAGATCAAGAATCTACGCTATTGATCCCCTTCGCGTTCTTTGCGCCTTTGCGGTGAAAGGCCGTCGGCGTCATCGTTGGTTTCATAGCGTATCGCGGTGACGTCATACAACGCCCGTCCCTTGGGCAGCATCACCTCCACTTCGTCGTCCAGCGCCTTGCCCAGCAGCGCACGCGCCAGGGGCGAGTCCATGCTGATGAGACCGCGGGCGGTGTCGAATTCGTCGGGGCCGACGATGCGGTAGCGCTGTTCGTCGCCCTCCTCGTCCTCCAGCGTCACCCAGGCGCCGAAGTAGACGCGCGACGGATCGCTCGGCGTGCTGTCCACCACCGTCAGCTCCGGCAGCCGCTTTTGCAGATAGCGGATGCGGCGATCGATCTCGCGCAGCTCTTTCTTGCGGTAGATGTATTCGGCGTTCTCGGAGCGGTCACCTTCGGCGGCGGCGGCGGAGAGCGCCTTGACGGTATCGGCGCGGCGCCGCCACAGGCCCTGCAACTCCGTCTGCAGGGTGCGGTAGCCGGGCGCGGTGATATAGAGCGAGCTGCGCGGTTGCGGCGGACGGTAACGCCCCATGGCGCGATTACTCCTGTTCTTTGCGGTTGCGCAGCCAAGTGACCAGCCACAGCAGCGCGCCGGCGGCGGCGATGCCGACGGCGAACCACAGCTCGTAGCGTTTGAGGTGGCCCATCAGCGATTCGGCGACGCTGCCGAAGGCGTAACCGAGGGCGCCGACGCACCAGGCCCATACCATGGCGCCGATGCCGTTGAGCAGCAGAAAACGCCACGGCGACAGGCCGCTCATGCCGATGGCGAACGGCGTGACGGTGCGGATGCCGTAGAGAAAGCGGAAGCCCAGGGCCACCGGCAGGTGGTGGCGATGCAGCAGGCGCAGCACCTTGCGGGTGCGCGCGCGCAGGCGCCGCCGCTTGGCCACCAGCGCAGGGCCGTAGCGCCGGCCGAGATAGAAGAACATCTGATCGCCGGCATAGCTGCCGGCGAAGGCCACCAGCGCCACCCAGGGCAGCTGTAGGTAGCCGCGGTGCGCCAGGAAGCCGGCGATCACCAGTATCGTCTCGCCTTCGAAAAAGGTGCCGATCAATAGCGCCAGGTAGCCGTACTGTTCAACCAGGTATTGCAGATGATGCATGTCAGCGTTGGATATCCTGTTCCAATAGGTCGAGTACGGCGGCAATCTGCGCCCGCGGCATGGCGAGCCAGAGGGTC
Organism: uncultured Thiohalomonas sp.; assembly: GCA_964421235.1. Classification (GTDB taxonomy): domain Bacteria; phylum Pseudomonadota; class Gammaproteobacteria; order Thiohalomonadales; family Thiohalomonadaceae; genus Sulfurivermis. Next base: position 22,232 of record CAYQWR010000016.1, on the reverse strand, counting down.
TGTGGAAATGCGGGTCGGCGTCGTTCGAGCGCATCGTGCAGCAGCTCGATGAATTGCGCGGCGGGGAAACGGCCGTGAACGCTACCCAGCAGCGGCATCGCCAGTGTCTTGAGCCGGCGCTGCTGTGCCAGTTCCAGCACCTGGTCGATGGCGGCGGCGATCCATTCCCGGCGCCAACTCGGGGTGCGCTCCAGGTCGTGCACGATGGCCAGCAACTCCAGTTGGCGACCGCTTCGCAGCAATACGCTGCCCGGTTGCGGCGGTATGAATTCCGTCAGTTCACGCTGCAACTCGGCGTAATCCTCAGCGGGTTCGCGGATGGTCTGTTCCGCACCCAACACCAGGAACGTGTCTTCCTCCACGACCACCGCGTCCAGCGCCGGTGCCAGCGCCTCCAGCGCGGCGAGCTGAATCGATACGCCCCCGATGCGCCGTTCTTCGGCCATGCCGCCGGTGATGACGCGTAGCTGAGGGGGAGAGTGGCGCGTGGTCATGGTGTGGTCGTGAGCATGTTGCCGGCATCAATCGATAGTCTAGCGTGTGACGCCTGCCGCGTCGGTCGCCGTGCTGGCGTTGAAGGATACCACGCAGTCGCCGTCGCGGCGCAAAACCCTGCGGATCGTCCGCCGAAGATGCTAGCCTTATGCATTGTGTGGAATACCGCTTGAGCATCGATCCCATTGACCGTGATGCAGCCCGAAAAAAATAATATGTCGATAAACCAACTCCGGCTGCGGCCTACCTTCGTCCTGCTGGCGGCGCTTGCCGTCATCTTCGTCCTTATCTGGGCGGCGCCGCCCCACGATATCTTCCGCGGACTGGCGAATTACGACCCGCTGCACGTGCTGCTGGAGACCCTCTCCACCGTTATGGCCGGTCTGGTGTTCGGCGTGGTGTGGTATGCGGACAATCGCGAGCGCGCCGGCAACATCGTGGTGCTGGGCTGCGCCCTGCTGACGGCGGCGATCGTCGATTTCATGCACATGATGTCCTATGCGGGCATGCCGGGCCTGGTGACCCCCGCCGGGCCGGAAAAGGCGATCAATTTCTGGCTGGCGGCGCGCTTCATCGTGGCGACGGCGCTGCTGGTGGTGGCGTTGCGCGACTGGCGGCCGTTCCGGCTGCCCCGGACACGCTACCTGTGGCTGGCGGGCAGTCTGCTGCTGGCCGCGTTGATCGCCTGGGTCGGGCTGTACCATCAGGCGGTGTTCCCTCGCACCTTCATTCCCGGCAAGGGACTGACACCGGTGAAGATCGGCGCCGAGTATACGATCATTGCCTTGCTCATTCCGTCGGCCCTCATCTTCCTGCGTAACGCCCGGCGTCGCGCGTCCTACGATACGGTGAGCCTGTTCGCGGCAGCGGTGCTCTCCATCATGAGCGAGCTCAGCTTCACGCTCTACTCCAATGTCACGGATACCTTCAATCTGCTCGGCCATCTCTACAAGGTGGCCGCCTACATCTTCATCTTCCGCGCAGTGTTCATCGAGAGCGTGCGCGAACCGTTCAGCCGTCTGCGCGACACCCAGGCGGAGCTGCAACATGCGGTGGCGGCGCTGCGCGCCAGTGAGGGTGAGTTGCGGGCGGCGCAGCGGGTGGCGGCGATTGGGAGCTGGACCCTCGATCCGCGGCGCGGCGTCGTTACCTGGTCGGAAGAGATCTACCGCATTCTGGGCGTGGACCCGCAACAGCCGGTGCCGACCTATCTCGATCATCAGCAATACCTGACGCCGAACAGCTTTGCGGTGATCAACGCGGCGGTGGAAAAGATTCGGCGCGACAGCGAGCCGTTCGAGTGCGATCTGGAGCTGCTGCGACCCGACGACGAGCGCCGCTGGCTTGCGGTGCGCGGCGAGGCGGTGCGCGACGCAGACGGCGCCGTGGTCGGCGTGCGCGGTACGGCGCACGATATCACCGAGCGCAAATTGGCGGCTCAGGCCCTGTGGCGGAGCGAGGAAAAATTCCGCAGCATGGTGGAAACCACCAGCGACTGGATTTGGGAGATCGACGAGTCGGCCCGCTATACCTACGCCAGTCCTCAGGTGAGCGCGCTCCTCGGCTATCAACCGGAAGAGATGATAGGCCGCAGTCCATTCGATTTCATGCCGCCGCAGGAGCGGGAACGGGTGCGGGACACGGTTGGACGTTATGTCGCCGCACGCAAACCGTTCAGCATGATCGAAAACGCCAACATCCATAAGGACGGTACCGCCGTGATTCTCGAAACCAGCGGCATACCGGTGTTCGATGACAGCGGTGTCTATCGGGGTTACCGCGGCATTGACCGCGACATTACCCTGCGCAAGCGGGCCGAGGAGGCATTGCGCGAAAGCGAAGAGCAGTTCCGCACCATCACCAACGCGGCCCAGGACGGGATCGTGATGATGGATAGCAACGGCGTCGTGGTGTTCTGGAACCGGGCGGCCGAACGCATTTTCGGCTATTCGTCCGCCGAGGCCATCGGGCTGCCGTTGCACGACGTGTTGGCGCCCTCCCGTTATCGCGATGCGTTCCGTGACGGATTCAGCGGCTTCGTCGAAACCGGCGGCGGCGCCGTGATCGGCAAGACGCTCGAACTGACGGCGGTGCGCAAGGGCGGCGGCGAGTTTCCCATCGAACTCTCCGTGTCCGCAGTGCAGCGCGGAGGCCGCTGGAACGTGATCGGCGTGCTGCGCGATATCACCGAACGCAAGCGCGCCGAGATCACGCTGCGTAAGCTGAACCGTACCCTGACCACGCTGAGCCACGGCAATGAGGCCCTGGTGCGGGCCGCCGACGAGATGTCATTGTTGCAGGCGGTGTGCAACGTGCTGGTGCGCGACGGGATGTATCTGATGGTGTGGGTCGGCTATGCCGAGACGGAAGCCGGCGAACCGCTGCGCGTGATGGCGCGTGCCGGGGAGGGCAGCGCGTTTCTGGACCAAACGCAGTCTCAGGTAGGTGGTCCCGGCGCCGCCGCCATCCGTACCGGAGCCGTTCAAGTGGAACAGAACGTAGCCGCCAACGGGCACCTGGCGCCCTGGGCCGCGCAGGTCGCGGCGCATGACGTCAGCGGCGCCGCTGCGTTCCCGCTGGCGGTGCAGGGCCAGGCCTTCGGCGCCTTGGTCGTCTATGCCGCGACCGCCAGCGCGTTCGACACCCCGGAAGTGGAGCTGCTGCAAGAGTTGGCGGGCGATCTCTCTTACGGCATCGAGATGCTGCGCACCCAGGCCGAACGCGATCGGATGCGGGAGGATCTGAAGACCGCCCTGTCCGGCACTATCGAAGCGGTGGCGCGCATGGTCGAGAAGCGCGACCCCTATACCGCCGGCCACCAGCAACGGGTGGCCGAGCTGGCGGTGGCCATCGCCGGCGAAATGGGGTTGGACCCGCAGCGTATCGAGGGCATCCGTCTCGGCGGCCTGATCCACGACATCGGCAAGATCTCCATCCCGGCCGAGATCCTCAGCCGTCCCGGCCGGCTGGTGCCGGTGGAGTTCGAGATCGTCAAGACCCATGCGCAGATTGGCTATGACATCATCAAGGACGTGCACTTTCCGTGGCCGATCGGCGATATGGTGTGGCAGCACCACGAACGCCTGGACGGCTCCGGTTATCCGCTCGGCCTGAAGGGCGACCAGATCGTGGAAGAGGCGCGCATTCTGGGGGTCGCCGATGTGGTGGAGGCAATGGCCTCGCACCGTCCCTACCGGCCGGGGCTCGGCGTCGAGGTGGCACTGGCCGAGATCGAGCAGGGCCGCGGTCGTCTCTACTGCCCACGGGCGGTGGATGCCTGCCTGCGGCTATTCCGCGAAAAACATTTCGCCTGGACGGCCGCAGATGATCGGTAACGCGGTCGGGTCGCCGTCAGTGCAACTGCCGCCGCCGTGCATTCTTCTCCCAAAGAAAACAGAGGCCTCATTGTTGGAAGCGGCGGAACCGTCGGCGGCTGGGGCTATTGCGGAAAATCCTTGCACGGTGATCGAAATTATGCACAGCGGCGGTACAGCGGGCCGGCGCGGGGGACAGTGAGTACGCGCTCGCGGCGCAGGTGTGATTAAATATATTAACTCGTTGATTCTTATATGTATTTACGTTTGATTAAAGTGTAACCAATTTGTAGTGAAGCCAATGATGACGGGGGATGGGGCACGTTCTCACCCATTCATCCACAGAGTTATCCACAGCTTTTGTGGATAAGGGTGGAAAGCCAAGTGGTGCTCATTGTTAGCGCGCGAACTTAACAAAGTACTTCAAGCAATAGCGCTATCCGCGTGGTTGCGCCGCCCGAAAAAAGCGTCACGCCGGTCCGCTTTGATGGTCACCAGCGAAACAGTATCCATTGGTTGATGGGCGGGTTTTCCAGTTCGTTGCGGCGCGAGTCGAGCTTGCCGTCACCGGTGGTGTCGATGAGGTAATAGGGGTAACCGTGGCTAGGGGTGATCTTGACCATGTAGAGACGGCCGTTGATGCGGTACTCCTCGATGGTCTCCTGTCCCTGCGTCTTGATGGTGACCTGCGGTTGCGGGACGCTGTTCTGCCCCGGTGCGGACGCCGGAGGCAGCGGCGGCGGCGGCAGCGGGGCGCCGGGTTTTGCCGTCGCCGGTTTTTCTGCGGCATGGGCGGAGAGGGCGAAGGCGGCGAGCAGCAGTGTGCGGATAAAGGTGCGCATGGGGTGATTTATAGTTCCAGGAGAATTTCCCGCTCCTCGGCGGAGGGTTCGAAGCCGCGATGTTCGTAATGGCTAAAGATAGCTTTGACCACATCGTCGGGATTGTCCAACACCTGGAACAGATTCAGGTCGTCGGGGCTGACGGTGTTCTCCGTCACCAGCGTGTTCTTGATCCAGTCGACCAGGCCGCTCCAGAACGGGCTGTGGACCAGGATGATGGGGATGCGCCGGGTCTTGCCGGTCTGCACCAGGGTGAGGATCTCCGCCAGTTCGTCGAGGGTGCCGAAGCCGCCGGGCATCACCACGTAGGCGGCGGCGTACTTCACGAACATCACCTTGCGCGAAAAGAAATGGCGAAACGACAGGCGGATGTCCTGGTAGGGGTTGCCGGCCTGCTCGTGGGGCAGCTGGATGTTCAGCCCGACCGACGGCGACTTGCCGGCGAAGGCGCCCTTGTTGGCCGCCTCCATGATGCCCGGTCCGCCGCCGCTCACCACCGAAAACCCGGCATCGGAGAGACTGCGGGCAATATCCTCGGTGAGCTGGTAGTAAGGGTGGTCCACCGGGGTGCGGGCGGAGCCGAAGATGGAGACCGAGGGGCTGATGCGCGCCAGGCGCTCGAACCCCTCCACGAACTCGGCCATGATTTGGAAGATCTTCCACGACTCGCGGCTGAGCGAGCTGTCGTCGATGGGGTTCATGCCCGGGTGGTGGGATTTGTGATCGTCGCTCATGGCGGAGAATTAGCTATCGCATAGTGGCCGGGGAAGCGGCTATTGTAGACGCTTTGACGAACCCGCAGAAAGCCAATAATCCGATGACTGCAACAAATGCCAAGCCGCTGGTGCTGGTGGACGGCTCCTCCTACCTCTACCGTGCCTTCCATGCCCTGCCCGCGCTGACCAACTCCAGGGGCGAGCCGACCGGCGCCGTCTACGGCGTGGTCAACATGCTGCGCCGGCTGCTCAACGACTACGACCCGGAGCACGTTGCCGTGGTGTTCGACGCCAAGGGCAAGACCTTCCGCGACGAACTCTATGCGGACTACAAGGCGCATCGCCCGCCGATGCCGCCGGAGCTGGTCGGCCAGATCGAGCCGCTGCACGCCATCGTGCGCGCCATGGGCTTGCCGCTGCTGATGGTCTCCGGCGTCGAGGCGGACGACGTGATCGGCACCCTGGCGCGCCGGGCCGAGGCGGTCGGGCTGCCGGTGCTCATCTCCACCGGCGACAAGGACATGGCGCAGCTGGTGGATGAGCACATCACCCTGGTCAACACCATGACCGACACCACCATGGACCCGGCCGGCGTGGCGGAGAAGTTCGGGGTGCCGCCGGAGCGCATCGTCGACTACCTGAGCCTCATCGGCGACACCAGCGACAACGTGCCGGGGGTGCCCAAGGTCGGCCCGAAGACGGCGGTGAAATGGTTGCAGGAGCACGGTTCCCTCGACGCGATCATCGCCGCGGCCGATGGCATCGGCGGCAAGATCGGCGAGAACCTGCGCGCCAGCCTGTCGTTTCTGCCGCTGTCGCGCCGGCTGGTCACCATCAAGTGCGACGTCGAACTCGACCTGGGACCGCTCGACCTGCACCGCGCCGCACCGGACACCGCCGCGCTGCGCGACTGGTTCGCCCGGCTGGAGTTCAAGGGTTGGCTGGCCGAGCAACTCGACGACGCGCCGCCCGCCGCCGCCACCACGGCGACCGGCGAGGGCTACGAGACCATCGTCGACGAAAAGCAACTGGCGGCGTGGCTGAAGCGGCTGGAAACGGCGGAGCTGTTCGCCTTCGACACCGAGACCACCAGCCTCGACTACATCGAGGCGGAGATCGTCGGCGTATCCTTCGCCCTGGAGGCAGGGCGCGCCGCCTACCTGCCTCTGGCCCACGACTATGCCGGCGCCCCGCCCCAGCTTGATCGCGAACAGACCCTGGCGCGGCTCAAGCCGCTGCTGGAAGACGCGTCACGCCCCAAGGTCGGCCAGAACCTGAAGTACGACATGAGCGTGCTGGCCAACCACGACATCGAACTGCGCGGCATCGCCCACGACACCATGCTGCAGTCCTACGTGCTGGACTCCACGGCGACCCGCCACGACATGGACTCCCTGGCCCTCAAGTATCTCAGCCACAAGACCATCAGCTACGAGGAGGTGGCGGGCAAGGGAGCCAAGCAGCTCACCTTCAACCAGGTGCCGCTGGAGACGGCGGCGCCCTACGCCGCCGAGGATGCCGACATCACCCTGCGGCTGCACCAGACGCTGTGGCCCAAGGTGGCGGCCGAGCCGGCCCTGCGCCGGGTCTACGAGGAGATGGAGCTGCCGCTGGTGCCGGTGCTCTCGCGCATGGAGCGCACCGGGGTGCTGGTGGACGCGGCGATGCTGCGCCGCCAGAGCGGCGAACTGGCGCTGCGCATGGCCGAGATCGAACAGCAGGCCTACGCGGCGGCCGGCGGGCCGTTCAATCTCGCCTCGCCCAAGCAGATCCAGGAGATCCTGTTCGAGCGGCTGGGACTGCCGGTGCTGAAGAAGACCCCCAAGGGGCAGCCGTCGACGGCGGAGGAGGTGTTGCAGGAGCTGGCGCTGGACTATCCGTTGCCGCGGCTGATCCTCGACTACCGCGGCATGGCCAAGCTCAAGTCCACCTACACCGACAGGCTGCCGGAGCAGGTGAGCCGCCGCACCGGCCGGGTCCACACCTCCTACCACCAGGCGGTGGCCGCCACCGGGCGGCTGTCGTCGTCCGACCCGAATCTGCAGAACATCCCGGTGCGCACGGTGGAGGGGCGGCGCATCCGCCAGGCCTTCATCGCCCCGCCGGGCCATCGCCTGCTGGCCGCCGACTATTCGCAGATCGAACTGCGCATCATGGCCCACCTCTCCGGCGACGAGGGGCTGCTGCGCGCCTTCGCCGCCGGCGAGGACATCCACCGCGCCACCGCCGCCGAGGTGTTCGGCGTGGCGCCGGAACAGGTGAGCGGCGACGAGCGGCGCTCGGCCAAGGCCATCAACTTCGGCCTCATCTACGGCATGTCCGCCTTCGGCCTGGCGCGCCAGCTGGGCATCGACCGCGGCGCCGCCCAGACCTACGTCGATCGCTATTTCGCCCGCTATCCTGGCGTGCGGCGCTACATGGAGGAGACCCGCGATCTGGCACGCGAACGGGGCTACGTCGAGACCGTGTTCGGCCGCCGGCTCTACGTGCCCGACATCAACGCCTCCAACGGCCAGCGCCGGCAGTATGCCGAGCGCACCGCCATCAACGCGCCGATGCAGGGCACCGCCGCCGACATCATCAAGCGGGCGATGATCGCCGTCGACCGCTGGCAGCGGCAGGCGGCGGGCCAGGTACGCATGATCATGCAGGTGCATGACGAACTGGTGTTCGAGGTGGCGGAAGGGTTCGTGGACGAGGCGACGGCGGCGATCCGCGAACATATGACCGGTGCCGCGCGGCTGGCGGTGCCGCTGGAGGTCGACATTGGCGTCGGCGGCAACTGGGACGAGGCGCACTAGGGGCGGCACGCCGGTGGAGAACACGCCGGCGCACCGGTTTATCGCTGCGCAAGTTCAGGACTTCGCGGCCGAAATTCCCGGCTATCTCATTGATGTCGCAACGACAATTGGCCGGCGCTATTTTAAGTATTGAAGAAATTAATAATCGTCGGCGGGAATTCCCGAACTTTTCGGAACAGGTCCGGTCTCATCTTTCGAGCGAGTTGTGCTCTCCCACTCTTCTCTCCCTGGTGGGAATACACGCCCGACACCCCCCTAGTCGGGTATATATTAGCCCCGGATGCCTCCTCCCCCCCTTACGGCAGCCGGGGCTTCTTTTTGTCCGTTATTCGGAGCTATCCGGGAATTCGAACCATTGGTCGAGCAGCGTGCGCGCCTCTTCCACCCCCTGTTGACGGGTAGCTGAAAACAGCTGAACCGACGCCTGGGGTTGGTCGGCGAGGGCGCGCCGCACCTGCTGCAGCGCCGCGCCGGCCTGGCCCCGCCCGAGTTTGTCGGCCTTGGTCAGCAGCACATGCAGCGCCATCTTCCGATGGCGGCACCACTCCACCATCACCTGATCGAACTCGGTGAGGGGATGGCGGATATCCATCATCAATACCAACCCGTGCAGGCTCTGCCGTGAGTTGAAGTATTGTTCGAGGGTCTTGCGCCAATGATCCTTCATTGCCGGCGGTACCTTGGCGTAGCCGTAGCCCGGCAGGTCGGCAAGGCGCCGTTCCTCGTCGAGACCAAACAGATTGATCTGCTGGGTGCGCCCCGGCGTCTTACTGGTGCGGCACAGGTTCTTGATGGCGCTGATGGCGTTGAGGGCGCTCGATTTTCCGGCGTTGGAACGACCGGCAAAGGCCACCTCGATGCCCGTATCCGGCGGCAGCTGTTGCAGTTTGTGGGCGCCCAGAAGGAACACCGCCTGGCGGTAATGGTTTACGCGGTTCATCGGTTAATTTTGGGTGAATTTCCTGAGATTTAGTGGGGAACGGGACGATTTCAGTCGCTTGTTGTTGACCAGTTCTTCCTAATATTGGTATATAACCCTGTCTTTTGGCGGGGTCGGTGTCACGGCGTCATTGTACGCTGGCCCAAAAAATAATGTGTTTCTCGTTACGTTAAGTACAGTTAGGAGCCCGAACATGAAGAAGATGCTCGTTGCAAGCGCCGTTGGCAGTCTGATGATGGTTTTCGCTTCCAGTGCCATGGCCGCCAACGCCAAGGATATCGCCCACGGCAAGGAGATCTTCAGCCGTGTGTGCTTTGCCTGCCACGCGACCGGCGCTGCCGGCGCACCCAAGGTGGGCGACAAGGCAGCCTGGGCTCCGCGCATCAAGCAAGGTCTGCCCACCCTGCTGAAGCACGCCGAGAACGGCCTCTCCACCAACGGTCTGATGATGCCGCCGCGCGGCACCTGCGGTGACTGCTCCAATGACGACCTGAAGGCCGCCATCGAGTACATGGTTTCTCAGAGCAAGTAATTAACGGTTGGGTGAGTTAATGAAGAAACTACTAGCAATTGCAGTCATGCTGTTCGGTGCCATCGGCATCGCGCAGGCAGCGACGGGCGATGCCGCTGCCGGTCAAGCCAAGGCGGCCGTGTGTGCGGCATGTCACGGTGCCGACGGCAACAGTGTCGTTCCCACGTTCCCCCGTCTGGCGGGTCAGGGCGATGCCTACATCGTCAAGCAGCTGACGGATTTCAAGTCCGGCGCACGCACCAACGCCATCATGGCCCCGATGGCCAAGCCCCTGAGCGATCAGGACGTGCTTAACCTCGCAGCCTACTTCTCCAGCCAGAAGGCCGGTGTCGATGTTGCCAATGCGGCGCAGGCTGCACTGGGTGAGAAGCTGTACCGTGGTGGCGACAAGGCGACCGGGGTGGCGGCATGCATGGCATGTCACGGTCCCGACGGTTCCGGTAACCCGCCGGCCAAGTTCCCGAAGATTGGCGGACAGCATGCCGCCTATGTCGAGGCGCAGCTGAAGGCGTTCCGTGACGGCAGCCGTAGCAATGACCCCAACAAGATGATGCGTGATATTGCCGGCAGGATGACTGACGCCGAGATTGCCTCGGTCGCTCAGTACGTCTCCGGTCTGCACTGATACGCCTCGCTAAAGCTGGGTATGTCGACGAGGGTGGCCCGCAAGGCCACCCTTTGTCGTTTCTGTGACGTCATTTTGCTATATCCATGATTAGCGTGTGTTTTTTTGCATCCCGACAGCGGGCGTCGGGCGTGCTATTATCTCCCGCCTCGCTGCAACTTCTGTAGTTTCCGCGGCTCAAACACAACACAACACGACAAGATAATTGGGGAAGGTGTGGAGTTGAACGACAATACACAGCCCGTGCGGCCACGTCGCAGCTATGGTGCCCTGGCCATCGAATTCCTGGGTTCGATGAATATGGCGATTACGCTTCTGGTGGTGATCGCCATCGCGGCGGTGATCGGTACCGTGCTGCAACAGAACCAGCCCTATACCGATTACCAGGTGAAGTTCGGGCCTTTTTGGTTCGTGGTGTTTCACAAGCTGGGGTTGTACAACATCTACGACAGCAGTTGGTTCATGGGGCTGCTGGGTTTTCTGTTGATCTCGACCTCCATCTGTATAGTGCGCAACACGCCGCACATCCTGCGCGACATGCGGCAGTACCGCACGGACGTCCAGCATAAGTCGCTGGAGAATTTCCACCTCAAAGGCGAATGGCGCACGGCGCGATCGGACGAGCAGTGTGCGCAAACCGCCGGCGCATTGCTGCTTGCCCGTGGCTATAAAATACGGCGGCAACGCTACGACGATCATCTGGTCATTGCCGGCATGAAGGGCGGCATCGGCCGCCTCGGCTACATCCTGACGCACTTGGCGATCGTCGTGATCTGTATCGGCGCCCTCATCGACACCAACCTGCCGCTGCGCTACAAGGAGTGGCGCGGTGAGGTGAAAGCGGAGACGGCCAATATCCCCGCGGCGCAGGTTCCGGCCAGCAGCACGTTGCCGGCCAGCAATAAGATATTTCGCGGCACCGTCACCATCCCCGAGGGAGACAGTGCCAATTTCCTTTACCTGCAACTGGGCAACGGCTATCTGGTGCAGGACTTGCCGTTCACCATCGCTCTGGACAAGTTCCGCATCAAACACTACCCGTCCGGCATGCCGCGCTCGTTCGAAAGCGACATCAAGATTTTCGACAAGGATAAGAAGGAGGTGTTGCGCACCACCATCGCGGTGAACCACCCTCTGGTTTATAAGGGCTATACCATCTTCCAGGCAAGTTTCGCCGATGGTGGCTCGCATCTGCAGATGAAGGCCTGGTCGCTGGATCTACCCGCTGACAAGCCGCTGGAATTGAACGGCGCCGTCAACCACTTCATCAAACTGACTACACCGCGCGGCAAGCGCACCCTTGAATTTACCAACTTCAAGCTCTACAACATCTTCCCAGTGGACCCGGGCGACAAGAGCGGCAAGAAATTCCGCAACTACGGTCCGAGTTTTACCTTCAAGGTGCGCGACCCGTCGGGTGAGGCGCGCGAGTACGTGAATTACATGGCGCCGCAGGAGGTCAATGGGCGCGAGTTCTTTATGAGCGGCGTGCGCTCCAGTCCGGCGGAACCGTATCGTTATCTGTATATCCCGGTCGACAGTCACGGTGGAATCGAGCGCTTTATGAAGCTCCTGGCAGCGACGCATGATCAGAAGCTGTTGAACCGGGTAGTCGCCCGTCAGGTCGATTCGCAGGTTACCGGCACCAGCGCCAAGGATAAGGAGATGCGCGCAACGATGCAGAAATCAATCGTGCGCCTGGTGAATATGTTCATTGCAGAGGGCATAGACGGCGTGTTGCAGCATGCGAAGAAAAATGTCGCCAGCGACAAGCAGCAGGATGCGATGAGTTCCTATGTGAAAGTGCTGCAGAGTGTGCTGGGCGCCGTGTACGTCCAGGTGTTGAGCAACGAAGGTGTCGATATATCGCGCGGTGTCAGCAACACCGATAGCCGTTACTTCGAGGATGCGATGAATGCGCTGGCACTGCTCGGACCCTATGGATCGCCGTTCTACCTGCAACTGACCAACTTCCAGCAGGTGCAGGCCAGCGGTCTGGAGATTACCCGCGCTCCGGGCAAGGATGTAGTTTATTTCGGATCGGTTATGCTAATCCTGGGCGTGTTCATGATGTTCTATCTGCATCAGCGCCGCGTATGGGTATGGTTGGCTTCGACAGACGGCAAGACCGAAGTGCTGTTCGCAGGCAGCGGACACCGCAACCGTACCGAGTTTGAAACCGAGTTCAGGGGGCTGCAGACGGAGTTGCAAAGCGCCGTGCCACCGGATGTCAGCTAAGTGAGGTGAGAGTTATGTCCGTCTCTTCTGAATATATTGAAGTGAATTTTGAACAGCCGTCTTTCTTCAAGCGGCTCAGCTGGTTCGATTGGGTGTGGGCCGCGCTGGTGGTGGCGGGTGCCATCTATGCGCACACCTACTATGCCAGTTTGATGAACAGTTACTCGGTAGGGATACTCTACGGCGCCAGCGCCGCCATCATCGGCTTGGGCTGGAACTGGAAATCCGTGCGACCGCTGACACTGGTGGTCGCCGCCGTGAGTCTGTTCGCCATCTCGCTATACGGCGGCGACATCACCAACGCGCAACACAGCTTCTTCCTGAAATATCTGATCAGCAGCCAATCGGCGATCATGTGGATGAGCGCGCTGTTCGTGATGGCGACGTTCAGTTATCTGTTCGGCCTGGCGATCCGCTCCGACTTCGCCGCCAAGGTGGGCACGGTGCTGACCTGGTCGGCCACCACCATGGGCCTGATCGGGTTGATGGTGCGCTGGCGCGAATCCTATCTGCTCGGCCCCAACATCGGCCATATTCCGGTGAGCAACCTCTACGAGGTGTTCATCCTGTTCTCCATCGTCACCGCGCTGCTCTACCTGTTCTACGAACAGCGCTATCAGGCGCGCAAGCTGGGCGGCTTCGTGCTGCTGGTGATCTCCGCAGCGGTGGCCTTCCTGTTGTGGTACACCTTCGACCGCCATGCCAACGCCATTCAGCCGCTGGTACCGGCGTTGCAGAGCTACTGGATGAAGATCCACGTGCCCGCCAACTTCATCGGCTACGGCAGTTTTGCCCTGGCAGCGATGGTGGCTGTCGCCTATCTGATGGCGGAGCGCAATCCGCAGGGCGCGCTGGCAACCCAGCTACCGCCGCTGGCGCAGCTGGACGACATCATGTACAAGTCCATCGCCCTGGGTTTTGCCTTCTTCACCCTCGCCACCATCCTCGGCGCCATGTGGGCGGCGCAGGCGTGGGGCGGCTACTGGTCGTGGGATCCGAAGGAGACCTGGGCGCTGATCGTCTGGTTGAACTACGCGGCGTGGCTGCACCTGCGCCTGACCAAGGGCTGGCGCGGGCGTCCGCTGGCGTGGTGGGCGTTGATCGGCCTGGCCGTCACCACCTTCGCCTTCCTGGGCGTGAACATGTTCCTCTCCGGACTGCACTCCTACGGCGGGCTGTAAACAACGGCATGAAAGCGCGGGGAGGGGTGTGCTGCACGCACACCCCTCCCCGGCACTTCGTAGCGCGCCCCCTATTTTTTTCCTGTCCCGTAGACGTAGCGGGAGAAGGTGGCCACATCCTGGCTGACGCGGCGGAACAGGTGATCCAGGTTGATGATGGCGTGTTCCAGCAGATTGACGGCGATGAACGGATGTTCCACGCGCAGCCGTTGGTAGAGAATGCGGGTGAGGCGCAGCAGGCTGGTGTCGGGCGACTTGGCCAGCAGGCGCACCGAGCGCGGTTCGCGATCGAAGAACGACATCTCGCCGACCAGTTCACCCTCCTTGATGCCGCCGACCTCGATCGACTGGGCGTCCGACTCGTAGATCAGTGCCACCTCGCCCCTGACGACGAAGTAGAGCGCCTCACCCACTTCACCGATATCCGCGATGATGGCATTCTTCTTGAACGACACCAGTTCCGTGAACTCGATCAGCGTCTGCACCTCGCGAATAGTGAGAGATTCGCAAAGGTACTGCTGATTGAGAAACTCGGTCAGGTTAATAGTATGGTCCCCAGACATGGCAACTCCTTTTTAACTGTCTTTGTCATAGCATAGAACGGCGCGCATCGTTGGAAAAGCGCCGCATGATGCGACGATGAAGGGTATAGTAAATCGCCCGATGGTTCGGGATATCGTATGCACGGAGCCTGTTGCAGGAGAGTATCGATAATGAAAAGGTTTGTTATAGGAATCTGTTTGGCGTTGCTGCTGCCGCTGACGGCGACCATCGCTCGGGCCGACACCTACACGGAAGGCCAGCAATATGCGCTCATTTCGGCGCCCCAGCCGACCACCGCGCCTCCCGGCAAGGTCGAGGTGGTGGAGCTGTTCTGGTATGGCTGTCCCCACTGCTACGCATTCGAACCCTATCTGAAGGAGTGGCTGAAGCATAAGCCCGCCAATGCCTACTTTGTGCGTGTTCCGGCGATCTTCAACAGCCCGCTGTGGCGGCTGCAAGCGACCGCCTATTACACCGCCGACGTGCTCGGTATCCTGGACAAGATCCACGAGCCGCTGTTCGACGCCATCCACAAGTACCACGTTCCGCTCAATACCGAGGACCAGCTGGCCGACTTCTTCGCCAAGTACGGCGTCGACAAGAAGCTGTTCCACGACACCTTTAACTCGTTTACCGTCCAGGCCAAGGTGAACCGCGCCGCCGAGCTGACGCGCCTGTACGGCATTAGCGGTGTCCCGAGCATCGTGGTCGCGGGCAAGTACCGCACCGACGGTCCCATGGCCAAGAGTTACGAGACGCTGCTGAACGTGGTCAATTACCTGGTGGCCAAAGAGGCCCATGCCCAGGCCGACGGGCAGAAAGCCGGCGGTGCAGCCAGCGCCGATTAACCGCGCCGCCGGTGAGCGGGGCTGTGAAACATCCCGTTCACCGCGCGGGCAAATCTCCTATGGCGCCCAGGCACGATCCGATGCATCCTTGTACTCAAGGTGGCCAGCAAATCACGGTGAGCGATGAACGCGGCGCAACTATTCGTCAAATGCCTCGAAAACGAGGACATTGAATACGTATTCGGCATCCCGGGCGAGGAGAACCTCGACCTGATGGACGCCCTGCTCGACTCGCCGATCGAGTTCATCGTCACCCGCCACGAACAGGGCGCCGCCTTCATGGCCGACGTCTACGGCCGCCTCACCGGCCGCGCCGGCGTCTGCATGGCGACCCTCGGGCCGGGTGCCACCAACCTGATCACCGGCGTCGCCGACGCCAACATGGACCACGCCCCGGTGGTGGCCATCGCCGGCCAGGCGGCGACCAACCGTCTGCACAAGGAGTCGCACCAGGTGCTGGACCTGGGCGCAATGTTCCACCCCATCACCAAGTACGCCTCGCGCCTGCTGACCCCCAACATCATCCCCGAGGTGGTGCGCAAGGCCTTCAAGCTGGCGCAGAGCGACAAGTCCGGCGCCGCCTTCATCGAATTTCCGGAGAACATCGCCAAGTATGAGGTCGACGACGAGCCGCTGCCGGTGAAGAATCCGCACCTGCCGGAGCCCTCCAGCGATCGCGTCAATTGCGCCGCCGAACTGATCTCCAACGCCAAGGAGCCGCTGATCCTGGCCGGTAACGGCGTGATCCGCGCCAAGGCGTGGAAGCAGCTGGCCGATTTCGCCGAGAAGCTCAACATCCCGGTGGCCAACACCTTCATGGCCAAGGGGGTGGTGCCGTTCGGCAAGAATCCGCTGGCGCTGGGCAGCGTCGGCCTGCAGGCGCGCGACTACGTCACCTGCGGCTTCGACAAGGCCGACGTCATCATCTGCGTCGGCTACGACCTGGTGGAGTATCACCCTTTCCTGTGGCACCCGACCAAAGACCGCGTCATCGTCCATCTGGACACCACCCCGGCCGAGGTGGACGCCTACTATCCCGTGGCGGTGGGCGTGGTCGGCGACATCAAGCACTCCCTGGTGCGCATCGGCGAGCTGGCCACGCCGCACCAGGGGCACCTGCTGCGGCCGCTGCGCGACGCCCTGGTGGAGGAGATGTCGGCCTGTAGCAAGGACGAGAGCTTCCCGGTCAAGCCGCAGAAGATCATCTGGGATCTACGCACCGCGATGGATATGGAGGACATCGTCATCTGCGACGTCGGCGCCCACAAGATGTGGATGGCGCGCATGTTCCGCTGCGAATATCCCAACACCTGCATCATCTCCAACGGTTTCGCCAGCATGGGCATCGCCGTCCCCGGTGCGGTCGCGGCGAAATTGGCCTACCCTGATCGCAAGGTGGTGGCGGTGACGGGGGACGCCGGTTTCCTGATGAACAGCCAGGAAATCGAGACCGCGATGCGTCTGGGGCTGGCCCTGGTGATCCTGATCTGGAACGACAACGGCTACGGTCTCATCAAGTGGAAGCAGCTCAACCAGTT
The DNA here is from genome assembly GCA_964421235.1 of uncultured Thiohalomonas sp. Classification (GTDB taxonomy): domain Bacteria; phylum Pseudomonadota; class Gammaproteobacteria; order Thiohalomonadales; family Thiohalomonadaceae; genus Sulfurivermis. The sequence continues at coordinate 5,619 of CAYQWR010000016.1, read as the reverse complement.
CGGACGGTCGGCCAGCGTCGATTTCACCAACCCCGATTTCATAAAATACGCTGAATCGTTCGGCGCCAAGGGTTATCGCATCGAACGCGTCGCCGACCTGTTGCCGACGCTGAAAAAGGCGCTGGCCGACAATACCGTGAGCATCATCGACTGTCCGGTGGATTATGGTGAAAACCTCAAACTCACCGCCAAGCTTGGCGAAATGGTCTGTCCCATCTGACGTGCCGATATCGGATGCGGACCACCTAGTCGACGAAGAGGAAGGCGGCAGCCGTCGCCTGCGCCTGCTCAGCTACAACGTGCAGATGGGCATCAGCAGCGCCGGTCCGCACCACTATTTCACCAACATCTGGAAGCACGTCCTGCCCGCCAGTTGCCGCTTCCGCAACCTCGATCGCATCGCCAAATTGATCAGCGATTTCGACATCGTCGCGTTGCAGGAGCTGGATGCCGGCTCCCATCGTACCGGCTATATCGACCTCACCGAGTACCTGGCGCAAAAGGCCGGCTTTCCCTTCTGGCATCACCAGCTCAACCGCGATCTCGGCCAGATCGCGCAGCACGGCAACGGTATCCTGTCGCGCCTGCTTCCGACAGCGGTAACCGAACACCGCCTGCCCGGCGCGCTGCCCGGTCGCGGCGCACTGATGGTGCGCTACGGACACGGAGAGAGCGCGCTGGTGGTGCTGTTGATCCATCTGGCGCTGGGCAAGCGGTCGCGGCTGCTACAGCTCGACTACGTGGCCGAACTGGTCAACGACTACCGCTACGCGGTGGTCATGGGCGACATGAACTGCGCGCCCGGCAGCCCCGAGATGCGCCATCTGTTCGGTCGCACCCGGCTGTGCGAACCGGCGCAGGAGCTGCACACCTTTCCCAGCTGGCGACCCAATCGCAGTATCGACCATATTCTGGTGACGCCGGAATTGCAGGTCCGTCAATGCCACGTACTGAACCAGGCCTATTCCGACCACCTGCCGGTGGCGATGGAACTGACCTTGCCGGACGAGTTGCAACTGACTGTGTAGACAGTCGACCGGCGACAAAAAGAAAAGGAGCAAGCGGATGTCGTTCGACGAAAAGTCGGCACGGGAAATCGAGCAGTGGCGTACCAAATACTACGATAGCCTGCAGCAACTCGAACACAAGGAAAAGGAGTGGCGCCGTACCGACAACGTACTGCGGCAGTGCATCTCGCGCCTGACGCTGCTCGCCGACGGAACCGATCGCGACCTCGAACATCAGCTGGAGCACCTGCGTGATGCCATCCGCGGCCACGTCGGCGGCCAGCAGCTTGAAGGCATGATTCACTCGCTGTCGCAGCGGCTGGCGAAACTCGACGAGCAGCGCCGTGTTCAGAGCGTATCGCCCAACCCATTCGAGGTGCTGCGCCAGCTCGCCGACGGCATCAACTTCCCGCGTGGTTTCGGCCATAAGGCGAAGGCTTACGCACGCAATTTGTCCGGCCACGGACCCGACGGCGACTACAGCCAGCCTTTGCGGGAGCTGGTCGGTCTGATCGGCGAGGCGCTGGAGTGGGTCACCAGTAATGAGCCGGAGCCGGAAGAGGCGGGCGGAAAAGGGTTGTTGTCGAAACTGTTCAAACGCAGCGACGACACCGCGTCCGTGGCTGCCGCCGTCGACCTCCCCGCCCCTGTCGCGCCGCCGCCGCCCCCCCGCATCGAGCATCACGACCTCGACCTCGCGAAAGGCGTCATCGGCCAGCTGGTGAGCGGCGTGGTCGGACCCAGCGGCACCCACCTCGGCGAAGTTGCCGGCCGGCTGCCCGCCATCCAGCGTGAAGACGAGCTGCGGCGTCTGGTGGACGAGCTGGCCGCGCTGATGTCGCTGCCGTTGCCGGAAGCCGGGCTCGGCGCTCACGAGATGGCGCCGCAGGAGGTGCTGATGCGCCTGCTGGAACGACTGGCCGTTCCCAGCGAGCTGAATGATCGCGTCGAGACCATAAAAGCCACACTAGCCAGTCCACTGCAGGAAGGCGAGCTGGAGCGCGTGCTGAGCGACATCGCCGAGCTGATCACGCTGATGCGTGCCCGCGTGCAGAACGAGAAGGTGGAAATCGAGTCGTTCCTCAAACAGCTCACAGAGAATCTGCGCGAACTCGATATCAACCTGCAGAGCACCGTCAGCGCCCATCGCGAAACCGTTCAGGACGGCCGCGATCTCGATACGCAGGTGCAGGTGCAGGTGAAGGAGATCGAAGAGTCGGTGCAGCAGGCCCAGGATATGCGCCAACTCAAGGCGGTGGTGCAGGATCGAGTCGATACCATCCGCCGGCACATGGAGGTATTTCGTCGTAGCGAGGACGAGCGCATCGAGCGCGCCGAGCGTGAAGTGGCAAAATTGAGCGAGCGCCTGCGCGACGTCGAAGGCGAGGCCGATGCATTGCGCAGCCGTGTCCAGCACGAGCGCAACCAGGCGCTGATCGACCCGTTGACCGAGATCTTCAATCGCCTCGCCTACAACGAACGCATCGCCCAGGAATACGTGCGCTGGAAGCGTTACCAGGCGCCCCTGACCTTCACCGTGTGGGACGTCGACAAATTCAAGGACATCAACGACACCTACGGCCATCAGGCGGGCGACAAGGTGCTCAAGATCGTCGCCAATCTATTGGCCACGCAGATCCGCGAAACCGATTTCGTGGCGCGCTACGGCGGCGAGGAATTCGTTATCCTGCTGCCCGAGACCGCACTAGAAAGCGCACGCAGCGTTGCCGAGAAGATCCGCCTAGCCGTCGAGCAATGCGAGTTCCACTACCGCGGTAGCCGCGTGCTGATCACCATCTCCTGCGGCTTGGCGGAGTTCGGCAACGGCGACGACCCGGACCAGGTGTTCGCCCGCGCCGACGCCGCGCTCTACCGCGCCAAGGCGCAGGGGCGCAACTGCTGCGTTGCCGATAGCGACGTCTGAACCGCACTGGCGCACCGGTTTTCGCTGTGTCCCGTTAACGTCGTGAACAAGGGAGGCTAGTCCATGCAACATCTGCTCAGTGGTTTACTGCTCGGCGCCTTCGCCATGACGGCACAGGCGGCGATTGTCGGCGAAGAGGTGAGCTATCGCGCCGGCGATACGGAGATGAAAGGCTACCTGGCCTATGACAACGGCATCAAGGGCCAGCGCCCCGGCGTGCTGGTGATCCCCGAGTGGTGGGGCGCCAACGACTACGTCAAGCGCCGGGCGCGGATGCTGGCGGCGCTGGGCTACGCCGCGCTGGTGGTCGACATGTACGGCGGCGGCCAGGTGGTGGAGCGGCCCGACGCCGCCTTGGCGCTGGCCAAGACCATCTACGGCAACCCGGCGCTGCGGCGGGAGCGCGTCACTGCGGCCAAGGCGTTCCTCGAACGGCAGCCGACCGTGGACGGCAACCGTCTGGCGGCCATCGGCTACTGCTTCGGCGGCGCCGTGCTGCTGGGGATGGCGCGCGACGGGATGAAGCTGGACGGGATCGTCAGTTTCCACGGCGGTCTCGGCACCGAGGCCCCGGCGCAACCGGGGGCAATCCACACGCCGCTGCTGGTGTTGGCTGGCGGCGACGACCGTTCGGTCCCGCCGGAGATGGTGGAGACGTTCCGCCAGGAGATGACGGCCGCCCGGGCCGACTTCCAGCTGATCGTCTATCCCGGCGCCACCCACGCCTTCACCAATCCCGCCGCGACCGAAACGGGACGGAAATTCCAGATGCCCATCGCCTACAACGAGCAGGCCGATCACGCCTCGTGGGCGGAGATGGAGCGGTTCCTGGCGCAGGTCTTCGCTCAGTAGCAGAGCCAATCCACACCGTTGTGTAAGCGCATACTGCGGCTGAACAGGCTACAGTAAACACATTCGCCTATCCCGGACCATCCGGTCGCGCAGCAAGGGAATTCTTTCGTTTAATACTTGACTAATATGCACTGGTATTGTTTAATAATCCCCAGTGTTTTACTACGGAACAAGGGGCATGCAGCGCACAGATCGCAGCAGTCCCCGGTGTGATCCAACTTAAGAGGTGACTGAGATGCAACTTCCCAATCGTGACGGTGATGGCTACCTGGCCAATATGAACGACTGGACCCCCGAGATCGGCCGCGCCATGGCGGAAGCCGATGGTATCGAGCTCGACGACGTGAAATGGGGACAGATCCTGAAGGCGCGCGAGTACTACGAGGAGCACTCCGTGGTGCCGCCGATCCGCAAGTTCGCCAAGTACATGGAGGCGGACCAGAAGGAGATGTTCAAGGTCTGGATGACGGGCCCGATGAAGCCCATCACCAAATACGGCGGTCTGCCGAAGCCGACCGGCTGCGTATAAGCACCAGCCGCAACGCGTAACGAAAAAGGCCCGGCGAGGAGACCCGCCGGGCCTTTTTCTGTTCACCGCAAAAACGCAAAGGACGCCAAGTATCGCCGAAGATTGTGGAGCAGCCCGTGGGTCGGGCTTCAGCCCGACATGGCCGCTAATCGAGGAAGCTTTCTCCGTGGCGGCAAGCCGCGTGCATTCGACGCCGTGCTGTCGGACTGAAGTCCGACCCACCAATCAATTTATCGGTTCCCTCGTGTCCCCGTGGTCAATCGCTTTTTACCGCGAAGCCCCTCCACGGCGAACTCTCTGCCGCCACCTGCGCCCGCACCTTCACCCCGTCGAACGGCCCATAGGCCGTGGAGCGGTCCCACACGCTCAGCGTCCGCGCCGCCGGGTCGAGACGAAAGCGACCGCCGCCCAACACCTCCAGCTCCGGGTCGTCCCACACCAGCCGGTCGCCGCCGACCCAGTGCTTGCGGATGCCGTGCTGGCCGAGGAACTGGGCCACCATCTGATTGTGGTAGCGGTATTGGGTGGCGGTGGCGAACAGCAGGTACTCCGCCTCGCGCCAGCGGAGCTGCACGAATTTGCCCTCCACCGGTTCGGTGGCGGCGGTGAAGTCGGGCCAGCAGAGGAGGGTCGCCATCTCTTTAACCTAGCAGGTGACGCGCCTGGCGCGCCGGTGCCTTTTGGGTTTCGCGCTGTCGCTGCTGCACCTGCCGCAGATGGCCGTGGAGGAATTCCGGACAGCCCTTGGCGCCGAAGGCGGCGCAGTCCTGCGCCAGGGCGGTGAGCACTTGCTCCTCGTCCGCGTCGAATTGTGTACACAGCGCCTGGTGCAGCAGTTGGAACAGCCGCGGCAGGGCGATCTTGTGGGTCTGGCCGGTGGTCTCGTAGAGCCAGTCGGAGAAGTGCAGAAAGCGGCCGAAGGCATCGTCGCCCAGCAGCAGCGGCAGCGCATGGGCGAAGCGGCCGGAGTTGGCGACCAGGTCCCAGTAGCGGGCGAAGCGGGTGAGGCGCTGCATGGCGGCGAAGTCGAGGTCGCGGTTGGCGAGCAGGGTGTAGGGCGGCTGCGGGTCGTAGCGCATCTGGAATTCATCCGTGTGGCGCGCGATGGGCGCGCCGCGCAAACGTTTCAGCAGCCCCACCTGGATCTCGTGCGGCCGCAGCGCCCACAGCCGGTTGAAGCCCGCGGCGAAACTCGCCAGCCCCTCGCCCGGCAGGCCGATGATCAGGTCCGCATGCAGGTGGGCGTGGCTCCGCTCGCGCAGCCAGCGCAGGTTCTCCGCGGTGGCGGCGTTGTCCTGTTTGCGGAT
>CAYQWR010000015.1:0-24459 GCA_964421235.1 uncultured Thiohalomonas sp. | reverse complement strand
GCTGGTCGGCGTGCTGCTGATCGGTTTCGCCGTCACCGACGGCTTCGACATGGGCGTCGGCGCGCTGCTGCCGTTCCTCGGCAAGAACGACGAAGAACGGCGCGTGATCATCAATACCGTCGGCCCGCACTGGGACGGCAATCAGGTATGGTTCATCACCGCCGGCGGCGCCATCTTCGCGGCCTGGCCGGCGGTGTACGCCGCGGCCTTCTCCGGCTTCTACATCGCCATGCTGCTGGTGCTGTTCGCGCTGTTCTTCCGGCCGGTCGGCTTCGATTACCGCAGCAAGGTGGCGGACCCGCGCTGGCGCAGCACCTGGGACTGGGGCCTGTTCGTCGGCGGCGCGGTGCCGGCGCTGCTGTTCGGTGTTGCCTTCGGCAACGTGATCCTCGGCGTACCGTTCCAATTTGACGAGTTCCTGCGTTCCACCTACACCGGCTCGTTCTTCGGCCTGCTGCGGCCGTTCGCGCTGCTCTCCGGCGTGGTCAGCCTGTCGATGCTGGTGATGCACGGCGCCGTGTGGCTGCAGATGCGTACCGCCGATCCGGTCGAGTCACGCGCCCGCCGCGCGGTGCAGATCGCCGGCAGCGTACTGATCGTCGCCTTCGCCCTGGCGGGCGCCTGGGTCGCAACCGGCATCAGCGGCTATCACATCGTCTCGATGCCGTCGCCCGATGCGCTGCCCAATCCGTTGGCCAAGACGGTCGCGATCGTACCCGGCGGCTGGATGACGAACTACAGCACCTATCCGTGGATGATCGCAGCACCGGCCATCGCCTTTATCGGCGCGGCACTGACGATTTTGTTGGCGACGGTCCGCCGTCCCGGCCTCGCCTTCGTCACCAGCTCGCTCACCATGGCGGGCGTGATCCTGACGGCGGGCTTCTCCATGTTTCCTTTCATCATGCCGTCGGACACGGTACCCAACAGCTCGCTGACACTGTGGGACGCGCCGTCGAGTCTCGGCACGCTGAAGGTGATGTTCTGGGCCGCGGTGATCTTCGTGCCGATCATCCTCGCCTACACCACGTGGACCTATCGCGCCATGTGGGGCAAGTTGACGGTCGAGCACATTCGCGCACACGACCACGAAGCGTATTGATATTGGCTTGAATGGCGAGGGGAGCGATGACCTGTCTCCGCCCCCTCGCTTCACTCGACACTCTCAGGAGGAAAAGAATATGTGGTACTTCACCTGGATACTCGGCGTCCTGCTCGCCTGTGCCTTGGGCGTGATCAACGTCATGTGGCTGGAGTCGGAAATGAGTTCCGAGCAGGACAAAGACACGTCGTGTTCATGAACCAGCAAATGTCATCGCAGCAACAACAGCATGAATACCGTATCGCGTATCCCTCACACGGCGCGTTGCGGCTGCTGTCGTTCTGCCTTGCCGTTGCGCTGACGGTGCTGGTGCTGGCCTACCCCAAGGCCATCGCCAGTTCCGTCAGCGATGTGAGACACGGTGTATTGGCGCTACTGATGTGGGGCATCGCGGCAGGATTTGTTCACGGTGTCGGCTTCGTGCCGCGCCTGCCGCTGTGGCGCATCGTATTTCACCCCGTCACCGGCTGGCTGATGATGACCGCGGGGATCGCCTGGCTACTGATGCACCGGTAATCGGGCCGTCGCGCCCTGCTCATACACAGGCGTTATGCGGCCATTCGAGGCGGCCGCTCCGCTGCGGCAAGGCAGCGAGCGCGAATCGCTGCACGTAAAAGACATGCCGAAGTTGCACGGCACAAAAAGCCGCGCGATTGTTCCTCGGCGTACCGTTTTCTCTCCCTGGTGGGCTAACCACCATCCCCCACTTAGGCCCATGGAAGGGCCTTTTTTTCGCATGCTTGATTGGGAGAAAAAAATGACGACCGAACGGGGGGATGGACATCGAACACTGCCGCATCATCTGGAAATTTCAGAGCGAACGCGGTGAATCGCGCAGGAGGCAAGGTACACAGAGAAAAGGTCAGGCGGCGTTCTTCACCACCTGACCGGCACTGGGGATAAGCGGTAATTCAAACGGTTCCGGTATCAAGCATCCGCATCACGGGTGATGCGAATGGTCGTGATCGTGATGCGTCATATTGTTGGGATCAACCACAGCAAGCCGGCCAGCCGCCACGGCATCGATCGCCTCCAGAGGGTCCTGGATATCGGTGACGGCGACGGCGATGCCGCGCTGCGCGAGGCGGCGTGCAAAGCCGGCACCGCAACCGCCGGTAATCAACAGTTCGACACCGTCGATCGGGTGCGGACCATCGCCGTGGAATTCGTGAAACGACATCTCTTTCGGCAGGTCGATGCGCTCAATCTCGCGCGGCGCACCCGCTTCTGTTTCAAAAACGATGAAACGTCGACTCTTGCCGGCATGGCCGGTGACGGTACGGAAGTTTTGACTGGTAACTGCAATTTTCATGAGGACATTCTCCGGCATAATGTGACCATAAAATAGTATGAGATACTATGGCACATCAGCAATGATGATTCTCAATCCTCAGCGATCTCATGCAGCAATGACAAAGCAACCGTAAATTTACCGTCCGTTTCCGCAATGAGTCCCTCGCGTTTGAATTCCGCCACCAAACGGCTCGCCGTTTCAGTGGTGACACCAAGCATCGCAGCAATGTCTTTGCGGCCGAACAGATCACAAACGCCGACGCCATTGGCATCCACGATGCGCAGCAACAGCCGCGTCAGCCGCTGCCGCGCAGATCCGGTGGCCAACTCCGTGAGCCACGCGTCCGCCTCGTTAAGCGCGTGCTGCCAACGCAGCATCAGCTCCTGATACAACTGCGGATCATCGTTGCCCAGCTGCCGAATCACCTTCACCGGAATGCGACATACCAGCGAACGCTGTTGCGCGATCGCGTCGTGCTGGTACGGCTGTCCCAGCAAGGCCTCCAGGCCGGTGTTGTCGCAGCTGCGCACCAGCCGCACGATCCGCTCACTGCCGTCGGCGAGATACTGCACCAGTTTCACCAGCCCGCTGCGAACAGTGAACAGGGCATCGCCCGGTTCGCCGATGCGATACAGGCGGGAATTTGCCTCCACCACACATTCGCTGACACTGCGCCGCATACGTTTAAGTTGTTCGTCATTCACCTTCCCGAACAGCACTGCATCGCGCACGGTACACGACTCGCAATGCGCCTCCGCGTGCCAGTCACCCGTTCCCCTTTCTGCCATAGCGTAAACCTCGACTCATCGGCTCGTCGCCGCAGCGAAAAGCCCACCTCAGTTGAAAGTTTCCCGCGTTACTCAATGGGAAACGCTGTCGTTATTGTTATTGCAACGCTGTCGCCTCAACGACGTTGCAGACACTCATCGAGTTGCTGCAGTCGTTGAGGCGTTCCTACATCGAACCAGCGGCCGGCGTAGTATTCGCCGCTGACCGCTCCCTGCGCCATTGCGCGCCTCAGCAATGGCGCCAACGGAAATTTTCCCGGCTTGCAGCCGGCGAACAGTTGCGGCCGATAGATGCCTATACCACTGAAAGTCCGCATCGGTTTGCCTTGTTCACACACCCGCTCGCCGTCGAGAGCGAAGTCACCGCCGGAATGATGCGGCGGATTGTCCACCAGCACAATGTGCGCCAGCCCGGCCGGCGACGCCGGCAAGCGACTGAAGGGATAATCGGTCCAGATATCGCCATTCACCACCAGGAATGGCGCGTCGCCCAGCAGCGGCAACGCATTGAATATCCCGCCCCCCGTCTCCAGCGCCTCGTCTTCGGCGGAATAACGGATATGCGCGCCGTAGCGGCGGCCATCTTCGAGCACCTGTTCGATCTGCGCCCCCAGGTGGGCATGGTTAATCACGATATCGGCAAATCCGGCGGCAACCAGGGCGGACAGATGATATTCAATCAAGGCCCGCCCACCCGCCCGCAACAACGGCTTCGGCGTATGGTCGGTAAGCGGTCGCATACGTTCGCCGCGACCGGCGGCGAGGATCAGGGCGTTCATCGGCGAGGCGTGACCGTTAGTCGGAATAGGTAGCTCAATGAGAGCTCTCCGAGTGTATCAGGAATGAACCCGGCGCGACGACGTAGTCTAGAGTTAGTAGTAGGCATTGTGTCGGAGATATAGCCATGCAGCCAGCTCGCACGATTGAACGCTATCTCAACGGGCAAGGCGTACCCTTCCAGATCATCCAGCATCCGCCGACTCTCACTCTGGCCGAAGCGGCACGCTCGGCGCGCATTGAGCTCGATCAAATGGTGCGGGCGGTGATGTTGCGTGACGGAAAGGGTCCGCTGATGGCGGTGCTTCCCGCGCACCACCTGCTCGACTTCGCCACTCTCGGACGAATACTTGGCCATGAGGTACAACCCGCTCTGCACGAACAGATCAAAAACGCCTTTCCGGACTGCGAACCGGGCTCGATTCCGCCGCTGGTGGAACCCTACGGACTCCCGGCCATCATCGACGAACAGTTGGCGCAATCCAACACCGTCTATTTCGAACCCGGTAGTCGTGAATATCTGGTGAAGGTCGGCATATCGGACTTCCTGAAACTGCACCGGCAATCGCGCCGCGCCATTTTTTCGCGTCCGACCGCGAGCCTCGCCAGTCATGACAGCTTCCAGTTCGTGGCGGCGGAAGGCGCCCAGGCGACTCATGCGCTGCATCCGTTGAGCGATATGCAGGAAATGATTAAGCGCGTGCAGAAGCTGCCGCCGTTGCCGCAGTCCACGCATGCGCTGTTGCGCCTGCGTAACGATCCGCACGCCACCATCGCCGCGCTGGCGGCAATCATCGCCACCGACCCCAGCCTTGCGGCGCAAGTCGTACGTTATGCGCGCTCCGCCTATTACGGCTACCGCGGCCGGGTCGACTCGCTGCACGACGCCATCACCCGCGTGCTCGGTTTCGACATGGTGCTCCACATGGCGTTGGGGCTGACCACCGCCAAGGCATTGCAGATGCCCTCCGACGGTCCCCTCGGCCAGTTCGCCTTTTGGCGCCACTCGATTTATACCGCCAGCCTGGCACAGGCGTTGAACACGCTGTTGCCGCCGGCTACACGCGGCAAACCCGGACTCGCCTACCTGGCCGGACTGTTGCACGATTCCGGCTTCATGCTGCTCGGCCACCTGTTCAGCCCCGAATTCTTCCTGCTCAACAAGGCTGTTGCCGCCAATCCCGGCACTCCTGTGATACTGATCGAGAAGCGCGTGCTTGGCGTGGAACACACCCAGCTCGGCGCCTGGCTGATGCACAGTTGGGAGATGCCGGAGGAGATCTGCATTACGGCGCTGGAACACCATAACGAATACTACCGCGGCCCCCACGCCTCCTACGCAAACCTGGTGTTGCTCGCCGATCACCTGCTGAAGGGGCGGTTCGTCAGCGACGCTTCCTCCGCCGAACCTCCGCCGGTCATCCTGACCGCCCTCGGCCTGGATGCCGACCGCGTGGTACAGGTGCTGCAAAAGCTGCTGGAGGATTCGCAGGCCGGACTGGATGAGATGGCCCGTGATGCCGCGGCCTAGCGCCTGTGACAGGGATGCGCCTGCGACGCCGGCAGGAGAGCCGCCCAAGCCGGGCGGACTCCCAGCAACCCCGTTATAATGGGGACATCGCGCGCAATACTTGACCGATATTGTCGGGTATTGTAGGGTGTGCCCCTATCCGCTTTGCACCACGGAGTACCCTATGAGCAACATCAATGAACTCGACATGGACCTCAGCAGCGGCATCGCCGCCTTCGAAGGCAAGCATTTCGCGACGTCAATGCAACTGCTGTCGCCGCTGGCGGCCCAGGGCAACGCCGAGGCCCAGTACCGGGTCGCCATCATGCAGCAGAACGGCCTGATCGGCAGTGTCAACAACAAGGAGGCCGCCAAATGGATGATGGCCGCCGCCACCCAGGGTCACGCCCTGGCCCAGCACGGCGTCGGCTTTATGTACCTGGAAGGCGAGGGTATGGAAAAGGATCCGGCCGAAGCGGCCAAGTGGTTCCGCAAGGCGGCCGACCACGGCCTGGCCGGTTCGCTGACCACCCTGGCGATGATGTACGAACAGGGTCTGGGCGTGGCACAGGACAGCGCCAAGGCCAAGGAGCTCTACAAGCAGGCCGGCTTCGACATGTAACCGCCGCCAGGCCCGCAACAGGAAACGCCCCGCCCAGCGGGGCGTTTCTCTTTGTGCGCTACTGCACCGAACCTTGCTGCGCCGGCTTGATGCTCTGCAACATTGCGTCGAACTCGCCGCGGATCTTCGGCAGCGCACTCAACTTCGAGGTTGCGGTGGCTATCACCTTCACATTGGGCGACGATTGCATTTGGTATTGAATGCTGCGGGTGCCCGCGACCATACCGTCGAACTCCGTCAACAACGCGGGCATGCCGCCGATCTTGGTCAGCCGGCACTGGAACATATGGATAGTGCGGCCGAAGGCATGCGACAACTCGCCGGGCAGCGCCTTACACAGCGGCTGCAACTGCGCACCTGTCTCCGGAATATGGCCAATCTGCTTCATCATGTTGATGTTGTCGGCGAATCCGCCGCTCCCGGTGCTGCGATTGAAGTAGAACTCGACCCGTCCCGTCTTCACCATCTGCTCGATCTTTTTCAGCAGATTCGGGTCCATGCCTTTGTACTTATCGTTGCCGCTAAGGTCGAACATGTCGGCGTTGGATTTCATCTCCTGCGATGTCATCACCAGCCAATCGCCGGGAACGTTAATGGAAAAACCGAACGAACTCACATATTCCTTGGCATAGGCGGGCAACATCAGCCCACACAGCGCTATCAATACGACCAGCCTTTTCATCATTGTTCTCTCCCCGGTAAAAAAACCGCTCACACGCTCCTTATGCCGCCCCCTGCAGGTGCTCCTGCAACAGCATGGTCAGGTCGTGCAACTCACGATAGCGTCCCGCCACCGTCTGTAAATACGCCAACGTGCGGGGGATATCCTTGAGGTATCCCGCTTTGCCGTCACGATGGTTAAGGCGGGCGAAGATCCCGATGGCCTTGAGGTGCCGCTGCACCCCCATCAGGTCGAACCAACGCAGGAACCGCTCCTCGTCGCGGTCGCGCAGGATGCCTGAGTCGAACGCCAGGTCCTGATAGCCCAGGGCCCACCTCTCCACCGACGTCTGCGGCCAGGCGATATAGCAGTCGCGCAGCAGCGACACCAAGTCGTAGGTAACCGGGCCGAACACGGCGTCCTGAAAATCGAGAATACCCGGATTGTGCGGCGCCACCATCAGATTGCGCGAATGATAGTCGCGATGTACAGCCACCTGCGGCTGCGCCAGCGCCGTGGCCGCCAGCAGGCGAAAGGCGTTGTCCAGCACCCGTTGTTCCGCCGCGTCCAGGATCAGCCCCAAATGCCGCCCCAGATACCACTCGCGGAACAGCTCCATTTCACGCAGCAGCAGCGCCTCGTCATAGGGCGGCAATTCCCCCGCGCAGGGACCGCACGCCTGCAAGGTCACCAACGCGCCGAGGGCATCGCCGTAAAGGCGTTCGACGCTACCGTCACCGAGTGCCGCCAGATATTGCTGCGTCCCGAGGTCCGACAGCAGCAAAAATCCCTGCACCGGTTCGTCGGCCAGGATCTCCGGCACATTGAGACCGATATCGCGTAGTCGCCGCGCGATCGCAACGAAGGGGCGCGTATCCTCCTGCCCCGGCGGTGCATCCATGACGATGCGGCTCTCGCCGCCGAAGGTGACACGGAAATAGCGCCGAAAACTGGCATCGGACGAGGCCGGGGCAATTTCGTAACGGGGCAGGCCGATGTCGTGTTGCAGCCAGTGATTCAGTTGTTCCAGGCGATGCGGCACGTTGTACTCTCACGCAAGAGACGGGAGTCGCCATTATAACGGCAATAGCACACCCGCCGCCGCCCCGCAGGATGCCGTCAGCGGCATTGAACTGTTGCGCGCCGGCATGGGTCAGATCCATTACTTCAGCAACCGCCTGGTGACCCTGCCGGGACAAGCGGCGGAGACTCCGCGCTCGGGCTTGGTGGCCGAACCCGGTTCGCGCCCCCGCCAAGGGGCTGGACCCGGCCGCCCTGAAAACCGGCCACCGTTTGTCCCTGTCCCTCTAACGGAAAGGGCCAGGCAGTCTCGACCGGCGCCTCGAAGACATGGTCGATCGTGATATCCTAAACCGTCAGTAACTCCGGAAGCCGTTATGAAAAGAATCCTTGTCGTCGCCGCCCTGCTGGTCGGCTCCCTGTTGTTCCTCGCCCCGCCGTCATATGCGGCACCGTCGCAGGCGACGCCCGCCGCAGCGCCCCAGCCCGTCGCTCCCCAGCCCGCCGCGCCGAGCGCCGCCCAGGCGCAACCGCTCAACAGCGTCGTTGCGGTGGTCAACGACGACGTCATTACCGCCGTCGAGCTGGCCAAACGGGTGCATACGGTGCTGATGCAGCTGCGCCAGAACAACACCCCGCCGCCGCCGCTACAGCTGCTGCGGCGCCAGGTTCTGGAGCGGCTGATCGTCGATCGGCTGCAGCTGACCATGGCGGCAAACAAGGGAATTCACGTCGGCGACGAGCGACTCAACACCGTCATCGGCCGTATCGCCGCCCAGAACAAGCTTACCCTCGACCAGTTCCGCGCCGCACTGGCCAAGGAGGGCGTCGCCTTCGCCGATTTCCGCAACCAGATCCGCGACCAGATCCTGATGAACGACCTGCGCCAGCGCGAAGTGGACAGCCGGGTCCACGTAACGCCGGAGGAGGTGGACGAGTTCCTGACACGTAACGCGGGCAGCAGTAACCTCAATGTGGAATACCACCTCGGCCACATCCTGATCTCGGTGCCCGAGGGCGCCTCGCCCGAACAGGTGCAACAGGCCCGCGCCAAGGCGGAGAAGGTGTTGGGGCAGCTGCGCAGCGGCACCGATTTCAAACAGGAAGCGGCCAGCTATTCGGACGGCCAGCACGCCTTGCAGGGCGGTGACCTGGGCTGGCGCCGCTGGGGCCAGTTGCCCACCGAATTCGCCAACGCCGTGGTCACCATGGCGCCGGGCGACGTCAGCGACCTGATCCGCACCTCCAGCGGCTTCCACATCATCAAGCTCTATGAAAAGCGCGGCGAGAAGCGCGAAATGGTGACCCAGACCCATGCCCGCCACATCCTGATCCGCACCAACGACATCACCTCCGACTACGACGCCCGCACCAAGCTCGCGCGCCTGCGCGACCGCATCCTGGCCGGCGAAAGCTTCGCCGAGCTGGCCCGCGCCAACTCGCAAGACCCCGGCTCCGCCGCCAAGGGCGGCGACCTGGGCTGGGTCAATCCCGGCTCCCTGGTGCCCGCCTTCGAGCATGTGATGGACAAACTCAAACCCGGCGAGATCAGTGAGCCGTTCCAGACCCAGTTCGGCTGGCACATCGTGCAGGTCTTGGGCCGCCGCCAGCGCGACAACACCGACGAACTGCGTCACGCCCGCGCTGAAGAGGCGATCCGCCAGCGCAAGATCGAAGAGGCGACCCAGGACTGGCTGCGCCGTCTGCGCGACGAGGCCTACGTCGAATACCACCTCAACGACAACTGAAGAACGCAGGCACGGGAACCGAGTGACCAGACACGAGGGCAGGCGTACGCCGGGCGCATCATCCGATAATGGCCACCCGTGGAGCGAGCGCGTTCCCTCGTCCCGCTCTTCGCTTCGCCTCGCCCTGACGCCGGGCGAACCGGCCGGCATCGGCCCCGACCTGGCGATCCAACTGGCGCAGCGGCCGCAACCGCTGGAGCTGGTGGCCATCGCCGATCCCGAGCTGCTGCGCACCCGTGCACAGCAGCTCGGCCTGCCGCTGACCCTGCGCCCCTTCGACCCGGCCACGCCGCCGTGCGCTGGCGCAGCGGGCGAGCTGACTGTGCTGCCGGTGCCGCTGGCCGCCGCCGTCCAGGCCGGCCGCCTCGATCCCGCCAACGCGCCTTATGTGCTGGAGACCCTGCGCCGCGCCGTCGACGGCTGCCGCGACGGCACCTTCGCCGCCCTGGTCACCGGTCCGGTGCACAAGGGCGTCATCAACGACGCCGGCATCCCCTTCACCGGCCACACCGAATTCCTCGCCGCACGCACCGCCACCCCGCGGGTGGTGATGATGCTCGCCACCGAGGGACTGCGCGTCGCCCTCGCCACCACCCACCTGCCGCTGCGCGCCGTCGCCGATGCCATCACCCCGGCGCTGCTCACCGAGGTGGTCACCATCCTGCACCGCGACCTGCGCCAGCGCTTCGGCATCGCCGCCCCGCGCATCCTGGTCTGCGGCCTCAACCCCCACGCCGGCGAAGGCGGCCACCTGGGGCGCGAAGAGCTGGAGGTAATCGGCCCGACCCTGGAGACGCTGCGCGCCCAGGGCATGCAGCTCATCGGCCCGCTGCCCGCCGACACCCTGTTCACCCCGCGCCACCTGGAACATGCCGACGCCGTACTCGCCATGTATCACGACCAGGGGCTGCCGGTGCTCAAGTACAAAGGCTTCGGCCGCGCCGTCAACGTCACCCTCGGCCTGCCCATCGTGCGTACCTCGGTCGACCACGGCACCGCCCTCGACCTCGCCGGCAGCGGCCGCGCCGACACCGGCAGCCTGGAGTACGCCATCGAGGTGGCGCGGCAAATGTGTGGAAAAGATATTTAACCACGGGGAACACGGGGAACACGGGGTGGGCAATAGCCAAATACTGAATCCACTCCCCCAGCTGACTACCGACGGCATGAAAGCCTGGAAATGAGGTAGCGGTAAACTGACTGTTTTATCCGGCACGGTATGGATATTTTTACCCCGTGTTCCCCGTGCCCCCCGTGGTTATCGCTTTTAGCTTTTAGGATCTTCAATGGAACATAAAGCGCGCAAACGTTTCGGCCAGAACTTCCTCCACGACCGCGGCATCATCGATCGCATCGTGCGCGTCATCGGTCCCAGGCCCGACGACCGGCTGGTGGAGATCGGCCCCGGCCTCGGCGCGCTCACCCTGCCGCTGCTCGAAGCGGCCGGCCGCCTGGAAGTGGTGGAACTGGACCGCGACCTGATCCCCAAGCTGGAGACCCTGTGCGCCGGCCGCGGCGCGCTCACCATCCACAGCGCCGACGCCCTCAAGTTCGATTTCTGCACCCTCGCCGGCACGGACAAACTACGCATCGCCGGCAACCTCCCCTACAACATCTCCACCCCGCTGCTGTTCCATCTGCTGAGCCAGGCCCGCTGCATCCGCGACATGCACTTCATGCTGCAAAAGGAGGTCGTCGACCGCCTCGCCGCGGCCCCCGACTGCAAGGACTACGGCCGCCTCTCGGTGATGGTGCAGTACCGCTGCAAGGTCGAGCGCCTGTTCACCGTCCCGCCCGGCGCCTTCACCCCCGCGCCCAAGGTCGACTCCGCCATCGTCCGCCTCATCCCCTACGACACCCCGCCGGTGCAGGTGAATGACGACGCAACGCTGGGAAAAGTGGTCGCCCAGGCCTTCGGCCAACGCCGCAAGACCCTGCGCAATACGCTCAAGGATCTGGTGGACGCCGCAGAGATGGAAGCGTTGGGCATCGACCCGCAACGCCGCGCCGAGACACTGAGCCTGGCGGAGTTCGCAGCGCTGGCCAACTGCTGTCATACAGTTTGATAAACCATAGGTAGGATGTGGTGAGGCACGAACCGCATCAATCGCGATTACAGTACCCGTAGGATGTGGTAACGCGCGAACCGCATCGTTTGCGATTGCAGCGATTATTCGGACTACGTGATTATGGTGAAACATTTCTAATCCAGCATTGTGGATTGACACGACTGATGCGGTTCGTGCCTCGGCAACTGTTCCCTGCGTTGCGCTACCTCCTGCATCCTTGCGGTCGTCACCGCATCCTACAAATCCAAAGCAGACATTGGGAAGGGGTCGCGAATATATCAAAGCCGGTAAAGCGGCACATTTCGCGTTTCACGTTACACGGAAAACAGCAGAGGGTACTGCTGCAGCGATTGAAGAAATACTGATGGGCCCGGACACCCGCTGGGAATACACTTTTTCAACCGTGTGGGTCGGACTTCAGTCCGACAACGACGCCCGATTGGCGCGAAGCCGTCGGACTGAAGCCCGACCCGTGGTTTCTCGGCACCGCTTCCCAATTCGGGGTGACGGTATCCCGTTCACCCCCGCATCGGCACCCAGCCCGGCAACGCTTCCATCCGCTGCAGCCACGCCCGCACCGCCGGATAGGGTTCGAGCGAAAAATCCCCTTCGCCGGCCAACGACACATACGGATAACAGGCAATGTCGGCGATGGTGACGTGGTCCGCCGCGAGCCACGGCTGCGCGCCGAGCTGGAACTCCATCGCCTCGACCCCCTGGCGCGCGTCGGCGTGGCACTGCTCCAGGTTGAACGGCCGCTTGAACAGCACCGCCACACGGGCGCGGGCAAGGCCGTAGAGCAACTCGTTTTCCGCCACGGCGAGCCACTGCATCACCCGCGCCTCGCCGAGCGGATCGGCGGGCAGCCACTGGTCGCCGCCGTAACGGCGCACCAGATACACCAGGATCGCCATGGAGTCCCAGATCACCGTGTCGCCGTCCGCCAGCACCGGGATCTGGCCGCGCGGGTTGAGGCGCTTGAATTCCGGCGTCTGCGATTCGCCGCGGGTGGTATCGACGGCGATGCGCTCATAGTCGAGACCGAGCATGGAGAGCAGCAGGCGCACCTTGTAGCAGTTGCCGGAGCGATCGAGGTCGTAAAGCTTCAGTGTCGTCATGGTCTGTTCCTTCATCCAAAGTTTTGGTCTGTCCGCCACTTTACCCAAATGAAATATAGAGCTGAAAGGGGGAAAGTCCGGCGGCGAACCTCAACCAACAGGGGAACCGCCGCCACTTTTGTCCGCCCGCGCATATTGTTCGCCGCGCCCTCCGCGGTCGACCGCTTTATCCTTGGATTTTTGCGATAGGCTGACCCCATGAGCAAATCCGACGACAAACCGCGCTGCGCCTGGGCCGGCGACGACCCCCTCTACCGCCGCTACCACGACGAGGAGTGGGGCGTGCCCTGCCATGACGACCACAAGCTGTTCGAGCTGCTGATCCTGGAAGGGGCGCAGGCGGGGCTCTCCTGGATCACCATCCTGCGCAAGCGCGAGAACTATCGCCGCCTGTTCGACGGCTTCGACGCGGCGAAGATCGCCCGCTACGACCGCCGCAAGATCGAGGCGCTGCTCAAGGACCCCGGCATCGTGCGCAACCGGCTCAAGGTGGAGGCGGCAGTGACCAACGCCCGCGCCTTCCTGGAACTGCAACGGGAACCCGGCGGCTTCAGCGGCTTCGTCTGGGGCTTCGTCGGCGGCAAGCCGCTGCGCAACCGGCGGCGCACGCTCGCCGACGTCCCCGCCTCCACGCCCGAATCGGACGCGCTCGCCAAGGCGCTGAAGAAGCGCGGCTTCAAGTTCGTCGGCAGCACCATCTGCTACGCCTTCATGCAGGCGGCGGGGCTGGTCGACGACCACCTCAGCGACTGCTTTCGCTGCAAGGCACGGTAGCGACGGCGCAAGACGTTAACCGGTTCAAGAAGCAAATGAATCAAGACGTTATACTGCCTGTATGGAGGCGAACACCCGCACACCGCAACACGACACCTGGCTGATATTCCGCATCGGACAGGTCGCCTGCGCGGTGCCCACGCTCACCACCGACACCATCCTGCCGCCGCCCGCCCATCTGACCGCGGCGCCGGGTGCCGACGCCGGTCGTCCGGGCATGTTCCACCACGGCAGCGAGACCGTCGCCGTGGTGGACCTGCGCCACCGCTTCGGCATCGAGACCCCGGACCGCAGCCGCGGCCGGCTGCTGCTGGTCCATGTATCGGGCCGCGGCTACGCGCTGTGGGTCGACGAAGTGGTGGCGCTGGCCGACGCCGGCCAGATGGCACCGGCGCCGCTGCCGCAGGAACTGCCGCGCAACGTCTTCACCCAGGCCCTGCTCCACCGCAAGGAGATCGTGCTTTGCAGCGACCCGGCCAGGCTGCTGGCGATGCGCGACGCCGGAGCCCTGCGCCATCTGGCGCAACCGCCCGCGCCGCCGGTCGCCGCCCCCGAAGCCGCCACCGCCAAGCCCGCCGAAACCGCGGCGCCGCCGCGACCGGCAGCCGCCGCCACGCCGAGCGCGACACCGCCGGCGCCAGCGCCGACCCGACCGCCAGCCGAACCGGTGGCGCCGACCGTCGTGCCGCGCCCACAGCCGGCGCCGCCGCGACCGACGCCTGCGGCCAGGCCGCAAGCGGCCAAACCGGCGCCGCAACCGGAGCCCCCGCCCGCGCCGCCGTCCTACCGCACTGCGGCACCACCGCGCCATGAGCCGACGCCGGCCGCCGCCGCCCCGACCGAGCGCCCGCCGCTCACGACTTTCGCGCCCGATTCGCCCCCCCTAACGGCCGCGCCTGCCGCGCCGGAACCGCCCCCTGGCGCCGCCCGGCCGCTCCGGGTCGCCGCCGCGCTGCTGCTCGTCCTGCTGCTGGGCGGCGGCGCATGGTTCGGCATCGACCGCTGGTTCCCCCCGCCGCCACAGCCGACCGCTCCGGCGCCATCGGCGCCGTCGGCGACACCCGCAGCAGCGCCGTCCGCAGTCGCCGCCCCGTCCGCCGCCACGCTCATCGCCTCCGGCCACGGCGTCCGCGTCAAGCGCAGCGGCCACGAGGTCACCATCGACATCGATCGCACCCAAGCGGAGGCACCGACGCCCCGGCCGGCGCCGACGGCCGAACCGGCGCCGCCACCGGCCCGACCCGCGCCGCCGCCCGCCCCCAAGGTCTACGTCCACACCGTGGTGAAAGGCGACACCCTGTGGGCCATCGCCGAGCACTACCTGGCCGACCCCTGGCGCTACAAGGAGCTGGCGAAACTGAGTCACATCAGGGATCCGGACCTCATCTATCCGGGCGACCGAGTGCGTATCGTCGTCCATTGAGGCGTGTTGCGCGGGCTTTGTTGACCCCTCCTGTGGCGATCACTAAGCTCAAGGAAAACCGCAGCAACGGCACGCTCACTCCGGGGACAAGGCATGACCTTCGAAAACATCCACAACTATTACGAAAAGCTCGTCGTCGACTACCTGAGGAAATCGTCCGCCGGGTTGGAGGGCGCGGCGGATCAGGATTATCTCGAAGATGTCGCCTGCGTCGCCCTCAACCGTCTGCCCACGCGCTACGTGCGCCACGATGTGGATACCGCCTTCTACATGAGCGACGCCGAGCACCAGACGATGCAGGGCGAGGTGGAAGAGGCGGTGGCCGACGCCCTCGCCTACGTGCGTGATCGCCGCACTGCCCACGGCAGCGCCTGAGCCCGCGCCATGGCAAGGGAAGGCACCCGCAAGATCGATATCCTGCCCGACGAGACGGCGCTCTACCGCGCCGGCGCCGAGCGGTTCGTGGCCCTGGCGGCCGAGGCCATCGCCGCCCGCGGCGCGTTTCACGTCGCCCTGGCGGGCGGCTCCACGCCCAAGGGGCTCTACGCCCTGCTCGCCACAGCCGAGTTCGCACCGCGTCTCGACTGGTCGCGTGTCCACCTCTACTTCGGCGACGAACGCATGGTCCCGCCGCAACACGAGCAGAGCAACTACCGCATGGTGCGCGAAAGCCTGCTCGACCATCTGGCCACCGCACCGGCCGCGGTCCATCGCATCGCCGGCGAGCTGGAGCCGCAACAGGCCGCCGCCGCCTATGCCGACGAGCTGGCCCACTCGCTGCCGCAGCACGGCTTCGACCTGGTACTGCTGGGCATGGGACCGGACGGCCATGTCGCCTCGCTGTTCCCCGGCACCGATGCCCTCGCCAGGCGCAAACCGGCCGCGGTGGCGGTCTACGTGCCGAAACTGGAGAGCTGGCGCATCACCCTGACCCTGCCCGCCATCAACCACGCCGGGCACGTGCTGGTGCTGGTGAGCGGTACGCGCAAATCCGACGTGGTGCGCCATGTGCTGCGCAATATCTCGCACGCCATGCCGTTGCCGGTGGAACTGCTGCGCCCGCGCGGCACCATGGAGTGGTTGCTGGACGACGCGGCGGCGACCCATCTCGATCGCCGCACGGATAATTAGATGATCACGAAGCTTGTCCTCGCCGGCGACATCGGCGGCACCAAGACCCTGCTGCAACTGGCGGAATTCGAAGCGGGGGCCTTGCGTCCACGGCGCATCGTTCGCGCGCACCGTTTCGACAGCGCCGCCTACGACGGACTGGCGTCGATGGTCCGGGAGTTCCTCGGCGACGACTGTTCACCCCGGCTACAGGCGTGTTTCGGCGTCGCCGGACCGGTCGCCGGCGGCCTCCAACGGCAAACGGCGCAGCTCACCAACCTGCCGTGGCAACTGGATTCGGTGGCCCTGACCGCCGAGTTGGGCGTGGGCACGGTGCGCCTGGTCAACGACTTCGCGGCCGTCGGTTACGGCATCGAGGCGCTGGTGCCGGACGATGTCCAGGTGCTGCAGGAGCGCTCGCCACGGGGCGACACCCCCCGCGTGGTGCTCGGCGCCGGCACCGGCCTCGGCGTCGCATTGCTGCTGCCGTGTAACGACGGCTACAGCATCGTCCCGACCGAAGGCGGCCACACGGATTTCGCACCCGCCGACCCGTTGCAGGAGGGATTGCTGGCGTTTCTGCGCGCGGAGCTGGGCCACGTCTCGTGGGAACGGCTGGTGTCGGGACCGGGGCTGGTCAGCATCTACCGTTATCTGCTGAGCCGCGACGGCGCCGACCCTGCCGGCGATCCGCTGCTACAGGCGCCGGACCGCGCCGCCGCCATCGCGGGCAGCGAAACGCCGCGGGCGCGCGCCGCGCTCGACCTGTTCGTCTCCCTCTACGGCGCGTTCGCCGGCAACGTTGCCCTGATGACGCTCGCCTATGGCGGCGTCTATCTCGCCGGCGGCATCGCGCCCAAGCTCCTGCCGCACTTGCAACAGGGCACTTTCGCCCGCACCTTTGCCGACAAGGGGCGCATGCGCCCGGTGCTGGAGGCGATGCCGGTATACGTGGTGACCAACCCCCAGGCCGGCCTGCTCGGCGCCCTGCTGGCCGCAAGCAGACTACAATAATCGGGCTCACGCCGACGGCGCGCCCCTAATTCCCCACCGTACGTAACGAACATGAACGACAAATACCGTATCGATGTAGCTGTGGAAACCTCCTATCTCGAAGAGCAGTCGCTGGCGGACGAGGACCGCTACGTCTTTGCCTATACCGTCACCATCCGCAATCAAGGCAGCGTCGCGGCCAAACTGCTGACGCGCCACTGGGTGATCACGGACGGCAACGGCGAGGTGCAGGAGGTGCAGGGCTCCGGCGTGGTCGGCGAACAGCCGCACTTGAAACCGGGCGAGAGGTTCCGTTACACCAGCGGCACCGTGCTGGACACGCCGGTGGGCACCATGCACGGCAGCTACCAGATGCGCGCCGACGACGGCGTCGAGTTCGACGCCGACATCCCGGTGTTCCGGCTGTCGACGCCGCACACGCTCCATTGAAGAGCGTTGCGAAGACCCCGTGTCCCTGCGCCACACGTACACGCTGTTCGCACCGATCTACGACCTGGCCCTGGAACGTGCCAGCGAGCGTTTGCGCCGCGACAGCCTGCACCGTTTGCGGGGCACCACGGGCGCCGTGCTGGTGGCCGGCGTCGGCACCGGGCTCGACATCCCGCACCTGCCGCCGGGACCGCACTACGTCGGCTTCGATCTGACCCCGGCCATGCTGCAACGGGCGCGCCGCCGCGCGTCAGGACGCAACGATATCAGTCTGCATCTGGGCGACGCCCACCGCCTGCCCTATGGCGATGACTGTTTCGATGCGGTGGTGCTGCACCTGATCCTCGCCGTGGTACCGCAGCCGCAACGGCTGCTGCGGGAGATCGAACGGGTACTCAAGCCCGGCGGCCGCGTGCTGCTGCTGGACAAGTTCCTGCGTCCCGGCCAGCGCGCACCACTGCGCCGCCTGTTCAACCTGTTGTCGCGCCACGTCGCCACCCGCACCGACGTGGTATTCGAAGAGGTACTCGACTGCTGTCCGCAACTGCGCCTGCACAGCGACGAACCGGCACTCGCCGGCGGCTGGTTCCGCCGCATCGAACTGCGCAAAGCTCCACACGAGTAACAAGTTGCAAGTAACAAGCCACAAGTGAAACACTTGCCACTTGGGACTTGTCACTTGCCACCGTTTCTATGACCACCTACGCAATCGGCGACATCCAGGGCTGTTACGACCAGCTGCAACAGCTGTTGGAGCGCATCCGCTTCGATCCGGCCTGCGATACCTTGTGGTTTGCCGGCGACCTGGTGAACCGCGGACCGCAATCGCTGGAAGTCCTGCGTTTCGTCAAGGGCCTCGGCGAGCGGGCGCTCACGGTGCTGGGCAATCACGATCTCCATCTGCTGGCGGTGTGGCAGAACAAGCATCACCACTTCAAGTCCAACGACACCCTGCTGCCGCTGATCAATGCGCCCGATCGCGACGAACTGCTGGAGTGGCTGCGCCGCCGTCCGCTGTTGCATTACGACGCCGCACTCGGTTGCCTGTTGGTACACGCCGGGCTGCCGCCGCAATGGGATCTGGCAACCGCCGAGCGCTGCGCGCACGAGGTGGAGGAGGCGCTGCGCGGCGACCGCTTCCTCGGCTTTATGGAGAACATGTACGGCAACAAACCCAAGCAGTGGTCCGAACAACTCGACGGTTGGGAACGGCTGCGCTTCATCGTGAACTGCTTTACGCGGCTGCGTTTCTGTACCGTCGACGGCGAGCTGGACTTCCATCACAAGGGCCGGCCGGGCGGCGGGGAGAACGGCGTGCTGCCGTGGTTCAGGGTGCCGGGGCGGCGCAGCCGCGAGCAGCGCGTGCTGTTCGGACACTGGTCCACCCTCGGGCTCTACAGCGACGACAACGTCCGCGCCCTCGATACCGGCTGCCTGTGGGGCGGAGCGCTGACGGCGCTGCGTCTCGACGATGACACCGTCACCCAGATCGCATGTCCCGCCATCTGCGCGCCGGGCGGCAACTAAGCGGCCCGTTGAGCCGTACCGTGCCGCTCAGGCGGAACAAATCGCGCCGGCGGCACGCAACAGCTGCTCAAATTCGTCGACCGGCAATGGCCGGCTGAAGAAGAACCCCTGATATTCGTCGCAACCCTGCTGCTGCAGGAAATCGCGTTGCGCCGCGTCCTCCACGCCTTCGGCGATGACCTTGAGATTCAGGCTGCGCGCCATGGCGATGATCGTCGTAACGATGGAAGCGTCGTCGCGGTCAACCGGCACGCCCTGCACGAACGATTTGTCGATCTTGAGACGGTCCACCGGCAACCGTTTGAGGTAACTCAACGAGGAGTAGCCGGTACCGAAGTCGTCGATGGCAAGGCCGATGCCCAGGGATTTCAGCAGTGCCAGCGTGCGCACGCCGGTTTCGGCATGACTGAGCACGAAGCCTTCTGTGATCTCCAGTTCCAGTGAATGCGGGTCGAGTCCGGTCTCCTTCAGCACCTCGCGTACCGTGCTCACCACGTCGCCATGAATGATTTGCTGACCGGAGAGATTCACGGCCATACGCAACGACAGGCCGTTTTCCCGCCACTGTTGCGCCTGGCGGCATGCCGTCGCCAGCACCCAGCGCCCGATAGACTCAATCAGCCCGGTCTCTTCCGCCAACGGGATGAACTTGTCCGGCGGGATCAGCCCTTTCTCCGGGTGGCGCCAGCGTACCAGCGCCTCAGCGCCGACAAAACGCTCACCGTCGGCGGCGATCAGCGGCTGGTAATGCAGTATCAGTTCGTCGCGTTCCAATGCGCGCCGCAACGCACTCTCAAGTTCGAAGCGTTCCATGCTCAACATGGTCAGTTCCGCCGTATAGAACTGATAATTGTTGCGCCCCTGCTCCTTTGCCCGATACATCGCCGTGTCGGCATTCTTGATCAGGGTCTCGGGGTCGTCGCCGTCGCTGGGGAACAGGCTGATGCCGATGCTCGCGCCGATGAATATTTCGCGGCCTTCGATCGCAACCGGTTCGTGCAAGGTTTCAAGGATCTTGTGGGCTATCCGGCCTGCATGCTGCGAGCTGCCGACCTCTTCGAGAATGATCAGGAATTCGTCGCCGCCGAGACGGGCCACGGTGTCCTGCTCGCGAACCGCCGAGCTGAAGCGGTGCGCCACCTTTTGCAGCAGCTGGTCCCCGACCGGATGACCGAGGCTGTCGTTGACGTTCTTGAACCGATCGAGATCCACGAACAGTACCGCGAGCGCACCGTTGGCACGGCGCATGCGATCCAGTGCATTGCGCAATCGATCATGCAGCAGCACACGGTTCGGCAGATCGGTCAGCAAATCGTAATGTGCAAGGCGATGGATCCGCGCCTCCGACGCCTTCTTCTCCGAAATGTCGGTGAACTCTCCGATATAGCGGGTCACCTGGCCTTGCTTGTTCTTCACCGCGCTCAGACTCTGCCACGCGGGGAACACCTCGCCGTCACGCCGCCGGTACCATACCTCCCCCTGCCAACTGCCGTCGCTGTTGACCTGCTGCCACAACAGGTCGTGGGTCGGTACGTCGAACTGTTCGCTGGCCAACAAGTCGCATAACTCCTTGTTCAGAACCTCCACCACGGAGTAACCGGTAATTTCGCTGAACGCCTGGTTGACGTCGATGATGCGATGGTCCGGCCCCATGATCGTGATCCCCTCCTGGCTGCCCTCGAACACGCTGGCGGCGAGGCGCAGTTGTTCTTCGGTCTGGCGCGAACGGGACAGGTCGTGGAAACCGACCAGCCGTCCGGTCATTGCACCCGCCTCGTCGTGAATGACCTTCACCATGATTTCGACCGGCCGACCGCTCGGATTGCCGGCGTCATCCGCCTCCATGATGAAAAACTGATCGTGCGATTCGGTTTGCCGCAGGCGCGGCGGCAACGGCGTCAGCACCGTGGCGATGTCGTGCCCCATCACCTGTTCCGGTGATAATCCGGTCATGTGAAAGAAGGCACTGTTGCTGCGCATGACACAACCATCGAGATCGAGCATTACGATGGCGTCTTCCATCAAATTCATGACGTAGGACCACTCCTGCGCCGAACGTATCAACGCCTGCTCGGCACGCCGCTTGGCGGTGATGTCACGGCCGAGCACCACCATCGCCTTGCGCGCGCCGGTATCGTCGAACAGGGGCACCTTGATGATGTCGTAGACGAACGTCTCACCCGCGGGGGTCGGCACGACGTGCTCGCCGCGAATCGCCGTCCCGCTGCGCCAGACATCTTCGTCGCGCAGCAATCCTGTGCGAAATGCCTCGCCATAGAACGGCGCCACGTAATCGGCGAGCTCAGTATCGTTCTTGCCACGATAGTCGGTATTCTCCAGCCCGAACAGTTCGAGCTCCGCCTCATTGGCTTCGAGCCAGCGTCCTGCGCCGTCCTTGAAGCAAATGATGTCGGGTGTCGCGTTGATCAGGGTGCGCAACCGCTCCTCGTTGGTCCGCAGCGCCTGCTCCGTGGCAATACGCTGGGTCACGTCGCGCGCCACGCCGCTGATCCCGGTCGGTCCGTCGCCGACATGCAGCGGTTTGACATTCAGTTCCAGCATCACCCTGCCGCCGGCGCGATGGGTGATCTCCGCAAGGATGGTGGGGGACGTCATTCCCTGGCGCAGCACGCGCTCCATCATCTCCCGCGCCATCGTGTTGACGGGGTTGTCGCTCAGTAGCGTGTCGTAACGGCGGTTCAATTCGTCCGCGCTATAGCCGGTCACCTCGTAGGCGCCCGGCGATACCGCCGTCAGCCAGCCATTGTGATCGAGGCGGAACACGAAACCACGGGCCAGTTCCAGCAGCGCCTGTTGTTCGTGCGTCAATTCATCGAGGCGATACGAAGTGTCGATCACTTCGCGCGCCAGCGGCCGGATGACGCGAGCGGTCAACCACATACCTCCCAGCGCCATCAGCAGAATGGTGAGCACCGGCAGGGCCAGCACCGACAACGCCGGTACGTAGAAATTTCGCTGGCGCGCCACGACCGCCAATGCCCAGTCGCGGTAACCGGGGATGGGCGTATAGAACGTCAGGTTATCGCCGTCGGCACCGACGCCGGCGAGCGCTCCGCCCGCGCCCGATTGCGCGCGCTGCAATGCGCGCAGCAGGCCGTCTTTCAGCGGTGCTACCCGGAAACCGGCATTGGCGCGCTCGATGTGCAGCGCCACCCCGCGGGCCAGGTTGCCGAGATACTGGTGGACATGGATGCCGTAGACGGTGCTGTCGGCCAACAGCGCCTGCAATGAATCGATGCGCCAGCAGACGACGTCGGTGCCGAGGCGCCGATGGCTGCGGCTGAGAATGGGCGCGGCCACCAGCAGATAGTCCTGGTCGCCGATGCGGACGGGACCGGCGATCACCGGGGTCTGGGCGGTGGCCGGCAATACCGGCCATTGCGGCCGCGGCGGCATCACGCCCAACTGCACGATCATGGTGCCGGAGCTGTCCAGCCGCACCAACCCTGCGACATCGCCCGATTGGGTCAATGCATCCTGCAGGCGCGGCGCCGTGTAGGCCGCCACATCCCGCAGCGAAACCTTGCCGCGATCGTATTGCTCCAGCCGATCGCGGATCTGGCTGCGGCTGGTAAATTGCATCGTGACGTCGTCGAGGCGTCCCAGGAAGTGGCCGATGGTCTGGGCCTGGCTGCGCACCTGAAACTGCATCAATGCCTCGCTGTGCGCGCGGGCATTGCGATATAGCGGGATCGCCGTCGCCAGCCCGACCACCAGCCCCGTCAACAGGCTTCCGAGCACGGCGAACACGCGAATGCGTTTTTGCAGCCGATAGGTATCGTGCCTCGCCACGCCGGTCATGCCCCCCCCGCCAACTTAGGTTAACGTCGTCGCTGCAGAATGAGAAAACTATAGGAATATGGATTGTTGTCGTCGGCGTTGCAATCGCTGCGTTCGAGTTCGCGCCACTGCGACCAGTCGAATTCCGGGAACCAGGCATCGCCCGCGACCGCCGCATGGACCAGTGTCAGATACAGACGATCGCTGCGCGGCAGCATCTGGCCATAGAACGATTCGCCGCCGATGATCATCACTTCCGGCACATCGCCTGCCGCCGCCAGCGCCGCGGCGACCGAATCCACCACCACGGCACCCGGCGCGCGATAGCCGGGGTCGCGAGTGACCACGATATTGGTGCGCTCCGGCAGCGCTCGCCCCAACGACTCGAAGGTCTTGCGTCCCATCACCACCGGCTTGCCCAACGTATGACGGCGAAACCATTTCATGTCGCCCGGCAGGTGCCAGGGCAGACGATTTTCAATGCCGATAACGCGGTTCTCGGCCATCGCCACGATGGTGGAGATGATCGGTTCCGGGTTCGGGATTTCGGCGTTGGATTTATCGGTTGTCGCCATCGCTAACTGTCACTCCCCTGTTGCAACTCGAAACACGGAACTACGAACGCGGCGCCGCCGGCCCAGGCGCTAGACGGCGACCGGCGCCTTGATGTGCGGATGGTGCTCGTAACCCACCAGTTCGAAATCCTCGTAACTGAAGTCGAACAGCGAGGTCACCGCCGGATTGATCTTCATCTGCGGCAGCGCGTAAGGCGTGCGCGACAATTGCAGCTGCGCCTGCTCCAGATGATTGCGATAGAGGTGGGCGTCGCCCAGGGTGTGCACGAAATCGCCCGGCTGCAGGCCGGTCACCTGCGCCATCATCATCGTCAGCAACGCATAGGAGGCGATGTTGAACGGCACGCCGAGGAAGATGTCGGCGCTGCGCTGGTAGAGCTGGCAGGAGAGCCGGCCTTCGGCCACGTAGAACTGGAAAAAGGCGTGGCAGGGCGGCAGGGCCATCTTGTCGACCTCGGCCACGTTCCAGGCGGAGACGATCAGCCGGCGCGAGTCGGGATTGTTGCGGATCTGCTCCACCACCTGGGCGATCTGGTCCACGTGGCCGCCGTCGGGGGTCGGCCAGGAGCGCCACTGGGAACCGTAGACCGGGCCCAGCTCGCCGGTCTCGTCGGCCCACTCGTCCCAGATGGACACACCGTTCTCCGTGAGGTAGGCGATGTTGGTGTCGCCGCGCAGGAACCAGAGCAGTTCGTGGATGATGGAGCGCAGGTGGAGCTTCTTGGTGGTCACCACCGGAAAGCCGGCGGCGAGGTCGAAACGCATCTGGTAGCCGAACACGCTGAGGGTCCCCGTGCCGGTCCGATCCTCCTTCTTCACCCCGTGCTCGCGCACGTGACGCATCAACTCCAGATACTGCCGCATCGCCTGCCCCCTTGGATAAGTCGGACGATTATACCAGCGCTCGCAGCGGGACCACCCGGCCGTGACAGGTCCCGCCATATCGGCACGCGCGAACGGTCCCGCCCATATCCCGCCAAGATCGTTCAGCTGTTTCGATCCGGGAGCCCGGACGCGGTATGCTGACGGCAAACGGCAACGGAATGCGGGCATGCGCACCCTCGACGTCCACACCCACCTGCTAAGCCCCCAGGTCC
>CAYQWR010000014.1:0-24582 GCA_964421235.1 uncultured Thiohalomonas sp. | reverse complement strand
CTGGCGCGCCGCTGCGCCGAGGTGGTGGGCGTGGAAGGGGAGGCGAAGCTGGTGGCGCGGGCGCGTGCCAATGCGGCGGAGAATGCGTTGACCAACGTGCAGTTCCACGCCGCCGATCTGGCCGGCGATCTGGAACACTCGCCGTGGTGGAAGCAGGGCTTCGGCAAGGTACTGCTCGACCCGCCGCGCTCCGGGGCGCAGGCGACGCTGGCCCATATCGCCAGGATGAAGGTGGGGCGCATCGTCTACGTCTCGTGCAACCCGTCCACGCTGGCGCGCGACGCGGGGATACTGGTCAACGAATACGGCTACAAACTGGAACAGGCGGGGGTGATGGATATGTTCCCGCATACCGCGCATGTTGAATCGATTGCGCTGTTTGTAAAAGGGAAATAATTTCCCCCGCTTGGGAAGCGACTGCGCCGCGATGGGTTGATGCGCTCCGAGCCTGTGGTGTGAATACGCGGGCGCTGGCCGGCGAAGCGGTCTCTTGCTCGACCGAAAGGATGGTAACCGAAGCGCCGTCCCCGCGCCCGCCGCATTCATGCGTCCCTGTTGCAGCAAAATCCGCCCGATGCCTCGCCTGCGGCATCGCTACGGCTGCCGCGAAATCAATAGCCCTTGTCGAACCGCGTACCGTTGCATTTGGGGCAGGGAGGGACATGCCCTGTTTTCGTGATATGCACTTTTTGTCCGCACGTCTGACAGGTCAAGGTACCGGCAGACGTTATCTCGCCGGTTTTATAGGTCAGGGATTCCTTTGCCTTGGCGCTCAAGGAGTGCAACGCTTTGCCGGTCAGTTCCAGTACGCTCACGAGTGAGGAAACAGCTCCCGCGCCCAATCGGGACGGGTTGAGACGTTCCCTGGCTTCATCGCCCAGTTGCTGCGCATTGGCGATGGTCAGGTCCAGGTCGCGGGCAAGGTAACGTTTCAATTCATCCCCTTGAGTCGCGCTGAACTCTCCGAGCGCGGTCAACTGCTGATGGGCTTTATCCAGCGCGGTTGACATCGATTCGCGCCCGCGTTCCTTTCCCGCCAGGTAGAGTTCCTTGAATTTACCGGCAAGCATATCGTACTGCTGCGCCAGATTGTCTTTGTCCTGATGGTTGCTTTCCATGGCAAATCTCCCGTAAACACGGCATTGAGGACAATGCCCCGGTGCCTGACGTCATTGATAAACCGCGCTGCCACCTCGTCGGAGAGAACCTGCCGGTGAACGCCATCGCTTTGGCCAACTTGTTCGGCTCGGTTCAGTTGCCCCATGGCAGCGGGATGACAGAACTGCCTTCCAAATGTAGTTCAGTTGCGCCTCTTGTGCCGGGTGATTTTGCCGCGGGTTGCCCGGCGTGTGAGCTGTCCGTATCAGGTACATCAGACGCCGGCCACTTTGTCTCGCTGCAGCCTCCTTCCATGAAGGCTGAGGGATGGGCTGTAGCGGACCTTTCGTATGGCATGAATATTCCGCTGCCCCAAAGCGAACCCTAAGCACGATGCGCTTCAGATGGCCGGCCGTTTCGGACGGCACCGTTTCACTGTTGGACGGACAGGTACCCCGCGAACACCGACTCCTTGTCACCGTGGCCCATGCTTGGCCTTCTAACAGGTTCTACTTACCCCGGCATATGGACAACACCTCCGGGTCCGTGAGCGGCGCGCCCACATGCACGAATACCTTTCGCGCTCCGGCCCCGGCAGCCAATTCCGTGAAGAGCCTTTGTTCGACTTCGGACAGCTCACTGCCAACCAACTCCATGGGGTGAATAACGACAATTGGGCTTGCCTGAAACAGGTTGCCGCTGCGCAGCCTGCGAATAGCCTCGGTAAGTAATTTTTCGGCGGTATTGAATTGCCCCACCAGAAGTCGATCTGTCGTGAATGGCGTTGTGGCTACCACTTCATACTCTCTTTTTGTCTCAATGGACTTGAGCCGGAAGGTGTCTTTGCGGATCTGGACGTAAATGGTGTTTGCAAATATCTTGCTGAGCATCTGAATGTTCCATGTAGTTATTTGATCTCATCCGGGTTCAACATATTACGTGGGTTTCATAACGAAGAAAAATCGGAGACCCCCGATACCTGGAATGGCGGAAGAATGAGACATAGTGTCTCCATTCGGTCCAAATGGAATGAGAGTCGATGTCTGAGGAGCCTTTGCAAAGGTGTGCGCCCTGTTCCGGTAATTGGCGGATCTCTGCGGCGGGAGCCGTTGCCCGGCAGGATGGACGGCATCGTCCGGTGGATGGAGCGGTGCGGATTGATTGCCCCGCATTACCCTACTGCCCGCACCGAATGATTTGCAAATATCGCGGCGCGCGTATTTCCGCATAATGATCGCGGGTATTTTCTCTTGGTTCTGGAAAGGGGCCTGGCGCCGCCCACCGTGGCGTGGCGTTTGCCATTCCGCAGTCTTTGCCGCCTCCGACGGAACTTGCCGTAGGCTTGCCACTCCTAAACAGCAAGGAATTGAAAGCGCCAAGTATTGTGCAGGCGTCGTTGCCGGACGAGGGGACCCGCCCTGTAACCAACCAGCCACGCGGAAACGGAACCATCAGATGACGAAATTAGCGGCCGATGCCGTTCGCACTCCACATCAACGTTTTGATCGCGCCTTTTTTCGCGATGTTTGGCGCCTTGCCGGACCCTATTTCCTCGAATCGGAGGAGCGCTGGATAGCCCGAGGCCTGCTTGCCCTGGTATTGCTCAGCACCGGCGGCATGGTCTACATCAATTTGCGCATCACGAACTGGTACAACTCTTTCTACGATGCCTTGCAGCATTACGACAGCGGCCACTATTGGACGCTACTCGGTCAGTTTGCGCTATTGGCGCTCGGCGCCATCGCCCTCGGCGTCTACCAGACCTATATGTCGCAACTGCTCGACCTGCGGTGGCGTCGCTGGCTGACCGGCAGTTTTCTCACCCGCTATCTCTCGGCGCGGACCT
The DNA here is from genome assembly GCA_964421235.1 of uncultured Thiohalomonas sp. Classification (GTDB taxonomy): domain Bacteria; phylum Pseudomonadota; class Gammaproteobacteria; order Thiohalomonadales; family Thiohalomonadaceae; genus Sulfurivermis. The sequence goes on along the minus strand of CAYQWR010000014.1, from coordinate 21,638 downwards.
ACTATCATTTGGAACTCTTTCGGCGTGGGCAGGACAACCCGGATCAGCGCATTGCCGACGATTTGTCCTCCTTTGCCCAGTCCGCCAGCAGCCTGTTTACCGGCCTGCTCAGTTCGGCCGCCAATTTGGTCGCCTTCCTTGGTCTGCTGTGGGTCTTGTCGGCCAAGGTGGTGGTGCCATGGCAGGGCACGGAGCTGCATGTTCCGGGTCTGCTGGTGTGGGCCGCGCTGCTCTATGCGATTGTCTGGACCTGGGTGGCGGGGCGGGTGGCCAACCCGCTGATCAAGCTCAATTACGATCAGCAACGGCTCCAGGCGGATTTCCGTTTCGCACTCATGCGCTTGCGTGAAAACAGTGAGGCGATCGCCCTGTACGGCGGCGAAGCGAAGGAGCGCGACACCTTCGACCATCGATTCGATCGCGTCTACGATAACTATGCGCGCTTGATTGTGCGGCAGAAACGTTTCAACTGGTTCAGCGCGTATTTTAATCAGTTTGCCATCATCCTGCCCTTTCTGGTCACCGCTTCCGCCTATTTTGCCAAGGCCGTTCAACTCGGATTCCTGATGCAAGTGAGTTCGGCGTTCGGCAATGTGCAGAATGCTTTCGCCTACCTTGCGCAAAGTTACGATAGTCTGGCGCAATGGCACGCCGTTGTGGATCGTCTACGGGGTTTCGTCGGCTTGATCGAGGAGGTTGAGGCGATGCAGGACGATGGTAAGCGGATCGTCCATGAGAACGGCGATATGCTGCGGGTACGGGATTTGACTCTGCGCGTGCCTGTCGGCGCACCTGTGGTCGCTCACCTGGAGTTGACTGTGCTGCCGGGCGAGCGTCTCCTGATAACCGGACCATCGGGGGTTGGCAAGAGTACGCTGCTGCGGGCGTTGGCAGGTTTATGGCCATTCGGCGAGGGGCATGTCGTTCTACCCCGTGCTGTGGGCAGCCTGTTCCTGCCTCAACGTCCCTATCTGCCGCTCGGTAGCGTGCGCGATGCGCTGTTGTATCCGGCGGCGGATGCCGCCACGCCGACCGAACATCTGGAACAACTGTTGGTGCAGGTCGGTTTGCCTGCGCTTGGGGCGCAACTCGATGTGATTGCGCCCTGGGCGCAGGTGTTGTCGCTGGGAGAACAGCAACGTTTGGCGTTTGCCCGTGCGCTGTTGCAGCGACCGAAGTATCTGTTTCTGGATGAGGCGACGTCGGCCCTCGATGAACCCGCCGAACGTGCGCTGTATGTGCTGCTCATGGAGGCGTTGCCGCAAACGGCCTTGGTAAGCGTTGGTCATCGGAGCACGCTGCATGAATTTCACAACCGTCGCCTGGAACTGCTGCCGGACGGCGATTGGCTGTCCGATGGCGGGCAGTTGTCGCAGAAAGCGCCGCGACAATGGGTGGTGGCTCCGACCTGATGGGGGCGCGCATCGCGCATGCAGTGAAGGTGATGTCGAACATCCGCCGCACTATTAAAACCAGACAAAAAGCTGGACAGCAGTAGTTCGCATGATGCACCGCATGCCCAACTGAAACGATACTCGGCATCTCATGGTCAATGGCTCGGCGTAACCAGACGCCTTGATTGTGCCGGGTGACATTGACGCTCCTTGCAATAAACTGCGTCAACTCTGATCTTTCCTGCCTCATCGTATTTTTCCAGCATTCATGTGGCGGCAGAGGCGTGCGTTTCCATCGCATCAAGAAGGGCAAGAATGCCTGCACTCTGCACTACCTCATCGTCATCGGCTCCTATGCGATAGGGTAATTCGCCCCATTTTTTGATATTTGGCAGAGGAGCGGAGCGATGTGCCGCTTTTGACGTTTCTTTCATGGGATTCTTGCGATCGTTGGATTATTCTCACGCCATGACAGCCCACGTGCGATGGCGCCACAGGTGCCAAGGCACGGGATCCCTAGGCTGGTGAATTGTGACGGTGCGGTGCCGGGTCGGCGGTGTGAACACACCGAAGGATGTTCCGAACGAGCATGCGATGCGGCTGGGGTAACGCCTGCCGTACATCGGGGGGGGCCGGGCTGGAGAGTTCGGATACGGTTATGCTGCTCCGCCGATTTTATGTGGTTGTGATGTCTTGCTGAAAGTATTGATGATTATTGTATGAATCAGTCTGTTATATTTGATCGCGAGTTGCGGGGGCATGCTCTGTTCGCAGGGCTGAATGACGAGCAACTGGCGAAGGTGAAGGCGGGTATCCGGCTATTGCAGCCGGCGCCCGGTGAGCACCTTTTTTCCCACGGCCAGCCGGCTGAAGAGTTTTATCTGCTCCGCACGGGGCAGGTCAAACTGTACCGCTTGTCGCCCACCGGAAACGAAAAAATCATAGAGATCATTCGGCCGGGGCAGGCGTTTGCCGAAGCACTGATGTTTATGGCTGTGCCGGTCTACCCGGTCAGCGCGCAGACGCTGACTGCGGCTGAAGTCTATGCGATAAACAACAAACAATTCCTCGATGCCCTGCGCGGTTCGGTCGATACCTGCTTTAGGCTCATGGGGGATATCAGCGTGCGCCTGCACCAGTTGCTCAATGAGATTGATGCATTGACGCTGCAGAACGCGACGTTACGATTGATCAACTATCTGCTGGCGGAGGTGCCGCCGGATGCGGAAAACTCCATCGAGATCGCATTGCCTGCGCCGAAGAATATCATTGCCTCGCGTTTGTCGATCCAGCCGGAAACGCTATCGCGCATTTTGCACAACCTGGGTGAGCAGGGACTGATCTCGGTGAAAGGTCTCAACGTGCAGCTGCATGACATTGATGGGCTGCGTGCCTGCTACCAATAGCCACGGTTCACCGCTACTACCCGAGCCTCCCGCAAATAGGTCATGGGCGTGATGACCGGTCCATGCCCGATATGCCCTCGCAAGCCCGGCTTGATCGCCCATCGCCAATATCCCTGCGCCGGGGAAGGAAGGCGAAGCAAGCTTCACCGTGCCGCCCGTGACCGGCCGCTTGTGCCCTGGGCGCTACGATCAGCGCCGGTTTCCTGTATCATGGCCGGGCGACGGGCTGGCCCGGCAAACGGTATTGCACCCGCTTTCCGCTGGGCGTTCCGACGCAACCGTGATCAACCGGATACAGGGGACGATGTTGGGCAAACTGTTGGTGACAGAACCGCCTGCCGGTCGCTCCTCTGACCGTGTCGAACGTATCGATTAGCGTCGCTTTTATTGATTGTGTCGTTGCCACGTCCCATCGAATTACCCTATCCCGGCGACGCGTTGCCGCTGTTTCGCGGGCTGGCGTCGTCTGCTTGGGCATGTTGGCTCGACAGCCAGGGGCGTGGTCGTTTCGACATACTGGTCGCCGAACCGCGCATCACCCTGGTGACGCGCGGCGCCACCACTACCGTGTGTCGCGACGGCAGCTGCCGGGACCATACGGCGGACCCGTTGGAACTGCTGCGCGAATCGCTGGGGCCGTGGCAGGAATTCGATGACCCCGAACTGCCGTTTCGCGGCGGCGCCCTTGGCTACTTTTCCTATGACCTGGCGCGTCGTTGGTTCTCCCTTCCCGCGCATGCAGCCGATGATATGCAACTTCCCGAAATGGCCGTCGGGATCTACGACTGGGCGTTGATCGTCGATCACGATACACGGCGTTGCTGGTTGGCAGGGCAGCACCAAGACGCGATGACACGGGCGCAGCGGCTGTTCGCGACGGGGGCGGGGCATGGCGCCACGAGCGACGATTACCGGGTGACATCCGCGGCGGCAAGCGACCTCAGCGTTGGCGATTACGACACGGCTTTTCAGAGGATTATTCACTATCTGCGCGAAGGCGATTGTTATCAGGTCAATCTGACGCAACGGTTTTGTGCCGAGGCGCAGGGCGACCCCTTCACTCTCTACGGCGACCTGCGGCAGATTAATCCGGCGCCATTCGGCGCCTATCTCAACCTGCCGTTTGCCCAGGTGCTGAGTGCGTCGCCGGAACGTTTTCTCCGGCTCCGTGGACGCCAGGTGGAGACCAAGCCGATCAAGGGCACCCGGCCACGCGGCGCGGACCCGATAACGGATCGCGCCCAGGCTGAAGCGCTTCGGCACAGTGGCAAGGATCGGGCGGAAAATCTGATGATCGTCGACTTGCTGCGTAACGACCTGGGTAAATGCTGCATTCCGGGCAGCGTGCAGGTGCCGACGCTGTTTGACGTGGAAACCTTTGCCACGGTCCACCATTTGGTATCGACGGTGGTCGGCACCCTGGCGCCGGGCAGGGATGCCATTGCACTGCTGCGCCACTGTCTTCCCGGAGGGTCCATTACCGGAGCCCCCAAGCGTCGCGCCATGGAAATCATAGAAGAACTGGAGAAGCACCGGCGTGGCGTGTACTGCGGAGCCATCGGGTATATCGGTTTCGACGGTGCAATGGACACGAATATTGCCATTCGCACCCTGGTGCAACAGCGCAACCGGATCTGTTGCGGCGCCGGAGGCGGCATTGTCATCGATTCGACCGCTGGGGCGGAATACCAGGAGAGTCTGGACAAGGCGGCGGCGCTGCTGTGCCTGCTGCAACGGCACGCCCGCCCCGATCCGTAACGCCGCCGATGTTACTCGGCAGCGACGCTCTTGCGTTTGGATCTTTCCCGTTTTGTTTTGGTCAGTTCAAGGTCTCTGATATAGCGCTTCGCTTTCCCGCGGCTGTTGCCGTTTCGCACCCTTGCGACCGCGGCGGGGAGGCGTCACAGCGCTCACCCGGGCGTCGGTTAGTGCCAGATCTTGCTGTCGAGCGTGTAGCTGTCGATCATCTGGACGTAATTGGTGCGCGCAAACGCGGCGGGATTTCCGGCATGAAGCTGGCTGAGCACACCTTTTAGCTGTTCGATGGATTCGTATGGCGAGTCGTCGAGCCAGTGTTGGATGCCGTCGAGAATTTTGCTGATCTGTTTCGGGCCGTGCATCAGCAACGCGCTGCACAGATGCACCACGTCGGCGCCGGCGAGCAGTAACTTGATCGCATCGTCGGTGGTGTGAATGCCGCCGGTGACGGCGAGCGACAGTTTGACCCGGCCGAACAGTATCGCTATCCAGCGCATGGCCAATAGCGAGTCGGTGGAATTGGAGAGATGCAGCTGCGATGTTACCCGCAGGCTGTCGATATCGATATCCGGCTGATAAAAGCGGTTGAACAGCGACACGCCGTCGGCGCCGGCCTGCGCCAGCCGTTGCACCATATTGGCGACCGAGCTGAATTGGGGCGACAGCTTCATCGCAATGGGAATGGTGACGTGCTGCCGCAGTTCGGTCAGGATATCGACATAGCGTTGTTCGACCTCGCTGCCGTTTTGCTCGATGTCGCCGGCAATGTAGTACACGTTCAATTCGAGGGCATCGGCGCCGGCCTCCTGCAATGCCCTGCCATGTGTGATCCAGCCACTGGGCGTGATGCCGTTGAGGCTGGCGATTACCGGAATCTCCAACGCACCCTTCAAGCGTTGCAGCTGTTCCAGATAGCGCTCGTTCTTCGACGGCATGTCGCCCAGTGACGGCAGGAAGCTGGTGGCCTCGGCGTGGCCGATGGCCTGATTCTGCAGATAGCTATCCATGAAATCGCGGTCATGCATCAGCTCCTCTTCGAACAGCGAATACATCACCAGCGCGGCAGCGCCGGCATCCTCCAGCCGCTTGGCCATGTCGAGGCTGCGCGACAGGGGCGAGGCGGAGGGGACCAGGGGATTTTTCAGTTCCAGGCCGAGATATGTGGTTCGCAAGTCCATTGACTACTCCTTGGCTTTCTCGGGCTCGTTTTCTGCAGGTTCCGCGTAACTGAGGTCGGCCAGTTGCCGGTAATGATGGAAACTGGAGCGCGCGTGGCGCTGGGCTGAGGCGAGAAAACGCTCGGCGGCTTCCGGATGACTGCGCCACAACATGTTGAATCGCGTCTCCTGACTGACGAATTCCCGATAGGCGATCGACGGCTCTTTGGAGTCGAGTTGCAACGGATTTTCGTGTCCGGCCTCGCGGCGCGGGTCGAAGCGGAACAACGGCCAGTGACCGCTGCGTACGGCGCGGTCCTGCATCTCGTGGTTGTGCAGCATATCGGTGCCCCAGGCGGTGCACGGGCTGTAGGCGATGATCAGCGATACGCCGGGATACGATTCCGCCTCCATGAACGCCTTGAGCGTCTGCACGTCCTTGGCGCCGTAGGCCACATGAGCCACGTAGACGTTGCCGTAGGCCATGGCGATCATCGCCAGGTCTTTCTTTGCGGTCGGCTTTCCGCCGGCAGAGAACTTGGCGACGGCGCCGAGCGGCGTCGCCTTGGAGGTCTGGCCGCCGGTATTGGAATAGACCTCGGTGTCGAGCACCAGAATGTTGACGTTGCGGCCGGACGCAAGTACATGATCGAGCCCGCCGAAACCGATATCGTAGGCCCAACCGTCGCCGCCGACGATCCAGACGCTGCGGCGCACCAAAACGTCGGCCAGCGCCGCCAGCTGGCTCGCCTCCGGGCGATCGATCTGCCGCAGCCGTTCATGCAGGGCAGCGACGTGCTCGCGTTGCCGGTGCAGGCCGGCTTCATCCGACTGATCGGTGGTGAGTAGCTCCTGCACCAGCTCTTCACCAATCTGCGGCGCCAGTGACTTGAGCAATTCGTGGGCGTATTCCTGTTGTTTGTCCACGGCGATGCGCATGCCCAAGCCGAACTCGGCGTTGTCTTCGAATAGCGAGTTGTTCCACGCCGGTCCGCGCCCCTGCGCGTCCTGAGCCCAAGGCGTGGTGGGCAGGTTGCCGCCGTAGATGGAGGAGCAGCCGGTGGCGTTCGCCACCACCATGCGATCGCCGAACAGTTGACTGGCGAGGCGCAAATAGGGCGTTTCGCCGCAGCCGGCGCAGGCGCTGGAGAATTCGAACAGCGGCTGCAGCAGCATCGCGTTCTTCATCACCGAGGTGTGTACCTCGCGGCGGTCAAATTCGGGCAGGCCGAGGAAGAACTCCCAGTTGGTGCGTTCCTGTTCGCGCAGCGGCGGCTGCGGACTCATGTTGAGGGCGCGGCGGCCGGGGTTGGCCTTGTCCTTCACCGGGCAGATGTCGACGCACAGGCCGCAGCCGGTGCAGTCTTCGGGCGCCACCTGATAGACGATGTGGGCGCCTGCGGCGAACTCCTTGCCCTTGATCGGCGCGTGGCGGAAGGTCGGCGGGAGGGGGCCGACGGCCGCGGGATCGAACACCTTGCTGCGGATGGTGCCGTGGGGACAGACAAAGGGGCACTTGCCGCAGTGGATGCAGAGTTCCTCGTCCCAAACGGGGATCTCCAGCGCGATGTTGCGCTTCTCCCATTGCGTGGTGGCGGTGGGCCAGGTGCCGTCGGCGGGCAGCCGGCTGACCGGCAATTCGTCGCCGCGTCCGGCGATCATCCGGGCGGTGACCTGCTGCACGAACTGCGGCGCGTTGGCGGCGACCGCAGGCGGGTGTTCGAAACCGCTGTCGGCCTGCGCCGGCGTCGCCACCTCGTGGAGGTTGGCGATGGCCGAGTCGATGGCGCGGAAGTTGAGCTCGACGATCTTCGGTCCCTTCTTGCCGTAGGTCTTCTCCGCCGCGCGCTTGATGGCGGCGATGGCCTCGTCGCGCGGCAGCAGGCCGGAGATGGCGAAGTGGCAGGTCTGCATGATGGTGTTGATGCGCCGGCCCATACCCGTATCCTGGGCCACTTGATAGGCGTCGATCACGAAGAAACGCACCTGCTTGTCGATGATCTGCTGTTGCATGCGGCGCGGCAGCGTCGCCCAGGCCCGCTCCGGCGCTGCTGCCGTATTGAGCAGGAACACCGCGCCCGGCGCCGCCTTGTCGAGCATGTCGTAGCGTTCCAGGAAGATGGTCTGATGGCAACCGACGAACTGCGCCTCGTCGTCGCCGATGAGATAGCTGGAGCGGATCGGTTTGGGGCCGAAACGCAGATGCGACACGGTGACGGCTCCGGCTTTTTTGGAGTCGTAGACGAAATAGCCTTGAGCGTAGAGTTCGGTATCCTCGCCGATTATCTTGATGGTGTTCTTGTTGGCGCTGACGGTGCCGTCGGAACCAAGGCCGTAGAACACGGCGCAATTGGCGTCTTGCGCGGCATCGACGCGGAAGTGGGCGTCCCACTCCAGACTGGTGTGGGTGACGTCGTCGTGAATACCGATGGTGAAGGAGTTCTTCAATTGCTCCGCGCCCAACTCATCGAATACCGCCTTGACCATCCCCGGCGTGAACTCTTTGGAAGAGAGACCGTAGCGCCCGCCGATGATGCGCGGCAGCACGTCGAACTTCGACTGGCTCGAACTGTACGATTGCACAATGGCGGTGACCACGTCCTTGTACAACGGCTCGCCGTCGGCCCCCGGTTCCTTGGTGCGATCGAGCACGGCGATACGGCGTGCGGTGGCAGGCAGCGCGGCGAGCAGAGCGGTCGCGTCGAACGGGCGAAACAGCCGCACCTTGACCAAACCGACCTTTTCGCCGCGGGCGACGAGATGTTCGACCGTTTCGTGCGCGGCGTCGGCGCCCGATCCCATCATGATGATGATGCGTTCGGCGTCGGTTGCGCCGACGTAGTCGAACAGGTGGTAATGGCGGCCGGTCAGTTCCGCAAAACGGTTCATCGCCGCCTGCACCACCACCGGCATTTGCTGGTAATAGGGGTTGACGCTTTCGCGTGCCTGAAAGTAGACGTCGGGATTTTGCGACGTGCCGCGCACCACCGGATGTTCGGGGTTGAGCGCGCGCCGGCGGTGCGCCTGCACCAGTTGATCGTTAATCATCGAACGCACCACCGTGCGCTCGGGCAGCAAGACCTTGGAGATTTCGTGCGAGGTGCGGAAGCCGTCGAAGAAATGGAGTATCGGTATCCGTCCTTCCAGCGTCGCTGCCTGGGCGATCAGGGCCATATCGGCGACCTCCTGTACCGAGCCGGCGCACAGCAGGGAAAAGCCGGTGCCGCGTGTCGCCATCACGTCGGCGTGGTCGCAGAAGATCGATAAGGCCTGGGCGGCAAGGGAGCGGGCCGCGACGTGCAGCACCATGGGGGTCAGCTCACCCGCGATCTTGTACATGTTGGGGAGCATCAACAGCAGCCCCTGCGAGGCGGTAAACGAGGTAGTGAGCGCGCCGCTCTGCAGTGCGCCGTGGATGGCGCCGGCGGCGCCGCCCTCGCTCTGCATCTCGACGATGGTCGGCACGGTGCCCCACAGATTCTTACGCCCCTGCGCCGACCATTCGTCGGCGTGTTCGCCCATGGGAGAGGCGGGCGTGATGGGATAGATGGCGATAACTTCGTTGGTCAGGTGCGCGATCGTGGCGGCTGCTTCGTTGCCGTCCAAGGTAACCATACGCTGCATTGTCTATTCCCCATGTACGGCGTTGTTGTTATGACTGGCGGTTCGATGACAAGGTCAAGCATAGACGACAGAACAAGAGATGCCCAACGGGCGGCAGAGTTCAATTGATCCCCATCAGCACCCTGATGTGCGCCGCCGCGCTGCGACCGAGAGCGTTCATGACGTAGCCGCCTTCAAGCACCGAAACGACGCGGTTTTTTGCATGGCGTGCCGCCGCCTCGACGATGCGTTCGGTGACCCAGGCATAGTCGACATCGAGTAGATTGAGGGTACTCATGTCGTCCTCGAAATGGGCGTCGAAACCGGCCGAGACGAAGATCATCTGCGGCTCGAACTGTTCCAGCGCGGGCATCCAGTCACGCTCCACGGCGTCCCGAAACGTGTCGCCGTAGGCGCCGGCGGCGAGTTTGCTGTGGATCATGTTGGGCCGGCGCGCCAGCGGCGTGTCGGGATAGAACGGATATTGGAAAGTGGAACAATACAGTACCCGCGGGTCGTCTTTGAAGATGTCTTCGGTGCCGTTGCCGTGGTGGGCGTCGAAATCGAGGATGGCGACCCGCTCCAGCCCATGCGCGGCGAGGGCATGGGCGGCGCCGACGGCGACGTTATTGAAGAAACAGAAGCCCATCGCGCGCCGCCGTTCCGCATGGTGGCCGGGCGGCCGTATGGCGCAAAAGGCGGTTTCCGCCGCGCCGTCCATGAGCAGGTCGACCGCCTGCACCGCCGCGCCGGCCGCGCGATACGCGGCGGGCAGGGTCTGCGCGGTGAGCCAGGTGTCGGGATCGAGCATCACCGGTTTGGCGCCCGGCTCCGGCACCCTCGCCGCAAGGCCGTCGATGTAGTCGGCGGCGTGCACACGCAGCAACTGTTCGCGGGTCACCAGCGGGGCATCGTAATGGCGCAGCAGCGACATCAGGTGGGCCGCGACCAGACGGTCCTCTATGGCGTGCAGACGCTCCGGGCCTTCCGGGTGAAACTCGCCCATGTTGTGCAGCAGGCAGTCGGCGTGAGAGATGTAAGCGGTTTTCATTGGGTGTGCGGGTAGACAACGCGGAACGGTAGTCTGCCGAAGTTACCATCGTCGCCGCCGGCTGACCAGCCGCCGACCGTCGCTCGCTGCCGGTCGCCGGGATCGGAGCGGCGTTCGTCACCGGCAGGCAGTCGATCGGTTGAGTAGTTCACTGCGGATATTTTCTGCAATATTTGTGTTTTAATATCGGCATAAATACGGACCAAAGATGGCGGCGGCACGCCGCCCCTTTCGCTCATAGCAGGGCGAACAGCGCAGGGAAGGCGCAGCAGCAATACGGGAGCACGGGCGCCAGACTGGGGCGGGTGCGGCGGTAACGGCCGACACGCGCATGGATGGCCGTTGGCGCGCGGCCAAGGGATGCATTGGGGACTGCTATGGCGCAACACTATCTCAAACGACTGTTCGAGCCGAAAACCGTTGCTGTTTTCGGCGCCAGCGATCGCCACGATGCGGTCGGTATGCTGGTGTTCAAAAACATGATCGAGGGCGGTTTCAAGGGCGACGTCTATCCCATCAACCCCAAACGTTCCGAGGTGCAGGGCCACAAGGCCTATGCCTCGTTGGAGGCGCTGGGCAAGACGGTCGACTTGGCGGTGATTACCACTCCGGCGACAACGGTGGCCGGCATTATCGAGGATTGCGGCCAGCACGGCGTCAAGGCGGCGGTGATCCTCTCGGCAGGCTTTCGCGAAGTCGGCCCGCAGGGACTGAAGCTGGAAAAGGCGGTACTGGAGAACGCGCGCCGCTACGGCATCCGCTTCATCGGCCCCAACTGCCTTGGCATCATGCGTCCGGACATCGGTCTCAACGTCACCTTCAACAAGGGTGGGGCGCGGCCCGGCAATGTGGCTCTGGTCTCCCAGTCGGGCGCCATCTGCACCGCCATCCTCGACTGGGCCGAGCCCAACGGCATCGGTTTTTCGGCGGTGGTCTCCACCGGCATCTCGGCCGACCTCGATTTCGGCGACGTGCTCGACTATCTGGTCAACGACCCCAAGACCGACAGCATCCTGCTCTACATCGAAGGGATCCACAACGCCCGCAGTTTCATGAGCGCGATCCGCGCCGTGGCGCGCGTCAAGCCGGTGATCGCGCTCAAGGTCGGGCGCCACAGCAGCGGCTCCAAGGCGGCGCTCTCCCACACCGGCGCCCTGGCCGGCGCCGACGACGTGTTCGACGCGGCACTGCGCCGTGCCGGCGCGGTGCGCGGCATGCGCATCGGCCATCTGTTCTCCAACGCCAGCACCCTCGACGCCGGCTTTCGCGCCCAGGGCGAACGGCTCTGCATCCTGACCAACGGCGGCGGCCCCGGCGTGATGGCCAGCGACCGCGCCGCCGACATGCGCATACCCCTGGCGGAGCTGGCGGAGAGCACCGTCGCCCGTCTCAACGAGGTATTGCCGGCCACCTGGTCCCACGGCAACCCGGTGGACGTCATCGGCGACGCCACGCCGGAGCGCTATGCCGCGGCGGTGGAGGCCTGCCTGGCGGATCACGGGGTCGACGGGCTGCTGGTGATCCTGACACCGCAGGCGATGACCGCACCCAGGGAGGTGGCGGAAAGCATCGGCAAGATCGCGCACCACTACGACAAGCCGGTGCTCTGTTCGTGGATGGGCCAGACCCAGGTGGCGGAGGGACGGATGGCGCTGGTGGAGGCCGGGCTGCCCACCTTCCACACGCCGGAGGCGGCGGTCGAGGCGTTCTATTCGCTGACCGCCTACTACCGCAACCAGCAGCTGCTGCTGGAGACCCCGGGGCCCATCTATCAACGGGTGCCGCCCGACATCGAGGGGGCGCGGCTGATTATCGAGGGCTCCCTGGCGGAGGGGCGCAAGGTATTGTCCGAGAGCGAATCGAAGGCGGTACTGGGGGCGTTCCACATCCCCACGGCGCGGGCGGTGGTGGTGCGCTCGCCCAACGAGGCGCTGGTGCAGGCCGAGTCGATGGGGTTGCCGGTGGCGCTCAAAGTCAATTCGCCCGATATCACCCACAAGTCCGATGCCGGCGGCGTGCGCCTCGGCATCAACACCGCCCAGGGCGTGCGCAGCGCCTACAACGACGTCGTCCAGTCGGTACGGCGCAACCGGCCCGACGCGCGTCTCGACGGCGTCACCATCGAGCCGATGCTGCAGCGCCCCAACGGCCGCGAGTTGTTGGTGGGCATCTCCACCGACCCGGTGTTCGGCCCGGTGATCACCTTCGGCGCCGGCGGCATCACCGTGGAGGTGATGGGGGATCGCGCGGTGATGCTGCCGCCGCTCAACCGCTTCCTGGCCAAGGATCTGATTCAGCGCACCAAGGTGGCGAAGATGCTCGGCGCCTTCCGCCACATGCCGCCCGCCGACATGCAGGCGCTGGAGAATGTGCTGCTGCGGGTGTCCGAGATCGCCTGCGAACTGCCGTGGGTGAGGGAGTTGGACATCAATCCGCTGATCCTCGACGAGAGTGGCGCCATCGCCGTCGATGCGCGCGTGGTGGTGGATTACCACTCTTCGACCCGCGCCCGCTACAGCCACATGGCGATCTATCCCTATCCGACCCATTTGGTCAGCCGCTGGCAGCTGCCCGACGGCACCGATCTGGTGATTCGTCCGATCCGTCCGGAGGATGCGGAGATCGAGCAGGAGTTCGTGCGCAACCTCTCGGAGCAGGCGAAGTATTTCCGTTTCATGCAGACCATCGACGAATTGACGCCGGGGATGCTGGCCCGCTTCACCCAAATCGACTACGACCGGGAGATGGCCTTTATCGCCGTCATCGAGAAGGACGGAATCGAGGAGGAGATCGGGGTGTCGCGCTACGTGACCAACCCGGACATGACCACCTGCGAATTCGCCCTGGTCGTGTCGGACGCGTGGCAGCGCAAGGGTATCGCCCACCGCTTGATGGATGCCCTGATCGAAACGGCGCGCATGCGCGCCATGAAGATTATGGAGGGGGAGGTGCTGGCCGCGAACCACAACATGCTGTCGTTCGTGCGTTCGCTCGGTTTCGCGATCAGCACCAGCGTCGAAGACCCCGCGATCAAGTATGTCTGCAAGGATCTGTGAGCCGGGGAGGCGCGCCGCAACCCACATGAGCCATGCGGGTTTCCCGCTCTCCCGTCTGCGCGTCTGCCGATGAACATCGTCTTCTTTTTCCTCGTCGCCGCCGCCTTTGGCACGGCCGCCTGGCACCAACTGGGCTGGGCGGGGACGGGCGCCTCGCCGATGGACGCGCTGTCCAAGGCGATGGTCGATTCGGCCGGCGGATCGATCACCCTGGCGCTGGGTCTGGTGGGGGTCATGACCCTGTTCCTGGGGCTGATGAAGGTGGCCGAGGCGGGCGGCATGCTGTCCATCCTTGCGCGCCTGATTCGACCCCTGATGACCCGCCTGTTCCCCGATGTGCCGCCGGACCATCCGGCGATGGGGGCGATGATCCTCAACCTCGCGGCCAATGCGCTCGGTCTCGGCAACGCCGCCACGCCGTTCGGGATCCGCGCCATGCAGGAGCTGGAGCTGCTCAATCCGCGCCCCGGCACGGCGACCGATCCGATGGTGCTGTTCCTGGCCATCAACACCTCCAGCGTCACCTTGCTGCCCACCGGCGTGATTGCGTTGCGCGCCGCGGCCGGCTCCGTCGACCCGGCCGGTATCCTGCCGACCACCCTGTTCGCGACGCTCTGTTCCACCGCGGCGGCGATCGTGGCGGCGTTCGCGTACCGGCGCTTTTTCCCCGTTGCGGGGAGCGCCGTCGGCGTCGTGGCCGCCCCTGCGGCGGCGAGTGCCGCACCGTTGCAGGCGACGGACACGGCCTATCCGCTGTGGGTGTCGCTGTTGAGCCTGGGCCTGCTGCTGGCGTTCGTGCCGCTGAGCGTGGTCTACGGCAAGGCCATCGCACCCTGGATCCTGCCGGGGTTGATGCTGGGGTTCCTGGCCTTCGGCGTGGTGCGCAGGGTGCGTGTCTACGAGGTGTTTGTCGAGGGGGCCAAGGAGGGGTTCCAGGTGGCGGTCAAGATCATCCCGTATCTGGTGGCGATCCTGGTCTCGGTGGCGATGCTGCGCGCCAGCGGTGCACTGGATGCCTTCATTGCCTGGGTGGCGCCATGGAGCGGCGCGGTGGGACTGCCCGCCCAGGCGCTGCCGATGGCGCTGTTGCGCCCGCTGTCGGGCTCCGGTGCCTACGGGGTGCTGGCTTCGATCATCAACGATCCGACCATCGGGCCGGACAGCTATACCGGCTATCTGGTAAGTACCTTGCAGGGCTCGACCGAGACCACCTTCTACGTGCTGGCTGTCTATTTCGGCGCGGTCCAGGTCAGGCGGGTGCGGCACGCGGTATTGGCCGCGCTGACCGCGGACCTCGTGGGGATCGCGGCGGCGATCGTTGCCTGCCGCTTCCTGTTTCGATAGGAGTCGTGGCGACTATACTTTGATCGATTGATGGCGTAGTGGGGGCAGGGGACGGACCCGTCCGCTGCAGAGGAATGGAGGCGTGCCATGACCAACGTAGACATCAACAAATATATCAGCGGCGAGATATCGGCTTCGCATGATCCGGAAGGTAACCTGCTCGACCTGCCGCCATGGAACGAGCGCGAGGCGCAGCGGCTGGCGGCCGAGGTGGGTATAACGCTTACGGATGATCACTGGGATGTGGTGCGTTTTCTGCGCGAGCGCTATCTGCGCGTGGGGCCGGCCAAGAGCGGCCGTGTCTTGGCTGAGGAGCTGGACCGGGCGTTTCACGACCGCGGCGGCAGCCGATATCTCTATCAGTTGTTTCCCAATGGACCGGTCTCCGAGGGCTTGCACATTGCGGGCTTGCCGTCGCCCGCCTATACCACCGACCCCTCATTCGGCAGCGCCGAATAGGCGGCGATAAGGGGCGTGGAGCAGCGCGCCGGCGCGTCCGCCGCGCGGTGCCGGGGCCGTTCGGTTCAGATCAGCGCGGCGACCTCGGCCTCGTCCATCGTCAGCACTTCCCGCTCCGGCAGTTCGATGGCAACCGGCAGGGTTTTCGACATCGCGACCGGGGTGTCGAGGCGGGCGTTCGCTGTGGCCGGATCGGTGGCGGCGACGCGCCAATGCGCCAGCGGCGCGCAATATACCCACGTTTTTGCAGTGATCGTAACCGCGCGGAGCGGGCGTCACGCCGCCGGTTTGCGCCGCTCCAGGACCGCGGCAAAGAACCCGTCAGTGTTGTGGCGATGGGGATAGAGCCGCAGCATGTCGCCGGTCATGGTCAGCGGGATGTGGCGGCGCGCGAGTATCTCGCCGACCGGCAGCAGCGTGAACTCTTCGTGGCCGGCGAGAAAGGCCTCAACGATCTCCTCATTCTCCTCCCGCAGCAGGCTGCAGGTGGCGTAGACCAGGCGTCCGCCGGGTTTCACCAGGCTTGCGGCGGCCTCCAGGATATTGCGCTGGGTGGCGGTGATGGCCTCCAGGTCGAGCGGACGCCACTTGATGTCGGGGTTGCGGCGCACCGTGCCGGTACCGCTGCACGGGGCGTCCACCAGGACGCGGTCCGCCTTGCCGGCCAGGCGCCGTACCCGCTCGTCGCGCTCGTGGGCGATGACGACGGAACGGACGTTGTCGAGGCCGGCGCGCGCCAGACGCGGTTTGAGTTTTTCCAGCCGTTTGGCGGCGACGTCGAAGGCGTAGAGGGTGCCGCTGTTGGCCATCAGCGCCCCCAATTCCAAGGTCTTGCCGCCGGCACCGGCGCAAAAATCCACCACCATTTCACGCCGTTTCGGTTCCAGCAGCAGTCCCAGCAATTGGCTGCCTTCATCCTGTATCTCAAACAGCCCTTCGCGAAAGCATGCCGTCTTGAACAGGGGGGCGCGATCGGCGCGCCGCAATCCGAGCGGGGAATAGGGGGTCGGTTCCACCGCCTGGCCTTCGGCGGCGAGCCGCGTCCTGACCGTGTCTCGGTCGGCCTTCACGGTATTGACGCGCAGGTCGAGGGTTGCCGGCCGGTTGAGGGCTGCCGCCAGCTCCAGTGTCTCCTCTTCGCCCAGCTGCGCCACGAGATGTTGCGCCAGCCACTCGGGCATATTGGCCTTGACCGCCAGCGGCATTGCGCTGGTATCGAGGTTGCGCAGTTTTTCCGCCAGCCCCCGCACATTGAATTGCTCGTCCCGTGGCCGGTATCCCGCCTGTTCCAGCGCGCGCGCGCTCAAGCCCTGGTTCAGCAGGTGGAGCGCCACCAGCGCCGATGCCGGCGCCGTTTCGCCGCCCAGGTAGCGGAGCAGCGCCAGCGTGCGCAGGCAGGCGTAGACCGTTTCGGCGATTTCGCCGCGGTCGCGCGATCCCAGCTCACGGTGGTCGCGAAAGTGACGCTCCATCGCCTTGTCTGCGGCGGAGGCGCGATTGAGGATCGCGGCCAGCAGTGTGCCGGCGTGATTTAGCAGGGCATCGTGTTTCATTGGCGAGTAGCGACATGGAAGGTCTCCCTTCCACGCCATTGGTTATGGAATAGGCGGTTTATATCATGCGCTTCAGCAGGTCGGCCTCGGCGTTACCCTTGAGTCGGTGTTTGATGGCGCCGGCTACGTGCAATGCGACCAGGGCCAACAAGGTGTAGGCCAGTATCCCGTGCATCTCGTGGGCGAATCCGCCCAGTGCCTTGCTCTTTCCAAACAGATCCGGAAGGGTGAACCAGCCGAAGAAACTGACCGGATGGCCGCCGGCGACGGACATGGTGTAGCCGGCAACAGGGACCAGGAACATCAGCAGATAGAGGCCGGCCTTGACCACCTTGAACAGCTTCAGTTCGGCGGGCTTGAGAATGGCGGGTAGCGCCGGCGCCGGTTGGAAACGCAACCAGACGATGCGGAGCAGCAGCAATGCGATGACGAGTACGCCGAAGGCCTTGTGGGCGTTATAGATCTGGAGTCGGCTGGGATCGGTCTTGGGGAGGTCGGACATGTACATGCCCACGCCGATCAGCGCCAGTATGATTAGCGCGGCGAGCCAGTGAATGACACGGGAGACGGTACCGAAGCGATCAACACTATTACCAAGCATAGTTTTCTTACTCCTTAAGTTATGCATTGAGTTAGCGGCCGGTAAGCAGGCGTCGTGCCTCGGCCAAAAATGCCTTGCGGCGAAACAGGAGTTGCAGGCGGTTGCCGCCGCATTGGCTCCAGAGTACGGCGGAACGTATGCCGGCCAGCAGCGCGGCCCGCACCCGGTTGGCGACGTCGGGGTTCTGCAGGTAGTTGTGTTCGCCGCTGACCATGATGCGCGGCTGCAGCGTGCTGACGGTATGGCCGTAGATCTCGGCCAGGGCCGCGATGATGGTGTCGTGCGTAATGTGAAAATGGGCGAGCTGCCGTTCGGTATTGTCGAGCCCTTCGGCGATGGTGTTGAGCAGGTCCTTGCGTTGCGCCAGTTTGCGCTCCAGATGCAGCAACGACACGACATAGCGCGTGATATCGAGGTCGCGTTCGCCGTCGGTGCTGTCGAGCTGCTGCGCCAGGGTCCGCAGGCCGAGCTGGAGCGCTCCGAGGTCGCCGTAGACGTCGAGCGTCACCGCCGGATTGCGCACGAACAGACTGCGCACGGCCGTCTCCAGGAACGCGGTGTCGGCGCTGCCGCGCCGGGCCGCCTGCGTCACCAGTGCCGCGCTCTGAAACACCCCGGCCAGCGCCAGGGTCTTGTCGGTAATGCTCTTGCCCATAGTTCGCTTCGGCCCGCTCAGCCGGCAGGCGCCGTATGTTCGATGATGCCGCCGCCGAGGCAGATATCGTCGTGATAGAAGACGACGGACTGCCCCGGTGTGACGGCGCGTTGCGGCCGCTCGAATGCCAGTCGGCAGCGATCGGCGTACAGGGCCGTGATGGTACAGGTTTGGTCGCTCTGGCGGTAGCGTACCTTGGCGCCGCAGGCGACCGGGAGCGGCGGCGCCGCTCCGGCCACCCAGTGCAACTGGCCGGCTTCGAGGCCGGTGCTGAACAGTCGCGGATGGTCGTGGCCCTGGGCGACCAGCAGCACGTTTTGCGCCATATCCTTGCCCACGACGTACCAGGCGTCGTCGGGGGCGCCTTGGCGTCCGCCGATGCCCAGCCCCTGGCGCTGTCCCAGGGTGTAGTACATCAGGCCGTCGTGGCGGCCGATCAGTTCACCCCCCGGGGTACGCATCTCGCCGGGAGAGGCGGGCAGATAGCGGCTGAGAAAATCCTTGAAGCGGCGTTCGCCGATGAAGCAGATGCCGGTGCTGTCCTTCTTGTCGTGGGTGACCAGGCGGTGTTCCCGCGCCAGACGGCGGACTTCGGCCTTGCGCAGTTCGCCGACGGGAAACAGGGCGTGGGACAGTTGCTCCTGCTGCAGGGTGTAGAGGAAGTAGCTTTGGTCCTTGTCCGGATCGAGCCCCTTGAGCAGTTGGAACCGGCCGTCGGCACCCCGGCGCACGCGGGCGTAGTGGCCGGTGGCGATGGCGTCGGCGCCGAGCGCGAGCGCATGGTCGAGAAAGGCGCGAAACTTGATCTCTTTGTTGCAGAGAATATCCGGATTGGGGGTGCGGCCGGCGCGGTACTCCGTCAGGAAGTGGCTGAACACGCGGTCCCAATATTCGACCGAGAAGTTGATGGTGTGCAGCGGGATCCCGAGCGTGTCGCAGACGGCGCGGGCGTCGGCGAGGTCGGCGGCGGCGGAGCAGTAGTCGGCGCTGTCGTCCTCCTCCCAGTTCTTCATGAACAGCCCTTCGACGCGATGACCCTGCTGCTGCAACAGCAGGGCGGCGACCGAGGAGTCGACGCCGCCGGAGATGCCGACGATTACGAACTTGCCCTGTGTCACGGCTCAGCCCAGATCCTGCAACAGTTCCAGCGGGTAGCGGCGGCCGCTGCGGTAGTCGTCGATGCAGTGCTGCACCATGGGGCTGCGCAGCCGTTCGACGTGGCGGGCGATGTCGGCGTCGTCGAACCAGACCGCGCGGATCACCCCCCCGTCCAGCGGGCGATCGCCATGGTGGCCGGTGACGCGGCCGGCGAAGGCGGCGCGCAGGAAGGTGATGTCGTTGGCGGCGTTGCGCCAGCGGTAGATGCCGACCAGGGCCTCGGGCACGAAATCGTAGCCGGTCTCCTCCAGGGTCTCGCGCACCGCGGCGGCGGCCAGCGTTTCCCCCGGTTCCAGATGGCCGGCCGGCTGGTTATAGACCACGCGTCCCTCCACCTCTTCCTCCACCAGGAGGAACCTTCCCTCCCGTTCCACTACGGCGGCGACGGTGACGTGGGGTTTCCAGATGCTCATGTTTCGATCCCTTGTGATGCGGCGTCGCAACGGGGCGCGACAATAGTGCCCGATACTCTTCCGGGTCAAGCTCCCGCCATTCACCCGGCGCCAGACCTGCGAGGTTCCAGCTGCCGATGGCCCAGCGTATCAGACGCAGGGTGGGGTAGCCGACGGCCGCCGTCATGCGGCGCACCTGGCGATTGCGCCCCTCGCTGAGCACCAATTCGATCCAGGCGGTCGGGATCGTGGCGCGGTAGCGAATCGGCGGATCGCGGGGCCATACGTCGGGTTCCGGCATCAGCCGCGCGCGGGCGGCGGCAGTCACGCCGTCATTCAACGTGACGCCGCTGCGCAGTGCCTCCAGCGCCGTCTCATCCGGGATACCTTCCACCTGTACCCAGTAGGTCTTGGGCAATTTATGACGCGGGTGGCTGATCCGATGCTGCAGCACACCGTCGTCGGTCAACGCCATCAGCCCTTCGCTGTCGCGGTCGAGACGACCTGCCGGATAGATCCCGCACAGACGCAGATAATCGGCCAGGTTGGGCCGTCCTTCAGCGTCAGTGAACTGCGGCAGGACGCCATACGGTTTGTTGAAGATAATGACCTTGCTCACGGGTGACTCTGCGACAGGCGACGTAGCATAGATTACAACGCGTATGGTAACGTTGAGCGTGGTTGAAACACCACTGACATCTGTAGAAACAATAAAAAAATATGACATTTGGCCCGCGCAGCATCCGCTATCGCATTATTGCCCTGTCGCTAATCCTGGCGGGCATGCTGCTGAGCGCCGCCCTCTATACCGAACACCGGGTCAGGGATGCCGCGAGGTATTACCACAATGCGCTGGCGCGGCAGCACTCCTTCGCCAGCGGCTTGGGTGCGCTGAAAAACGATATCTACTCGATGGAGAGTGGCGTGTATCGGTACGCCGTGCTGCAGGGTGCGTCGGCGCAGGCAAGCGTGGAATTTCTCCTGCGCGACATTCCGTCGCGTGCACAGGCGCTGGCCGGTACGGCGTTCGCTCGTCATGACGTCGGCATCCTGCGCGGTTTGACGGATCTCGACGCCGTGGTTGGACAGACCGACCGGCAGGTGCGGGAGTTGTTGCGGGTTATCGGCACGTTGCATTTGCGATTTCCCGCTTCCTCCATTATTACCGATAAACTCTACCCGGAAAATGTGGCGTTCACCTCCGCGTTGGAGGACGCATTGCTGGATAGCGGGCCGTCGAACAAAAGGCGGCTGACGGACATCCGCTATTTGTGGGCGCAGCAAATCAGCACCGTGCGCCTCTATATCGCCAATCGTTCCGGTGTGTT
Organism: uncultured Thiohalomonas sp.; assembly: GCA_964421235.1. Taxonomy (GTDB): domain Bacteria; phylum Pseudomonadota; class Gammaproteobacteria; order Thiohalomonadales; family Thiohalomonadaceae; genus Sulfurivermis. The sequence goes on along the minus strand of CAYQWR010000014.1, from coordinate 723 downwards.
CGGTATGCCCGAGAGCGGCATGCAGCAGCATCTGCGCAATCGCGACAATTACATGGTGAAGATTCGGCAGGAGCTCAATGCATTGCGGCGCGTTCACGGTGCCCGGTCGAATGGACCGATGTTCGACGATGCGGTGGCGCGAATGGCGGTGGCCTTCACCCAATATCAGAAGAACTTTCGCGCCGTTATCGCGGTTTACGAGTCCAACGACTGGCGTGGCGATATTGCCGCGCTGCGCAATCCGATCCAGCCCCAGTTCAGTGCGCTGCGTACCGCCATCAATCAGGTCGACTCCCGAATGGGAACGATAACCTCGGAAGGAATGCTGGATTCGCTGCGCCTGGCGCAAACTCTCAACAGATTTCTTTGGAGCATCACTATCGTTGCCGCCGTCCTGATGTTGGTAGGGTATCTCGCCTATGAATCGACCATCCGGCGTCCGATCGAACAGGTGATTGCAGCGCTCACCGCGCTGGGGAAAGGTGAGGTCTATACGCCACTGTTCAAGGCGCATGCCTACGAAACGGATATGCTGCTGGAGGCGTTCCGCGATATGCAGAATCAGGTGCATGCGCGTGAGACCCGGCTGGCGAGCATTCTCGATAACGCCAGAGAGGGGATTATCACCGTCAATGATCAAGGCGTTATAGAGACCTTCAACAATGCGGCGGAATCGCTGTTCGGTTTCCGGGCCGATGAGGTGATCGGAGAGAGTATCAATCT
>CAYQWR010000013.1:0-25204 GCA_964421235.1 uncultured Thiohalomonas sp. | reverse complement strand
AAGCTGTTTTTGCCTTTGCTTGTCACTTGTCACTTGTCACTTGTCACTTGTCACTGATTTAATCAGGTATTCGTAGATTTGGTTCTTTTTGGCGCCGCTGATCTGCGCCGCCAGCGCCGCCGCCTGTTTCACCGGGAGTTCGGCGGCGAGTATCCCGGCGATCCGCCGCGCCTCGTCGTCGAGACCGTCGGCCGCCGGGGCCGGCGCCCCCTCCACCAGCAACACCACCTCGCCCCGTTGCTGGTCGCTGTCGGCGCGGACGAATTCCAGCAGCTCGCCCAGGGGCGCCCGCCGAATCGTCTCAAACGTCTTGGTCAGCTCCCGTGCCAGCACCGCCAGCCGGTCCGGCCCGAAAACCGCCGTGAGATCCTCCAGGCACTCCAACACGCGGTGAGGCGCCTCGTAAAAGATCAGGGTGCGCCGTTCATCACGCAGCGTCGCCAGCAGGTTGCGCCGTGTACCGGCCTTGGGCGGAAGGAACCCTTCGAAGACGAAACGGTCAGTAGGGAGACCGGCGGCGGACAATGCCGCAATCAGGGCGCTGGCGCCCGGTACCGGTACCACCCGCAGCCCTGCCTCGTGAGCCAGGCGGACCAGCGGAAAGCCGGGGTCGCTGACCAGGGGCGTGCCGGCGTCGGAGATGAGGGCGATATCCTCTCCCTGCTGCAGGCGCCCAATCACCTCGGCGCTTATGGCGCGTTCGTTGTGCTCGTGGAGGGCAAACAATGACGTGGAAATGGCGAAGTGACGCAGCAAACCGGCACTGTGGCGGGTGTCCTCGGCCGCGATTCGCCCCACCTGTTTCAGCACCTCCACCGCCCGCGGCGTCATGTCGGCCAGATTGCCGATAGGCGTCGCCACCACATAGAGCGGTCCCGGTTTCATTGACACTGCCCGACCCCGTTATTGATACTGTGCGTTCTTTGAGCGAAAAGGCACTCTGTCGGACATTATCCGCTGTCTCCCATGCACAGACTAATTAAAACTTCACTGTGGCTGCTTGCCCTGAGCCTCCTCATCGGTGGCTGCGCCGTCAAACCCACCCTGCCCACCGCACCCAGCGACCGCGCGGCGCGGGCTGCCGTTGCGCACGGCGACTACGCCACGGCGGCGCGCGAATACCAACTGCTGGCGGCCTCGCAGCAGTTGCCGCAGACCGACCGGCAACGCTTCCGAATCGAGGCCGCCGATGCCCTGTTGCGCAACAACCAGCCGCAGAAGGCCGTCACCGAGCTGCAGGGCATCGATGAAACCCAGCTGACTCCGGTCGAGGGACTACGGCTGCACCTGCTCGGTGCCCAGGCCTGGCTGGCATTGCACAACGCCGACCAAACGCTGATGCTGCTCAGCCAACCCCTGCCCGCCGACGCCCCGACCGCAATGCAGTCGCAATATCACCTGCTGCGCGCCGAGGCCCTTTCCCGCCTCGGCAACCACCTGGAGGCGGCGCACGAGTATTCGATGCGCGACCCGCTGCTGAGCGAAACCGCCGCGATTACCGCCAACCAGCAGCAGCTGTGGAATGAATTGACGCAGCTTTCGGCGCAAGCGCTGCATGCGGCGCAGGTGGTGTTGCCGTTGAATGAGTTCAGCGGCTGGCTGTCCCTGGCGGAAATCAGCAAGCAGTACCAACTCGACCGCAGCGGCCTGCAGAAGCTCATCGCGCAGTGGCATGCCGATTATCCAAACCACCCGGCGCAGCAGCCGTTCATCGACGGCATATTGCAGCGCAGCGCCCAATTGCTGCTGCAACCGAAGCAGATTGCGTTGCTGCTGCCGCTGTCGGGCCGTTTCGCCGCCGCTGGCGCGGCGCTGCGCGACGGCGTACTCGCCGCCTATTACAACACAGCGGCGGACCACCGCATCGATATCCGCGTCTACAACGTCGCCAATCCGGATACGGTGCAGGCGACCTATGATCAAGCCGTGCATGACGGCGCCGATTTCGTAATCGGCCCGCTGAGCAAGGAGAGCGTCGCCGCCCTGCTCAGCAGTCGCAGCCAATTCACGACCCCGACGCTGGTGTTGAATACGGTGGATGCCAGCAAGCTGCCGGACAATGTCTATCAATTTTCCCTGGCGCCGGAAGACGAAGCCAGGCAAGTCGCCGAACACGCCTGGCAGCTCGGCTACAGCAAGGCGGCGGTGCTGGTGCCGGACGGCGATTGGGGCGCGCGCATCGAACAGGCGTTCCGCGACCGCTGGCAATCGCTCGGCGGCGTCGTCACCACCGAGGCCACCTACGACAGCAGCAAAAACGATTACTCGGTTCCGCTACGCTCCCTGCTCAATATCGACCTGAGCCGGGCACGGGAACAGCGCCTGGAATCGGTGCTGGGCGAAAAACTCACGTTTCAGCCGCGCCGCCGCCAGGATATCGACTTCGTGTTCCTGGCCGCGTTTCCGCGCCAGGCGCGCCTGATTCGGCCGCAACTGAAATTCCATCACGCGGCGGGCCTGCCGATCCTGGCGACCTCGCACGTCTACTCCGGCGTCTACTCGCCGACGCTCGATCGCGACATGGACGGCATCGTATTCGGCGACATGCCGTGGGTGCTCGACCCCGTTACGCAGCACGACGCGCTGCGCAAGGAGACCCGTTCGCTGCAGCTGGCGGACAATTCATTGCAGCGACTGGTGGCGATGGGCATCGACGCCTATGATCTGATCCCGGTGCTGCACGTACTGCAAACCTATCCGTTCGAACGATTCCACGGCGAGACGGGGCTGCTTCAGCTGGACAGCGATGGACGGCTGCGCCGGCAACTGACCTGGGCACGCTTCGCATTAGGCGTGCCGCGGATAATCGAGACCGCAACTGCGTCGCCGACGGCTGTCCCGGCGGCGCCCGCGACGGACGCGGACGCAGACGCCGCGCCTGCCGCGCCGTAATGCCGCGCCCCGTTCCTGACCGGGCGGAATTGGGGCGTCAGGCCGAGGAGCTCGCCTGCACTTTTCTGCAACGCAACGGATTGACGCTGCTGGAGCGCAACTACCGCTGCCGGTTGGGCGAACTCGACCTGATCATGCGTCACGATGACGCGACGGTGTTCGTCGAGGTGCGTTACCGCGGCGCATCCGCATTTGTCGACGGCGCCGCCAGCGTCGATCGCCGCAAGCAGGCGCGCCTGGTGGCCGCCGCCCAACACTATCTGCAACGCCATCCGCAGCAGGCCCGCACGCCGTGCCGCTTCGACGTGATCGCAATCGCACCGGCGACGGGGCAAAACCGCATACAATGGATCACCAACGCCATCGAACTGAATTGAGACCACACCATGAATGTGCTCGAACGCATCAAAAGCCACTTTCACGACAGTATTCAGACGAAACAGAACGCGCTGGAATTATTGGCACCGGCCATCGCCGACGCCGCCGAACTGATGACCCAATGCCTGTTGAAGGAGGGAAAAATTCTCAGCTGCGGCAACGGCGGCTCCGCCGGCGACGCCCAGCACTTCTCCTCCGAACTGCTCAACCGCTTCGAACGGGAACGCCCGGGGTTGCCGGCGATGGCGTTGACCACCGATTCGTCGACCATCACCTCCATCGCCAACGACTACGATTACTCCCAGGTATTTTCCAAGCAGGTGCGGGCACTGGGCCACAGCGGCGACGTGCTGCTGGCGATATCGACCTCAGGCAACTCCGTCAACGTGCTGGCGGCGATCGGCGCCGCCCACGACCGGCAGATGCGGGTGGTGGCGCTGACCGGTCGTGACGGCGGAACCATGGCGACAGCATTGGCCGAAGGCGACGTCGAGATCCGCGTTCCCGCCCAGGTCACCGCCCGCATCCAGGAGACCCACTTGCTGGTGATCCACTGTCTGTGTGACCTCATCGATCTACATCTGTTTGGACAGGAGGCGTGAGTACATGAAGCCGATTTATGCTGTTGCCGCGGCCGTGGTGATTGGAATGCTCCAGGGATGCGCGCCGCTCGTTGTCGGCGGCGCCGCCGCCGGCGGCGTGATGGTGGCCGAGGACAACCGCACCACCGGCACCATCGTGGACGACAAAGGCATTGAATTCAAGGTAGCGAAGGCCCTGGCCGACGACCAGGCCATAGGAGCCGCCCACATCAACGTCAGCAGCCTCAACGGCATCGTGTTGCTGTCGGGCCAGGTGCCGACGCCGGCGCTGAGCGCCAGAGCCGAGGAGCTGGCACGCAAGATTCAAAAGGTCCGCGTGGTCCACAACGAATTGGTGGTCGGACCCAACAGCTCGTTCTCGAGCCGAACCCATGACACCTGGATCACCACCAAGATCGTGTCCAAATTGTTGGGGGGCGAAGGTGTATCGGAGACGCGGATCAAGGTGGTCACCGAGGACGGGACGGTGTTTCTGATGGGCCTGGTCGCGCATAAGCAAGCCGACCGCGCGGTCGCCGTCGCGCAAAGCACGGACGGCGTCAAACGCATCGTCAAGCTGTTCGAATATACGGATTAGGCCGACCCCAACCTTGGACCCGTCCGCCCATGCCACCCCGCCGGAACCCTTCGTCGCGGCACTGACCGAGTTGCTCGGCGCCGCTGCGGTGATCACGGCGCCGGACGAACGCTGGACCTACGGCTACGACAACAGCCGCCGTCACGCCATGCCCGCGCTGGTGATACGGCCGGCCGACCACGCGCAGGTACGCGACGCGGTACGCCTGTGCAACGAATATCGCATTCCGCTCGTTGCCCGCGGCAGCGGCACCGCCACCACCGGAGCGGCGGTGCCGCTGACCGGCGGCGTCGTGTTGTCGCTGGAACGATTGAACCGCATCGTGACGGTCGACCCCGCCAACCGCGTCATGGTGGTCCAGCCCGGCGTCACCAATCAGGCGGTCCAGGAGGCGGCGGCCGCTCACGGTTTTTTCTGGCCGCCCGACCCCACCAGCGCGGCCGTCTGCACCGTCGGCGGCAATCTGGCCTGCAACTCCGCCGGCCCGCGCGCCGTCAAGTACGGCACGCCGCGCGAGAACGTGCTGGGCCTGCGCGCGGTCAGCGGCGGCGGCGTCGAACTGCGCACCGGCAGCTACACCACCAAGGGCGTGGTGGGCTACGACCTGACGCGCCTGCTCATCGGCTCGGAAGGCACGCTGGCGGTGGTCACCGAGGCGACGCTGAAGCTCACGCCGTTGCCCGAAACGCGCCGTACCCTGCAGGCGATCTACCGCGATGTCGGCAGTGCCGCCGCGGCGGTGTCCCGGGTCATGGCGCAGCCCGTGGTTCCGTGCGCGCTGGAATTCATGGACGGCAAGGCCATCGGCATGATTCGCGGCTATGCCGGCGACGTGCTGCCGGCCGACGCCGGCGCCCTGTTGATGATTGAAGTGGACGGCCCCGCGGCCTGCATCGAAAGCGCCGTGAATGCGGTGATCGCCGCCGCCGACGGCGACGGCTGCATCGGCACCACTGAGGCGCGCGATGCCGACGAAGTGGCGGCGCTGTGGAAGACGCGCAAGGCGTTGTCGCCGGCACTGCGCACTGTGGCGCCGAAAAAGATCAACGAGGATGTGGTGGTACCGGTATCGCGGATGCCCGAGCTGATAGACGGTCTCGACCGGCTGTCGCAGCACCACCGCATCACCATCGTCAATTTCGGCCACGCGGGCAACGGCAACATCCACGTCAACCTGCTGGCCAACCCGGATGACGCGGAAGAGATGGAGCGCGCCCGCACCTGCCTGTCCGAGGTATTCGATCTGGTGTTGCGGCTCAACGGAACCCTCTCCGGCGAGCACGGCATCGGCATCGAGAAACGCGACTACGTCGCCCGCGAAATACCGCCGCCGACCCTTGCCATGATGCATGCGATCCGCGCCCAGTTCGACCCCAACGGCCTGCTCAATCCCGGCAAGAAGCTCCCGCCGCCGACATAGATGAATAACACCGCCGAGACGCAGAGGACGCTGAGAAAACCGTTCTTTGTGCTCTCGGCGTCCTCTGCGTCTCGGCGGTGAACTCTTTTTTCAATGGTCGCACGCCACAAGGGCACGGTAGATGGCCGTATCCTCGGCGCCGTGGGTGCAGGCGATGATGCGCTCGAAGCGTCGGTCGTATGCGCGCATGATGCGCACGGCGATCTGTGCCGCCTGTTGCTTCGGATAGCCGTAGACGCCGGTGCTGATGGCAGGAAATGCGATAGTGCGTACACCATGTTGCAGCGCCAGTTCGAATGCGTTGCGGTAGCAGGCCGCCAGCAGTTCCGCCTCGCCGCTGCCGCCACCGCGCCACACCGGCCCCACGGTACTGATCACCCAGCGCGCCGGGAGCTGGAACCCGGGACTGATGCGCGCCTCGCCGGTAGGGCAACCGCCCAGGGTCTCGTTGTAGTCGCGTAACTGCGGGCCGGCGGCGCGGTGAATCGCGCCGTCCACCCCGCCGCCGCCGAGCAGGCTATGGTTGGCCGCATTGACGATGGCGTCCACCGCCAGCGTGGCGATGTCCCCGGCCACAACCTCGATCATCGCCCGGCCTTATTTCACCAGCCGCAGCGCCGGCTTCTTGGTGCCGTCGTCGTCCGGGGTTTCCGGGGCCGGTGGCTCGTCATCCTCTTCCGAGAAGACCATGCCGCGACCGTTTTCCCGTGCATAGATGGCCAACACGGCGCTGGTGGGTACATAGATTTGCATCGAATGGCCGCTGAAGCGCGCGCTGAACGAGACGGCATCGTTCTCGGCAACCAGCCCCTGCACCGCACTGGGGCCGATATTCAGCACGATCTTGCCGTTCTCCACGAACTGCTGCGGCACTTCGGCACGCGGATGTTCCGCATTTACCAGGATGTGCGGCGTCATTTGATTGTCGATGATCCATTGATACAGGGCACGGATCAGATAAGGGCGGCTTGGCGTCATCGGTAAAGCGGTCTGTTAGGGGCATCATGCCCGCAGTTGTTCGTATTTCGTTGCGCGAGCGCGCGGCATATCGCTCAACGACGCATGTCTTTCTCGGCTTCGCTCAAGCAGGCCCGGAACGACGGTCGTTTGAATAGGCGCTCGGCATAGGCGGTAATCGGCGCCGCCTGCTTAGGCAGTTCGATCCCCAACATCGGCAGACGCCACAGCAACGGCGCCAATGCGCAATCGACCAACGAAAATTCATCGCTGAGAAAAAACGGCCTGGCGGCAAATACCGGAGCCGACGCCACCAGATTGTCGCGCAGATCCTTACGTGCCTTGGCCGCCTGCTTGTCGGTCCCCGCCAGAATGATATCGAGATGCGAGAAAAAATCCCGCTCCAGCCGATACAGTTTGAGACGGTTGCTGGCCCGCGATACCGGATCGACCGGCATCAGCGGCGGATGGGGGAAGCGTTCGTCCAAATACTCCATGATGATCAGCGAGTCGTATAACACGAGGTCGCGATCGACCAGAGTCGGGACATTGTTGTACGGATTGAGATCGATGAGATCTTCCAGCTTTTCGCCTGTCGCCACTTCCACCAGGTCGAATTCGATCCCTTTTTCCGCCAGCACCAACCGCACGCGTTGGCTGTAGACATCATCGCCGCTGGAAAAAAGCATCATGGCAGAACGTCGATTGGCAATAACCGCCATGGCAGTGACTCTCCCTCATAATAAAAACAGGGGGGCTAGGCCCCCCTGTTCGTCACCGGTGACGCTGCTTTGCCGAAGGGTGTGGGGGGGCGGCGTTAGTTTAGCACAGCCCCCCGCCCAGTCGGCAGTTAGTGAACGTCCTTCCAGTATTCCTTCTTCAGCAGATAAGCCAGCACGAAGAATACAGCCAGGAAGATCAGCACCTTAACACCCAATGCCTGACGTTCCAGCCGGATCGGCTCACCCATATACACCAGGAAGTTGACCAGGTCACCAACGGCCTTGTCGTACTGCGCCGGCGTCATGGTCCCCTTGGTCACCAGTTTCAGACCGGTGAGGACATCCTGCTTCTTGCCATCAGCATCCACCTCGGAGGTGAACACGGGCTCCTGCAAACCCTGCAGCTTCCACAGCACGTCCGGCATCGCAACGCTCTTGAACACCGCGTTGTTCACGCCCGACGGACGGCTGCTGTCCAGATAGAAGCTGCGCAGATAGGTGTACAGATAATCCGCACCGCGGGAACGCGCGATGAGCGTCAGATCCGGCGGCGGGTTGCCGAACCAAAGCTTCGCATCGGCCGTGCGCATGGCGACGGTCATATGGTCGGTCAACTTGGTGGAGGCGAACATGATGTTCGACTTCACCTCGGCATCGGTCATCCCCAGGTCCTTGGCCATGCGGCTGTAACGCATGTACTGGGCTGAGTGACAACTCAGACAGTAGTTAGCGAACATGCGCGCACCGCGCTGCAACGACGCCTTGTCGTGCAGGTTGACGGGGGCCTTATCGAGGTGGAATCCCTCTTCAGCGGCCGTTGCCAGTGCCGGCAAGACCGCAAGCATTACGGCAATGATAATTTTTTTCATTCTGTCACCCTCTCCGGAACCGGCTTGGTCTTGTCGATCTTGCTATACCACGGCATCAACAGGAAGAACGCGTAGTACAGGACGGTTAGCACCCGGGCCAAGTTGGTACGCACCACGCTGGGCTCCTGGGTACCCAGATAGCCGAGCACGAGGAAGGAAACCGTGAAGATAGCCAGGGCAATCTTGAACAGCGGTCCCTTGTAACGAATCGACTTCACGGGACTGCGGTCCAGCCAGGGCAGGATGAAGAACATCGCAATCGATCCGAACATCACGATAACGCCGGGGAACTTCGAGGTGAACATCGGCGGGATCGCGCGCAGAATCGCGTAGAACGGCGTGAAGTACCAGACCGGCGCGATGTGCGGCGGGGTCTTCAGCGGATTCGCCGGATCGAAGTTGGGATGTTCCAGGAAGAAACCGCCCATCCCCGGTGCAAAGAAAATCACCGCGGCGAAGATGATCAGGAAGCCGACTACGCCGACGATGTCCTTCACCGTGTAGTAGGGGTGGAACGGAATGCCGTCCAGCGGAATACCGTCGGGACCCTTGTTCTTCTTGATCTCGATACCGTCGGGATTATTCGAGCCCACCTTGTGCAGCGCCACGATGTGGACGAACACCAGGGCGGCCAGAATGAACGGCAGCGCGAAGTGGAAGGCGAAGAAGCGGTTCAGCGTCACATCGGAGATGACGTAGTCGCCGCGCACCCAGACCGACAGATGCTCGCCGACGAACGGTACCGCCGAGAACAGGTTGACGATAACCTGTGCCCCCCAGTACGACATCTGGCCCCACGGCAGCAGGTAGCCGAAGAAGGCCGTTGCCATCATCGCCAGATAGATGATCACGCCGATGATCCACAGCAGCTCGCGCGGCTTGCGGTAGGAGCCGTACATCAGGCCGCGGAACATGTGCAGATAGACCACGATGAAGAACGCGGAGGCGCCGACCGAGTGCATGTAGCGGATCAGCCAGCCCCACTGCACATCGCGCATGATGTACTGCACGGAGGCGAAGGCCAGCGTTGCATCGGGCTTGTAGTTCATCGCCAGCCAGATCCCGGTCAGGATCTGATTGACCAGCACCAGCATCGCCAGGGAACCGAAGAAATACCAGAAATTGAAGTTCTTCGGCGCGTAGTACTTGGCAAGATGCTCTTCCCAAGTCTTGGTGGCAGGGAAACGCTCGTCGATCCATGCCATGAATTTATTATCGGTACTCATGGTTTAGGCTGCTCCCTTATCGTCACCAATTGTGATGCGGGTATCGCTCAGATACTTGTAGGGAGGAACCTCCAAGTTGATCGGAGCGGGCGACCCCTGGAACACGCGGCCGGCCAGGTCGAAGCGCGAGCCGTGGCAGGGGCAGAGGAAGCCGCCCTTCCAGTAGGCGCCGATATCGGCCGGGGCGACGTCGGGGCGGTAGCCCGGGACGCAGCCGAGATGGGTACAGATGCCGACCAGCACCAGATACTCCGGCTTGCGCGAACGGTATTCGTTCTTGCAATACGGCGGCTGCTGCGGCACCTCGGACTTGGGGTCCACCAGCATCGAATCGTTGCTCGGCAGATCCGCCAGATTCTTTTTGGTGCGGTGAACGATCCATACGGGTTTGCCGCGCCACGCCACTGTCATCATCTGACCAAGCTCAAGCTTGCTCACGTCCGCCTCGACCGGCGCGCCGGCGGCCTGAGCCCTTGCGCTGGGCTCCATGGACAGGACGAAGGGGGTCAGGACGTAAACGGTTCCGACACCGCCGACCACTGAGGTCGCCGCCGTCAGGAACCGGCGCCGACCCTTATCAACGCCTTCAGTGCTCATCAATACTCTCTCCCGAAGTCAGGCTGAAAACAAAAACCCGGAACAACCGGCCTCCAAGAAATGCATCAAAGAGCGGTCTCAACAACACCGGGCAAACGTATGAGTTGATTTCGGGGAACTTGGAAAGTTTCCCGCACCAAACCACTTATAAGTAAGTAAGAATCTACCTATAAATAGATAGCGGCATAGTTTGGGCCAAAGGCGCGCAATGGGTCAAGGCAAGAAAACGTCAAATTCAAGCTGGATTGTCGATATCTACAAATTCATGATCTAACTCATATTTCCGAGCAAGATGGTCGCCCAATGCACGCACGCCGTAACGCTCGGTGGCGTGATGCCCCGCAGCGAAATAGTGGATACCCAATTCGCGTGCGGCATGCACCGTCTGCTCCGATATCTCGCCGCTGATGAACCCGTCGAGCCCCAATGCCGCCGCCTGCTCGATCAATCCCTGAGCGCCGCCGCTGCACCAACCGACGCGCTGCAACGACGCCGGCCCGCCTGCAATGTGCAACGGCTCCCGCCCCAGGCGCCCGGCGATGAGGGCAACCAGGGCCGCGGCGGAAAACGGTTGCGGCAGCTCACCGAAGGCGGCAATACCGCCGCCCGGCCCCTTGCCGAAACGCCCGCTGATATCGATGCCGAGCAGCGCGCCCAGACGCGCGTTATTACCCAGATCCGGATGCCCGTCCAGCGGCAGGTGATAGGCGATCAGACTGATGTCATTGGCCAGCAGCGTACCGAGGCGCCGCCGCTTCATGCCGATGATGCGCGGATCCTCGCCGTTCCAGAACCAGCCGTGATGCACCAGTACCGCATCGGCGCCGCGGGCAACCGCGGCATCCAGCAGCGCCTGGCTGGCGGTCACCCCGCTCACCAGGCGCCGCAACTCGGACCGCCCCGCCACCTGCAGCCCGTTGGGGCAATAGTCCTGATACTCGGCGATCTGCAGCAGATCGTCGCAGTAGTTCACAACTTCCGACAGCTGCGCCATGTGTTAACCCCTCCTTTACGGTACTATTGTCGCCTCACCCATCCGTTGTGGGAATCATTAGATGAAGCTACACCGCCCCATCGTATTTCTGTTCCAGTCGATTACCGTCGGCCTGGCCGTCGCCTTCGTCATCTTAGTATGGAAACCCGACCTGCTGGACAGCGGCAGGAAGGTCGTCGCCTTCGTCCAGAGCGCACCCGGCACCGCCCACAGCACCAGGGTCAGTGGGCCGGTCTCCTACGCCGACGCGGTAGCCGCCGCGGCGCCGGCCGTGGTCAACATCTATACGCGCAAAACCATCGCCGAGCGCAGCCATCCGTTCATGAACGACCCGCTGTTCCGTTACTTCTTCGGCGACCGGATGGGCGCGCCGCGCAAACGCGAGGAGACCAGCCTCGGTTCCGGCGTCATCGTCAACAGCGACGGTTACATCCTGACCAACAACCACGTAGTGGCCGAGGCCGATCAGATCGAGGTGGCGCTGCATGACGGCCGCACCGTGGCGGCCAAGGTTGTGGGCACCGATCCGGAGTCGGACCTGGCCGTGGTGAAGATCAACCTGGAGCACCTGCCGACCATCGTGCTCGGTGACTCCAGCCATCTGCGGGTCGGCGACGTGGTGCTCGCCATCGGCAACCCCTTCGGCGTCGGCCAGACCGTGACCATGGGCATCGTCAGCGCGATGGGGCGCGATCAACTCGGTCTCAACACCTTCGAGGACTTCATCCAGACCGACGCCGCGATCAATCCGGGCAACTCCGGCGGCGCGCTGATCAACACCGAAGGCCAACTGGTGGGTATCAACACCGCGATCTTTTCCCGCAGCGGCGGCTCGCAAGGCATCGGCTTTGCCATTCCGGTCAGCCTGGCCAAGGGCGTGATGCGGCAAATCATCGAAAATGGACACGTGGTGCGCGGCTGGCTCGGCCTCGAAATCCAGGACATCACCCCCGCGCTGGCCGAGTCGTTCGGCCTGTCCAGCCAGAACGGCGCCGTCATCGCCGGCGTGCTGCGCGGCGGCCCGGCCGACAAGGCCGGTCTGCAACCGGGCGACGTCATCCTGAAGCTCAACGGCAAGGTGGTACGCGACGTACGCACGGCGTTGAACATTATCGCCCGCACGCAGCCCGGCCAGCACATCAAACTCCAGGGACTGCGCAACGGCAAACCGTTCGATCTGGATGCCAAGGTGGCCGAGCGGCCGATCCAGCAGGATCAGCCGGACGACCAGCAACAGTAGCGGCGCGCGTCGGCTACTCCGCCTCGTCCGGCAGCGCCTGGTCGTGCAGCTGGACCGGCGCTGCGCCGCGTTTACGCATGCGGATATTGAGCATCTCCACGGCCACCGAAAACGCCATGGCAAAGTAGATGTAGCCCTTGGGTACGTGCATCCCCAGGCCTTCGGCGATCAATGCGGTACCGACCAGAATCAGAAAACTGAGCGCCAGCATCTTGATGGTCGGATGCCGGTCGACGAACTCGCCTATCGGCTTGGCGGCGAACATCATCACCACCACCGCCAGCACAATGGCGATGATCATCACCGGCAGGTATTGCACCATGCCGACCGCGGTGATTACCGAATCCAGCGAGAACACGATGTCGACCAGCGCTATCTGCACCAGCGTCGCAACGAACCCCGCCGTCCCGGCGCCGAACTCGTGCTGCTCCGGCCCCTCCAACGCACCGTGGATCTCGAACGTGCTCTTGGCGAGCAGGAACAGTCCGCCGCCGATGAGGATCAGGTCCCGCCCCGAAACCGCCGTGTCAAACAGTGTGAACAGCGGCGCGGTGAGACGCATGATGAGGGCCAGCGACAACAACAGGGCGATACGCGTGCCCATCGCCAGGGTGAGCCCGAGCAGCCGTCCGCGCTGCCGTTGAGCGCGGGGTAGCCGCCCGACCAGGATGGAGAGAAAGATGATGTTGTCGACGCCGAGGACGATCTCCAACGCCGTCAGCGTCGCCAGGGCGATCCACGCCTGCGGATCCGCAAGCCACTCCATACCAGATCCTTCCTCAGCGTTGCGCGGCCGCTCGCCGCATCGGGTTAAAGACTAGGCAACGACACCGACGGAGGCGCGGCGCATTTTTCGCGCTACGCGCGCCATGCTCACTGCCGTGCAAATCATTCTCCGGCAAGAATTTCCGTCAACGCCGCCAGTAGCGCGGCATTTTCGTCCGGCTTGCCGATGGTGATGCGCAGGTACTGTTCGATGCGCGGCAGGCGGAAATGGCGCACGATGATGCCACGTTCGCGCAGCCGCGCCGCCAGTTCGCCGGCATCGCGTTGCGGGTGGCGGGCAAAGACGAAGTTGGCCGCCGACGGCGGCAGCAGGAAACCCAGCTCCGCCAGGCCGCGGCTCAGCTGCTCGCGGCTCTCCATCACCGCCAGCCGCGTCCGCTGAAAGTGCTCGCGGTCCTCGATGGCGGCGGTGGCGCCGGCCAGGGCGAGACGATCCAGCGGATAGGAGTTGAAACTGTCCTTGACCCGCTCCAGCGCCTCTATCAGCGCCGCGTCGCCGAGGGCAAAACCCACCCGCAATCCGGCCAGCGAACGCGACTTGGAGAAGGTCTGCGTCACCAGTAGATTGGGGTAACGATGGACCAGAGTGGCCGCGCTCTCGCCGCCGAAATCGACATAGGCCTCGTCCACCACCACCACCGATGCGTCGTTGCGCTGCAACAGCCACTCGATGTCGGCCAGCGGCAGCAACCGCCCGGTGGGGGCGTTGGGGTTGGGGAAGATGATGCCGGCGTTGGGCCGCAGGTAGTCGGCGACGCGCAATTCGAATTCATCGCCCAGCGGCACCGTTTGGTAGTCGATGGCGTATAGATCGCAGTAGACCGGATAGAAGCTGTAGCTGATGTCGGGAAACAGCAGCGGCAATGGATGCTGAAACAGACCGTGAAAGATGTGCGCCAACACCTCGTCGGAACCGTTGCCGACAAATACCTGCGCCGTCTCCAGGCCGTAGTAACCGGCGATCGCCTGGCGCAGCCGCAGCGCGGCCGGATCGGGGTAGAGGCGCAGGCTGTCGTTGGCCTCCGCCTGTATCGCCGCCAGCGCCCGCGGCGAGGGGCCGTAAGGGTTCTCGTTGGTGTTGAGCTTGATCAGGTTCTTGATCTGCGGCTGCTCGCCCGGCACGTAGGGCGAAAGCCGGTGCACCACCGGACTCCAGTAGCGGCTCATGGGCGGTCTCCGGCTACGACTTGATGCGGTATTCCGCCGAGCGGGCGTGGGCCGTCAGTCCCTCGCCGCGCGCCAGGCACGAGGCGGTGCCACCCAACTCGGAGGCGCCGCCGGCCGAACACATGATCAGCGACGAACGCTTCTGGAAGTCGTACACCCCGAGCGGCGAGGAGAAGCGCGCGGTGCGCGAGGTGGGCAGCACATGATTGGGGCCGGCGCAGTAGTCGCCCAGCGCCTCGGCGGTATAGCGGCCCATGAAGATGGCGCCGGCGTGCTTGATCTGCCTGGACATCGTCAGCGGGTCTTCCACCGACAACTCCAGGTGCTCGGGGGCGATGTAATTGGCCACCGCCACCGCCTCCTCCATGTCGCGCACCTTGATCAGGGCGCCGCGGCTGTTGATGGAAGTCTTGATGATGGCCGCGCGCTCCATGGTCGGCAACAGCCTGTCGATGCTGGCCGCGACGGCGTCGATGAAGGCGCCGTCGGGGCTGACCAGGATCGACTGCGCGTCCTCGTCATGCTCGGCCTGGGAGAAGAGGTCCATGGCGATCCAGTCCGGATCGGTCCTGCCGTCACACACCACCAGGATCTCCGACGGACCGGCGATCATATCGATGCCGACGGTACCGTAGACCATGCCCTTGGCGGTGGCGACGTAGATGTTGCCGGGACCGACGACTTTGTCGACACGCGGCACGCTCGCGGTGCCGTAGGCCAGCGCCGCCACCGCCTGTGCACCGCCGATGGCGAACACGCGGTCGACACCGGCCACCGCCGCCGCCGCGAACACCAGTTCGTTGACCACGCCGTCCGGGGTCGGTACCACCATGATGAGTTCCTGTACGCCGGCGACCTTGGCCGGGATGGCATTCATCAACACCGACGAAGGATAGGCGGCCTTGCCGCCCGGCACATAGAGGCCGACGCGTTCCAGCGGCGTCACCTGCTGACCGAGCAGCGTGCCGTCGGCCTCGGTATAGCTCCACGACTCCTGCCGCTGGTGCGCATGGTAGGCGCGCACCCGCTCGGCGGAGAGCTCCAGCGCCTGACGCTGCTCGGCGCTGATCTTGCCCAGCGCCTCCTGCAACCGCGCGGCGGGGATCTCCAGCTCCGCCATCGACTGCGCGTTCATGCGATCGAAGCGGTTGGTGTACTCCAGCACTGCCGCATCGCCGCGCGTGCGCACGTGGTGCAGGATCTCGCGCACCGTGGCGTTGACCTTGTCGTCGGAGACCCCTTCCCAGGCAAGGAGTTGTTCCAAGGTATCCCAGAAACCGGCCTGGCTGCTGTCGAGTCGTTTGATATCGGTCATAACGGAAGTTCCAAGTTTCAAGTTGCAAGTTGCAAGTGACAGGTCAAGACGCTTCTCTTCTCTTGGAACTTGTCACTTGCAACTTGTTACTTTGCGTTCACCGCCTCGGTCATGCGATCGATGAAGGCCTTGACGCGGGCATGCTTCATCTTCATCGACGCCTTGTTCACCACCAGGCGCGAGCTGATATCCATGATCTGTTCCAGCGGCTCCAGGCCGTTGGCCTTGAGCGTGTTGCCGGTCTCCACCAGGTCGACGATGCGATCGGCCAATCCCACCAACGGCGCCAGCTCCATCGAGCCGTAGAGCTTGATCAGCTCCACCTGACGCCCCTGGGCGGCGTAGTAATCCTTGGTGATGTTGAGGTACTTGGTGGCGACACGCAGCCGGCGCGCCGGCTCGGCGCCGGGGCGGCCGGCCACCATCAGACGGCAGCGCGCGATACGCAGGTCGAGCGGTTCGTACAGGCCGTCGCCGCCATGCTCCAGCAGCACATCCTTGCCGGTGACGCCGAGGTCGGCGGCGCCGTATTCGACGAAGGTGGGCACGTCGGCGGCGCGGATGATCACCAGCTTCACGTCGGCGAGGTTGGTATCGAGGATCAGCTTGCGGCTGGTCTCCGGGTCATCCTGCGGCACGATGCCGGCATGGGCCAGCAGCGGCAGCGTATCCTTGAAGATGCGCCCCTTGGACAGGGCGATGGTCAAGCCCTCGCTCACGGCATGACGTCCTGCAACAGCGAACCGCTGCGGAAGCGCTCGAAGTGCTTGTCCGGCACCCGGTGGATGCGGGCGCCGAGCTGTTGCAGCTTCTCCTCGATGCACTCGTAACCGCGATCGATGTGATAGATGCGATCGACGACGGTATCGCCCTGGGCCACCAAGCCCGCCAGCACCAGGCTGGCCGAGGCGCGCAGGTCGGTGGCCATCACCGGCGCGGCGGTCAGGTGCTCCACGCCGGTGGTGATGGCGGTATTGCCCTCCAGCCGGATCTTGGCGCCCATGCGCTGCAGCTCCTGCACATGCATGAAACGATTCTCGAACACCGTTTCGGTGATGATCCCACTCCCCTCCGCCACCGAGTTGAGAGCGGTGAACTGCGCCTGCATGTCGGTAGGGAAGGCAGGGTACGGCGCCGTGTGTACATCGACCGCCCTGGCCCGCTGACCCTTCATGTCCAGACTGATCCAATCATCCCCGGTTTCGATCTCGGCACCCGCCTCGCGCAGCTTTGCCAGGACCGAGTCCAGCAGCCGTGGATTGGTATCCTTCAGTTTCACCCGGCCGCCGCTGATGGCGGCGGCCACCAGATAGGTACCGGTCTCGATGCGATCGGGCAGCACGTTGTAGCGGCCGCCGTGCAGGCTCTCCACCCCCTCGATGGTGATGGTGTCGGTGCCGGCGCCGTGGATCTTGCCGCCCATCATGTTGATGCAGTTGGCCAGGTCCACCACCTCCGGTTCACGCGCGGCGTTTTCGATCACGGAGGTGCCCTTGGCCAGCGCCGCGGCCATCATCAGATTCTCGGTGCCGGTGACCGTGACCATATCCATCACCAGCCTTGCCCCCTTGAGCCGCTTGGCGGTGGCCCTGATGTAGCCGTTCTCCACCGTCACCTCGGCCCCCATCTGCTGCAGGCCGTTGATGTGCAGATTGACCGGACGCGAACCGATGGCGCAGCCGCCGGGCAGCGACACCTCGGCGCGACCGAAGCGCGCCACCAGCGGTCCCAGCACCAGGATCGAGGCGCGCATGGTCTTGACCAGCTCATAGGGCGCGACGAAGGAGTTGATGGTGGAGGTGTCCACCTCGGTATTGAGTTTCTCGTCCACCGTCAGGTAGACGCCCATCTGCCCCAACAGCTCCATGGTGGTGGTGATGTCGTGCAGGTGCGGCACGTTGCCGACGGTAATCGGGCTGTCCGCCAGCAACGTCGCGGCGAGGATCGGCAGGGCGGCGTTCTTCGCCCCGGAGATGCGGATTTCACCGTTGAGTGGAATGCCGCCGCTTATAATCAGTTTGTCCATCGTCCGACTCTAACCGGCGCAGCCCCTGGGACTGCCGGTTCGGTGATAAGAGGTGCGAAACCTCAGGAAGAGATCGTCAGCTTGCGCTGCGTCTCCCACTCCTGGGGGGTGTAGGCCTTGATTGAAAGGGCGTGGATGGCGCCGCTGGTGATGCGATCCCCGAGGGTGCCGTACACCAACTGCTGTTCCTTGACCATGGACAGCCCCTCGAACGCGCCGCTGACGACAATCGCCTCGAAATGGCTGCCGTCGCCGCTGACCATGGCCTCGCTGCCGGGCAACCCGGTTTCGATAAGGGTTTTGATCTCGTTGGGTTCCATGGGGAGACTCCGCGCCTAAGACATAAGCGGGGAATCATACCCGTTGGAGGGCGATTTTGTAAGACCGGAAAGGTTCCTACGATGCCTGCAGCGGCAGCAGATGATCGACGCCGGAGGCGCGGGCGATGGCCAGCAGTTGCGCCGGAACCGCCAGGAACTCCAATTCGGTCCCCGCCGCCCGCGCGCTGCGCAGCCACTCCACCAGCAACGCCAGACCGGCGCTGTCGGCACGGCCGACGCCCGCCAGATCGATCTGCAGCTGCGCCCCGCCGGCGGCCAGCAGCGGCCGGCTGTCGCGCCACAGCATCGTCACGGTGGCGAAGGTGAGGTCGCCCGACACGTGCATCGCGCCGCCCGCCTGTTCCAGGCGCGGCTTAGCCGCCGGCTGCGGTTTTTTCCGCATTGCGCTTCTCCAGTTGGGCGATCAGGCTGTCGAGCCCGCTGCCGGCGATCTGCGCCGCGAACGAACTGCGATAATTGGTCACCAGGCTCACCCCTTCCACGGTGATGTCGTAGACCAGCCACTGGTCGCCGTGCCAATACAGCGCGTAATCAAGCGACACCGGCGCCTGACCCGGCTGGGCGATGGTGGTGCGCACCAGGGCGCTCCGGCCGCTCTCCGACATGCGGGTCGGCATGTAACTGACGGTCTGGCCGCTGTATTCCAGCAGCGCCACCGCGTAGGTGCGCACCAGCAAGCTACGGAACTGCTGCGAGAACTCCTTGCGCTGCGCGGGCGTTGCCGTGCGCCAGTAGCGTCCCAGCACCCAGGCCGACATGCGGTTGAAATCGAAATGGGGCAGCACCAGGTCTTCCACCAGCGGATAGATCTTGCGCGGATCGGCCTTGAGCGCCGCCCGTTCGGTCTGCAGCCGCGCCAGGGTCTGGTCGGTCACCCGTTTCACCAACTGCTGCGGGTCGTCCTGCGCCCACGCCGCCGCGGCGATCAGCAACAACGCCAGGAACAGGCCGGCACGCCGGCGCACGCTCATCACTTGCCGCCTCCCGACGCCTTGTTGAACAGGAACTTGCCGATCAGATTCTCCAGCACCAGGGAGGACTGGGTCAGTTTGATCACGCTGCCGTTCTTCAGCATCTCCGTATCGCCGCCGGGCTCCAGTCCCACATACTTCTCGCCCACCAGGCCGGAGGTGAGGACGCTGGCCGAGGTGTCGTCGGGCAGCTTGTCGTACTGCGACCCGATGCGCATCGACACCACCGCCTGATAGGTGTCGGAATCGTAGCTGATGTCGGTGACCCGGCCGACGGTGACGCCGGCGACGGTCACCGGTGCGCGCACCTTGAGGCCGGCGATATTCTCGAACCGCGCCTTCACCAGATAGCTGGAACCGGCGGTCACCGTGGTGAGATTGCTCACCTGCATCGCCAGCAGGAACAGCGCGGCGAACCCCGTCGCCACGAACAGCCCGACCCAAATCTCTACAGTCCTTACCTGCATGTCAGCTCACTCCGTACATCAAGGCGGTCAGCACAAAATCCAGCCCCAGCACCGCCAGCGAAGTATGCACCACGGTACGGGTCGTCGCGCGGCTCACCCCCTCGGAGGTGGGCACCGCATCATAACCTTCGAACACGGCGATCCAGGTCGCCACGATGCCGAACACCACGCTCTTGATGATGCCATTCAGCACATCGTCGTGGAAATCGACCATCGACTGCATCTGCGACCAGTAGCTGCCCTGGTCCACGCCGAGCAGGCCGACGCCGACGAAGTAGCCGCCGTAGATGCCGACGATGCTGAAAATGGCCGCCAGCAGCGGCATCGAGATCACGCCGCCGAGAAAGCGCGGCGCCAGCACCCGCTTGATCGGGTCGACCGCCATCATCTCCATGCCCGAGAGCTGCTCGGTCGCCTTCATCAGGCCGATCTCGGCGGTCAGCGCCGAGCCGGCGCGGCCGGCGAACAGCAGCGCGGTCACCACCGGCCCCAGCTCGCGCACCAGGGTCAGGGCGATGACCGGGCCGAGAGAGGCGTCGGCGCCGAAATCGACCAGGGTGTTGTAGAGCTGGAAACCCAGCACCATGCCGACGAACCAGCCGGAGACCACGATGATCAGCAGCGACAGCACGCCGATGGAGAAGGTCTGCTGGATCAGCAGACGCGGCCGCAGCAGCAGGCCGGGCAGACCGGCCAGGATGGAGAGCAGCAGCGTGCTGGCGCGGCCCAACCGCTCGAAAGTGCCCAGGGCCCAGCGGCCGAGGCGTTGCAGGGTGCCCAGCATCAGCGTGCTCCTCCGGTCTCTTTGCCGGCCAGCAGGTCGTCGACGTACGGGACGGCACGATAGTGGAACGGCACCGGGCCGTCGGCCTGCCCCTGCAGAAACTGCTGCGCCCACTCCGAGGAGGAGCGCCCCAGTTCGTCGGGCGAGCCGTGCGCCACCACCTTGCCGCCGGACAGGAGATAGATGTAATCGGAAATCGCCGCCGTCTCCTGCACATCGTGGGAGACGATGACCGAGGTGAGACCGAGGGCGTCGTTGAGCGAGCGGATCAGCTTCACCAGCACCCCCATGGAGATGGGGTCCTGCCCGGTGAACGGCTCGTCGTACATGATCATCATCGGGTCGAGGGCGATGGCGCGGGCCAGCGCCACGCGGCGCGCCATGCCGCCGGAGAGTTCGTTGGCCATCAGGTTGCGCGCGCCGCGCAGTCCCACCGCCTCCAGCTTCATCAGCACCAGGTCGCGGATCATCGGTTCCGGCAGGTCGGTGTGCTCGCGCAGCGGAAAGGCGACGTTTTCGTAGACGTCGAGGTCGGTGAGCAGCGCGCCGCTCTGGAACAGCATGCCCATGCGTTTGCGCAGGTCGTAGAGCTCGCCGTGACGCAACTGGTGCACGTTAAGGCCGTCCACCGTCACGCTGCCCGACTGCGGTCGCAGCTGGCCGCCGATGATTTTGAGCAGCGTGGTCTTGCCGGTACCGCTCGGCCCCATGATGGCCGTTATCTTGCCGCGGTGGATATCGAGGTCGATACCGTCGAAGATGGGGCGCGAGCCGCGGGCGAAATGCAAATCGCGGATCTCGACCAAGGGTGTCGTCACAACGTCATTCCTATCAACGTACTGCGTGTGCAGGCTGGCACTGTATTATTCCTGTTCTCGAATGGCGCAGTGTCTGCGAGATGTCCGCCGCCGTCAACCATGCGAACCCCGCATGGCGCGAATGCGACAGCGAAGTACACGCTCACACGCCCAGCAACGCGGCGATGGTGCGCGCATGGGTCAGCGTCGCCAGCGACGGCGGCGTGCCGTCGACCACCAGTACCCCGCCGCACTCCCCGCCCGCCAACAATTCGACGATACCGCGCAGCCGGCGCACATCGACGATAGCGTGCAGATGCACGCTCCGCAGCCCCGTCGCGGTGCAGCGATAGTCCGCCTGCCGCGTCCGCCAGCAGGCACCGGCATGCCGACGCTCCAGCAGCTGCAACACCGCCGCCGACGGCGGCTCGGCGAAGAAAAAACTGCCCGGGTCCGCCGCTGCGGGTCCGGCCTCCGCCGCCGTGGTTGCCAGCACGCCGCCGCACTTGCCGCCGAGCAGACCGACCACCCGCGCCAGCGCCGCCCGCTCCGCCGCGCTGCCGCTCCAACCGAGAAAGAACCGGAACGCCGACACGGTATCGTCGACCCACTGCGTCACCACCTCGTCCGGCGCCGTCGACCACTGCGCCGCCGGCACCATCACGGCGGCGAACTCATTGGCGTAATAGGTCAGACGCCACTCGCGCGGCAGGTCGGCGGGGTAGAACGTGTCCTGCCAGCCGTCATGGTCCCAGCCCGCCGCGGCGGCCGCGAAAAAGGGTTCGTTCTGCACTTGCGCCTGATCCCGAAAAAGATTCCAAGTGGCGTATCATAGGCCCATCGCCGCCGCGCCGATCAGCCTCGCCATGGGAAACGTCATCCAATTCAAGCGCCCCACCCTCGCCGAAAGGCACAAGGGCAAGAGCCTGTGCAAGAGCGGCTTCCACAAGTGGGAGGCCCAGAAGGAGCGGCCGTTCGACGTGAAGCTGGGCCGGCTGGTGACGCTCTACCGCTGCATCCGCTGCGGCGCAAGCCGCACCGAAGCGACCTGACAATTGCGGGAAAAAGCAGTAAGGTGACGCCCCAGTCTTAGTGCCCTGAACGTTGAACGGACCCCCATGCCACGCCTGCTGCTTCTGCTGACCCTAATCGCCCTCGGCGGCTGCGCCACCGTCAACGGGCCGCGCGATCCGCGCGATCCGTTCGAGGGCTTCAACCGGGGCGTCTACGCCTTCAACAGCGATTTCGACAAGAAGGTGGCGAAGCCGGTGGCCGAGGGCTATCAGCGGATGGTACCGCAGACCGCCCGCACCGGCGTGTCGAACTTCTTCAGCAACCTCGACGACGTGATCGTGCTGGTCAACGACGTGCTGCAGTTGAAGGGGGGCAAGGCGGCCTCCGACTTTTCGCGCCTGGCCTGGAACACCACGGCGGGGCTGTTCGGCCTGATCGACGTCGCCACCCCGATGGGCCTGCCCAAGCACAACGAGGACTTCGGCCAGACCCTGGGTTACTGGGGCGTCCCCAGCGGCCCGTATCTGGTGCTGCCGTTCCTCGGCCCCAGCGACATCCGCGACGGCACCGGCGATCTGGTCGACTACACGCAGGTGGATCAGATCAATCGCATCGAGCCGTATCATCCGACCCGCCTGGCGGTCGAGGCGCTGGGGGCGGTCAACACCCGCGCCAACCTGCTGCGCGCCAGCAACCTCCTCGAACAGGCCGCCCTCGACCCCTACACCTTCATGCGCGAGGCCTACCTCCAGCGGCGCCGGAGCGAGATCTACGACGGCAACCCGCCGCTCCCCGACTTCGGCGGCGACGAGGGGCTACCGCCGGATGACCCGCCCGACAGCGGCAATCCCTGAGGTGGACCGCCACCGCGGCCCTATGCCCATGGCCTCCGCCCACAGCTGAAGAGAGTCGCCATGCTCTGGACATCGATCCTGGCCGTCATCGGCGGCTTTATCCTGCTGGTTTGGAGTGCCGACCGCTTCATCACCGGCGCCGCCGCCCTGGCGCGCGATCTGGGCGTCTCTCCGCTCATCATCGGCCTGACCATCGTCGGCTTCGGCACCTCGGTGCCCGAAATACTGGTCTCCGGCATGGCGGCCTGGGCGGGCGAGCCCGGCCTGGCCATCGGCAACGCCATCGGTTCCAACATCGCCAACATGGGCCTGGTGCTCGGCAGCGCCGCCCTGCTGCGGCCGTTGGCGGTGCGGTCGCAAACCCTCAGGCGCGAATTTCCCATGCTGTTCGCCGTGATGCTGCTGGCGCTGGCACTGCTGTGGGACGGCCGGCTGGGTCGGGTGGACGGCGCCATCCTGCTCGCCGCGCTGGTCCTGCTGATGGGCTGGCTCGTCCGCCAGGGACTGCGCGAGCGCGGCTACGACCCCATGGCGCGCGAATACAGCGCGGAGATCCCGTCACAGATACCACTGGGCCGGGCCCTGTTGCTGGTGGCGGTGGGGTTGGGGGCGCTGTTGATCAGTTCGCGCCTGCTGGTGTGGGGCGCCGTCAATATCGCCCATCTGCTGGGCGTCTCGGACCTGGTTATCGGCCTCACCGTGGTCGCCATCGGCACCAGCCTGCCGGAGCTGGCGGCGTCGGTGCTGGGGGCGCTCAGAAACGAACCCGACATTGCCATCGGCAACGTGTTGGGCTCAAATATGTTCAACTTGTTGGCGGTGATGGGCCTGCCGGGCCTGATCCACCCGCTGGCGGTGCCAGCGGAGGTGCTGCGGCGGGACTTCCCGATCATGGGCGCCTTTACCGTGGCGCTGTTCCTGATGGCCTACGGGTTCCGCGGCCCCGGCCGTCTGAACCGCATCGAAGGCGCTCTGCTGCTGTGCGGCTTTATCGCCTATATGGGTCTGCTCTACTACCAGAGCGTCGGTTAGCGTTTTATTGGGAGCGACCATGCCAACAGAGAATTTCACGGTCGCCGACCGCACATGCGGCGGCGCCGGCAACGGTCCGGGGCGCCGGGCCATTGCCGTCACACATCAACATCCGGGCGATCCCGAGGCCTAAATGACCCGCACCATCGACGACAACAAGCTGTGCCTGCTGGGCCGCGCCGTAATCGACACCGAGGCCGGCGCGGTGGCCGCCCTGGCCGGGCGCATCGACGCCGGCTTCGCCCGCGCCTGCCACCACATGCTCGACTGCGAGGGGCGCATCATCGTCACCGGCATGGGCAAGTCGGGCCACATCGGCGACAAGATCGCCGCCACCCTGGCCAGCACCGGCACCCCGGCCTTCTTCGTCCATCCCGGCGAGGCGAGCCACGGCGACCTGGGGATGGTAACGCCCAAGGACGTGGTGCTGGCCCTCTCCAACTCGGGCGAGACCGAGGAGATCCTCACCATCCTGCCGATCATCAAGCGGCTGGGCGTGCCGCTCATCACCCTGACCGGCAACCCGCGCTCGCGCCTGGCCAAGGCGGCCAGCGTCAACCTCGACGTCAGCGTGGAGAAGGAAGCCTGTCCGCTCGGCCTGGCGCCGACCGCCAGCACCACCGCCTCCCTGGCGATGGGCGACGCCCTGGCCATCGCCCTGCTGGAGGCGCGCGGCTTCACCGCCGAGGATTTCGCCCTCTCCCACCCCGGCGGCCGGCTCGGCCGGCGGCTGCTGCTGCGGGTCGAGGACGTGATGCACAGCGGCGCCGAGATGCCTGTGGTCGGCGCCGAGGCCGGTTTGAGCGAGGCGCTGCTGGAGATGTCGCGCAAGGGGCTGGGGATGACCAACGTGATCGACGACAGCGGGCGCGTGGCGGGCGTCTTCACCGACGGCGACCTGCGCCGCCTGCTGGACCACGGCGAGGTACACATCGCCACCCTCAAGGTGGCCGCGGTGATGACCCGCCGCTGCACCACCGTCACCGCCGAGCGGCTCGCCGCCGAGGTGCTGCACATCATGGACGAAAAGCGCATCAACGCCCTGCCGGTGGTCGACGGCGACGGCCGGCTGTGCGGCACCGTCAACATGCACGATCTGTTGCGCGCCGGTGTGGTTTGAATGGGAAGTGGGAAGTGGGAAGTGGGAAGTGGGAAGTGGGAAGTGGGAAGTGGGAA
>CAYQWR010000012.1:0-25905 GCA_964421235.1 uncultured Thiohalomonas sp. | reverse complement strand
GGCGGAGGGCGTCGACGCCCTGCGGTCCGCGCTCGATGTGATCCGCGAGGAGGGCGTGGAGGCCCATCTGGAAACCATCGACACCCTGATCGGCTGAACGCATCCCATGGCACTCTTGGAAATCCTCACCTATCCGGACGAACGTCTGAAGCAGATGTCGCAGCCGGTCGCGCAGTTCGACGATGAACTGCGCGCCTTCCTCGCCGACCTGGAGGAGACCATGGTGGCGGGCCCCGGCGGCGTCGGCATCGCCGCGCCGCAGGTGGGACGCTTTCAGCGCATCGTCATCGTCGACTGTTCGCGCACCCGCAAGCCGGTGCCTAACCACGGCCGGTTGTTCATCGTCAATCCCGAGATCAGTCAGTGGGACGGCATGGCCGTGGGGCGCGAAGGCTGCATGTCGGTGCCCGACTACACCGGCAACGTGATCCGCGCCGAGACGGTTACCCTGCGCTATCAGGATCCGCACGGCGAGTTCCACGAACTGAGCGCCGAGGGCTACGAAGCGCGCGCCATCCAGCACGAGATCGACCACCTCGACGGCATGCTGTTCCTCGACCGCCTGGTGTCGCGCCGCAACGACCTGTTTCGCCGCAAGGTCTATCAGCAGGCCGAAGGGAAGAAAAAGAGATGAACCACGGGAGACACTGGGTACACGGGGTCATTATTGCCCGCCCGTTGTTATCTGCGTATTCACGGCTCGCCAATTCTTCGCTGTATTCGTTATAACGTTCCTCTCCCCGTGTTCCCCGTGCTCCCCGTGGTTATCTTTTTTTTGCTTGTCATGTTGTGGCTCGGCTGGCGGCGCGTGGGGGCGCGTTACAACGAAGTGGATTGGGGCGGCCCCACCATCAATCGCATCGACGGTTTTCTGCGCTGGTATTGCCGGCGCTATCATCGGCTGGAAGCGGCGCCGATTCCGTTGCCGCAGAGCGGGCCGGCGCTGGTGGTGGCGAATCATGTTTCCGGGCTCGATCCGTTTTTGTTGATCGCTGCCAGTCGTCGGCCGTTGCGTTTCATCATCGCCACCGAGGAGTATCGACGGCCGCTGCTCCACCGGATGTTCCGCGCGGCCGGCTGCATCCCCGTCGACCGTGCGCAGCGGCCGGAGCGCGCCTTCCGCGAGGCGCTGCGCGCGCTGGCGGCGGGCGAAGTGGTCGCGCTCTTTCCCCACGGCACCATCCATCTCGATTCCGAACCGCCGCGCGCGCTGAAGAAGGGCGTCGCGCGCCTGGCGCAACTCGCCGACTGTCCGGTGTTTCCGGTACGCATCGAAGGCATCAAAGGCGAGGGACACGTGGTGCGCGGCGTGCTGCGCCGCAGCCGCGCGCGGTTGCTGAGCTATGCGCCGATCAACTGCCATCAACTCGCCGGCGGCGACTGCCTGCATTACATTTCGCAACACATCGAGCCGCACCGGCATGTGTCGCACGATTGCGATCAGTGATGTTTCGGATAAATCTGCGCGGAAGGCGCGTATAGAACGTGCCCTTGTCGAGGACGTATTGGCGCATAAGAACATCTTGTCTATCATGTATGCGTGCAAGCATTACAAGCGCAACTACTACATGGGGAAATAGGTGGAAAATAATTCCAGAATAGCATTCATGTGGGTCGCATTATTGGCGGGTGTAGGCTGCGCAGGGTTGGCCAATGCTGCGACACGGACGTCCCTCTACGCCGGCAGTGAATACTATTCCTGGCGCGAGTATGACGACAGTGGAGCGCGTCTCCTGGAGGAGAGCGGCCCGCGCTATTTTATCGGCGTGAACGGCGTCAGGAACGTTTCGCCGCGATGGGAGTTGGGACTCGATCTGCGTCTTTATACGGGTACCGTAAACTACGATGGCCAGACCAACAGCATTCCACCGATTCCGGCGCAGACGAAAACCGACTATTACGGAGTTAATGGCGAGTACCGCGCGGTCTATTTCGTGGACGCCGACGAAACCGCGACGTCGCGTTGGGGTCTGCTGCTGGTGGCCGGGTTCGATGCCTGGCGGCGCGATATCAATGACAGCGCCGTTGCGTCGGGTTACACCGAACGTTATCTCATCGGCTATGGCCGGCTCGGCCTGACCTTCCGCCAGGGGACGACGTGGCAGGTGGACGGCGGCATCAAATATCCGCTCTCAACCTACGAACTGGCGAGCCTCCACACGGTGGGCTATGACGATGTCGTGTTGTCGCCGACGCCGGCTGCCAGTGCGTTTGTGTCCGCGCGCTATCGCGTCAATCAGCGTTGGGGCATCACCGGGTATTACGACAGCTACCGCTTCAAGAAATCGCCGGTGGAAACCTTGTCGCGGGGCGGGTACCCGGTTGGCACGGTGTGGCAACCGCGGATAGAACAGGACCGCTATGGTTTCAGCGTTTCGTATCAGTTCTAAACGTTGACACTTCGGCCATCGGGAGTCGTACCGTCACCAGCAGGCCGCCGAGCTGCGCTTGCGACAGTTCGATGGTGCCGTGGTGCAGCTCGACGATGCGGTGCACGATGGAGAGGCCGAGGCCGCTACCGGTAGCCTCGCTGCCGGGGCGGCGGAAGAAGCGGTCGAAGACCCGCTGGCGCTCCTCTTCCGGGATGCCGACACCGCTGTCGGCCACCTCCAGAATCCGTTGCCTTCCGTCGTGCCGCACGGCGACCGCGACGTTGCCGCCGGCCGGGGTGTAGCGGATGGCGTTGTCCACCAGGTTGCGCAGCAGGATCGCCAGCGAGGGGGCGTGACCGTTGACGCGGCCGTCGCACGGTTCGGTCAGTGACAGTTCGATCTGTTTTTGCGCGGCGCCGCCCTCCAGTTCGGCCAGGGTCTCCATCGCCACGTTGCACAAGTCGACAGCGGCGGTCTGTTGCAGACCGGTCTCCGGGTCGAGGCGGGCCAGGGTGAGCAGCTGTTCCACCAGACGGGTGGCGCGGTCGACGCCGCGCAGCACCTGGCGCAACGCCTGGTTGCGGCTGCTGTCGTCTTGCGCCCGCAACGCCACCTCCGCCTGGGTGCGCAGTGCCGCCAGCGGCGTGCGCAGCTCGTGGGCGGCGTCGGCGGTGAAGCGGCGCTCGTTGTCGAAGGCCTGTTGCAGGCGGTCGAACAGATGGTTCAGCGCGATTATCAGCGGCGCGATCTCGGCGGGTGCCGCCGCCTGCTGCACCGGTTCCAGATGGGCGGCGGCGCGGTTGCCGATTTCCCGCGTCAGGACGGTGAGCGGGCCGAGCGCGCGGCCCACGCCGAACCAGATGAGCAGCCCGAGTACCGGCAGCGCGAACAGCATGGGGATGCTGGTGCGCAAGACCGCGGCGTGAATCAGTTCGTCGCGATCACGGTAACGCTCGCCGATTTGGATCATCAGATGGGAGCCTTGCCCCGGCAACGAATAGATGCGCCAGCGTTGTCCGCGTACCTGGCGATCGCTGAAGCCTTGTCGGAGTTCGCTCAGCGCCTCGGTGGGAGCCTGGTCGGAGCGGACCAATAATTTGTCGCTGTCGGTCGACCAGATTTGATACACCACGCGATGGGGGTGACGACCACCGCTGACCTGGCCCAGGTTCTCCGGCATGAAATGCACATGGCCGCCCTCCGGCGCGGCTCCGCCCAGTTCGCTCAACTCATGGTTGCTCAGGCTCAGCAGGGTGCGCGCACCCTGCGCCAGCTGGGCATCGAACATCTCGCCCACTTCGTGGCGCGTGTCCAGATAGGAGGCAACGGTGGTGATCAGCCACACGCCGCCGATGGCGCTGAGCAGGATCGCCAATAGGCGCTTGCGGATGGAGCCGGTCATGGGTTGTCGATCACGTAGCCGACGCCGCGAATGGTGCGGATCAGCTCCGCCCCCAGTTTCTTGCGCAGGTGGTGGACGTAGACCTCGATGGCGTTGCTCTCCACCTCGTCGCCCCAGGCGTAGAGGCTCTCCTCCAGCCGCGCCTTGGACAGCACCTTGCCGCGCTGTTCCAGCAGCAGTTGCAGCACCGCGAATTCGCGCGGCGACAGCTCCACCGGCTTGCCGTCCCGGCTCACGGCGTGGGCCGCCGGGTCGAGCACGATCGCGCCGTGGCCGATGGTGTTGACGGCGCGACCGCTCTGGCGCCGCAGCAGCGCGCGCAGGCGGGCGGTCAGCTCATCCAGGGCGAAGGGTTTGATCAGGTAATCGTCGGCGCCAGCATCGAGACCGGCGACGCGGTCGGCGACGGTGTCGCGGGCGGTGAGGATCAGTACCGGCAGCGCCGAGCCGCGTCCGCGCAGTGCCTTCAGCACCTCGGGACCGGAACGGCGCGGCAGGCCCAGATCGAGCACCATCAGGTCGAAGTGCTCGCTCTTGAGCGCGTTGTCGGCCGCCTCGCCGTCGCGCAGCCAGTCGACGGTGTAGCCCTCCTGGGTCAGGCCGGCGCGGATGCCGTCGCCGAGCAGCGCATCGTCTTCTACCAGCAGCAGGCGCATGGGGGTGTCTGTCCTTTGTTCATGGTGCCTCCGACAACTCCGGGGATCAGTACGTTACTTTATTCCTTGGCGATCTCGGCGTCTTGGCGAGAGCCCTGTTTTTTGTCCGGTCGAAATGCTCAGTCAATAACTCTCGCCAAGACGCCAAGATCGCCAAGTGGTTGAAGCGTGGTTGTTGCCATGTTCGGGATACCAGTCGCTTTTATAGGCCGCTCCGCTTAAGGTTATATTAAATCCGCTTGAACCGTGGGGAATACGTCCCCATCTCGGGAACAACCGTGAAATTCAACCGTAAAGGGGTTGCCCAGATATGCGCATGGACAAACTGACCACCAAGTTCCAGACCGCGTTGCAGGACGCGCAGAGCCTGGCGGTGGGCCGCGATCACCAGTTCATCGAACCGCTGCACCTGATGACCGCACTGCTGGATCAGCAGGGCGGCACGGTGCGCCAGCTGCTCGGCCAGGCCGGCGTCAACGTCAACGCCCTGCGCTCGGCCCTGGGCGAGGCCATCGACCGCCTGCCCTCGGTGGAGGGGGCGGGCGGCGACGTGCAGGTCTCCAACGGCCTGGTCAAACTGCTCAACCTCACCGACAAACTGGCGCAGCAGCGCAAGGATGCCTACATCTCCTCGGAGCTGTTCGTGCTGGCGGCGCTGGAGGACCAGGGCGAACTGGGCAACCTGCTGAAAAAGAACGGCGCCGCCAAGGGCGCGGTGGAGAAGGCCATCGACAACATGCGCGGCGGCCAGAAGGTGGACGACCCCAATGCGGAAGAGCAGCGCCAGGCGCTGGAGAAGTACACCATCGATCTCACCGAACGCGCCGAGCAGGGCAAGCTCGACCCGGTGATAGGCCGCGACGACGAGATCCGCCGCGTGGTGCAGATCCTGCAACGGCGCACCAAGAACAACCCGGTGCTGATCGGCGAGCCCGGCGTCGGTAAGACTGCCATCGTCGAAGGGTTGGCCCAGCGTATCGTCAACGGCGAGGTGCCCGAGGGGCTGAAGCACAAACGGCTGTTGGTGCTCGACATGGGGTCGTTGATCGCCGGCGCCAAGTTCCGCGGCGAGTTCGAGGAACGCCTGAAGGCGGTGCTCAACGACCTGGCCAAGCAGGAAGGGCAGATCATCCTGTTCATCGACGAGATCCACACCATGGTCGGCGCCGGCAAGGCGGAGGGCGCGATGGACGCGGGCAACATGCTCAAGCCCGCGCTGGCGCGCGGCGAGCTGCACTGCGTCGGCGCCACCACCCTGGACGAGTATCGCCAATACATCGAAAAGGATGCCGCCCTGGAGCGCCGCTTCCAGAAGGTGCTGGTGGACGAGCCGAGCGTGGAGGACACCATCGCCATCCTGCGCGGCGTGAAGGAGAAATACGAGGTGCACCACGGCGTCGAGATCACCGACCCGGCCATCGTCGCCGCCGCGATGTTGTCGCACCGCTACATTACCGACCGCCAGTTGCCGGACAAGGCCATCGACCTGGTGGACGAGGCCGCCTCGCGCATCCGCATGGAGATCGACTCCAAGCCGGAGGTGATGGACCGTCTCGACCGCCGCCTGATCCAGCTCAAGATCGAGCGCGAGGCGCTCAACAAGGAGAGCGACGAGGCGTCGCGCAAGCGCCTGGCCGACCTGGAGAACGAGATCGTCAAACTGGAAAAGGAGTATTCCGATCTGGATGAGGTGTGGAAGTCGGAGAAGCTGGCGGTGCAGGGGGCGCAGCACATCAAGGAGGAGCTGGACCGCGCCCGCATGGAGCTGGAGACGGCGCGCCGCGCCGGCGACCTGGGCCGCATGTCCGAGTTGCAGTACGGCCGCATCCCCGACCTGGAGAAGTCGCTGCTGATGGCGCAGCAGGCGGAGTTGCAGGAGACCAAACTGCTGCGTTCGCGCGTCACCGACGAGGAGATCGCCGAGGTGGTCTCCAAGTGGACCGGCATTCCCGTCTCCAAGATGCTCGAAGGCGAACGCGACAAGCTGCTGCGCATGGAAGAGGCGCTGCACAAGCGCGTGGTGGGCCAGGACGAGGCGGTGCAGGCGGTGGCCGACGCCATCCGTCGCTCGCGCGCCGGACTGTCCGATCCCAACCGTCCCAACGGTTCGTTCCTGTTCCTCGGCCCCACCGGCGTGGGCAAGACCGAGCTGTGCAAGGCCCTGGCCTCGTTTCTGTTCGACACCGACGAGGCGATGATCCGCATCGACATGTCGGAGTTCATGGAGAAGCACTCCGTCGCCCGCCTGATCGGCGCGCCGCCGGGTTATGTCGGTTACGAGGAGGGCGGCTATCTCACCGAGAGCGTGCGCCGCAAGCCCTACTCGGTGGTGCTGATGGACGAGGTGGAGAAGGCCCACCCGGACGTGTTCAACGTGCTGTTGCAGGTGCTCGACGACGGCCGCCTCACCGACGGCCAGGGGCGCACCGTGGACTTCCGCAACACCGTGATCGTGATGACCTCCAACCTCGGCTCCAACCTGATTCAGGAGCTCGCCGGTGAAGAACGTTATGGGCAGATGAAGGAAGCGGTGCTGGAGGTGGTGGGGCAGCACTTCCGCCCCGAGTTCATCAACCGCGTCGACGAGGTGGTGGTATTCCATCCGCTGCAGCAGGCGCAGATCCGCGCCATCGCCGACATCCAGATCGCCTACCTGCGCAAACGCCTGGTCGAGCGCGACATGCAGCTGGAGCTGACCACGGCGGCCCTCGACACGTTGGCCGAGGCAGGCTTCGACCCGGTCTACGGCGCGCGCCCGCTCAAGCGCGCGATCCAGCAGCGCATCGAAAACCCGCTGGCCCAGGCGATCCTGTCGGGCCGCTTCCTGCCGGGCGATACCATCAAGGTCGACGCCGACGGCGGTGAGCTGAGCTTCGCCAAGGGCTGACGGCTAAAGAAGATTTCACCGCAGAGACGCCGAGGGCGCGGAGAAAAACATCAAACGCGTATTTCTCGGCGTACTCTGCGTCTCTGCGGTGACAGGTGTAGACCCGACATAGCGCAACGGTGTCCGGCATGGCCTAAACCCAATCTCTCGCCAAGACGCCAAGTTCGCCAAGATAACGCTGGACGCGTAAACGCCTTTTATTGGCATGGCACATCCATGTGCGCCGAGTCTTCCTTGGTTTAGCTGTCTGGCTCAGGTACCGACGGCGCCGATGTGCCAGTTGCCGACGTTGGTCCTGGCTTCGGGAGCGCGGCCGTAGACGAAGGTCTTCACCCGTTTCACATGGCCGTGCGGCACGTCCACCAGCATCAGAACCTCGCCGTGACCCAATGCGCTGCGGAAGCGATCGAGCTGGGCGCTGGGGACGCGGTTGGTGAACAGGTAGCCGGAGAGCTGCGCCGCCACCACGATCACGGCCAGCAGCGCCGCCCAGAACCACGAGGCCGCCAGCAGCGTCAGTACGAAGCCGATCAGGGCGACGACGAAGACGCCGATGCTGAGGTACCAATAGAGCCGCTCGGTGTGCAGCGCGTGGGGCGATTTGTTGTCGATGCTGGCGTCGTCCAGCGTCACGAAGCCGCCCGGTTCGCTGCGCAGCAGGTGGATCTGGTAGCCGGCGAGGCCCAGCGACTTTTCCAGCTCGGCGACGATGCCGCGGGCGCTGGTTTCGTCGTGGAACAGAAAATAAATGCGGCGATAGAGCATGACACACCTCCTTGATATATCCGCTGCGTGATAGACCCCTATATTTACCGGGATGTAGCAACGCCATGCCGTAGTGAAATAGTAGACCAAGAACAGGCGGTTCACTCCGCCGCCGGGCTGCGCGCCCGGCGGCGAGTCGCGTATGATGGGGCGAAGGACGACGGATACGGGGAGTGCAATGGAACGTTTTCAACCGTGGTGGGGCGATTTCGAACTGGCGCCGGGCAGCGCCGGCCGCTGGGCCATCGGGCCGCTGCGGCTGTGGGTCGAGCACCATCCGCGCGAATGGCGCATCGCCTATCGCAACGACGGCGACCCGCGCGACGACAGCAGCCGGGTCGATACCGGCCTGCCGCTGGGGCAGGCGGACACGGAGGCCACGGTGGCGCGCTACAGCCTGGGCGAGACCGGCACGCGGCTGACGATCGCGCCGCTGCTGGCGGACCGGCCGGTGGTATCGCGCCCCGAGGTGCCGCTGTTCGTGCCGCCGCAACAGTCGATCACCCTCTACGTCAGTTCGCCGCTGTGGCTGCAATTGCGCGGCGGCGCCGAGGCGGTGCGGCTGCGCGAGATGCCCATCGTCCGTCCCTCGGATACCTGGTCCGGCCCGCTGATCGAGGAGGGCGGCCTCTGCTACCACTCGTCGACCCTGGCGCTCACCTCCCTGGACGGTTTCCCCTTCAGCCCGTGGCGCGCGGTGACGCCGATCCGGTTCACCAACCGGGCCGAGGATACGGTGGCGGTGGAGCGCCTCAGCCTGCCGGTGCCCTATCTGGCGTTGTTCCAGGCGCCGGACGGCACCCTCTGGACCCAGGCGGTGAAACTGGAACATCGCGCCGACGCCGCCCTGAGCCTGGTGGAACTGGGCAGCGACGCACCGGCGGAGGCGGGCAAGGCCCTGCGTCTGGCCAGGGCGCGCAGCCGGGCCGATCGCGGCCTGCTGGCGAAGGCTTTCGGGTCGCTGTTCGGCTTGAGGAGAGGCGACGATGACGTGGCTTAACGGCATTCAGTTCGAACACCTGTTGCGCGCCGCCATCATCCTGGTGGCCGGCTGGTTCTTCGCCAAGATTGCCAGCCTGGCGGCGCGGCGCGCGGCCCGGCGTTACACCGCCGCCCAGGAGACCATGATCGCCGAACGCGTGGTGCTCTACGGCATCCTGTCCCTGGCGATCGTCTCGGCATTGCAGCAGGTGGGCTTCAACCTCAGCGTGCTGCTCGGCGCCGCCGGCATACTCACCGTGGCCGTCGGCTTCGCCTCGCAGACCTCCGCCTCCAACCTGATCAGCGGCCTGTTTCTGATCGGCGAGCGCGCCTTCGTGGTGGGCGACGTGATCAAGATGGGCAATACCGTCGGCGAGGTGCTCTCCATCGACCTGCTGTCGGTGAAGCTGCGCACCTTCGACAACCTCTACGTGCGCATGCCCAACGAGATCCTGATCAAGTCCGAGATCTCCAATCTCACCCGCTTTCCGATCCGGCGGCTCGACCTGCTCATCGGCGTCAACTACAAGGAAGACATGGTCAAGGTGCAGCGGGTGCTGATGCAGGTGGCCGACGCCAATCCGCTTTGTCTGATCGAGCCGCGGCCGCTGTTCATCTTCAACGGTTTCGGCGAATCGTCCATGGACCTGCAATTCTCGGTGTGGGCGGTGCGGGAGAATTTCCTCGACCTGAAAAACAGCATCCAGCGCGAGATCAAGGAGGCGTTCGACGCCAATGATATCGACATCCCCTATCCGCAACGGACGGTGCACGTGGCCGAGCCGTTGCCGGTGCGGGTGGTCGACAAGACGTCGTGAGTACCGCCGCCGCCCGCCGCCGACAACACGAACAAACATAAGAAAGGAGAGTCAGGTGTCCTTCGCAGAACCAACCCTCGAGCAGTTCGCCGGCAACCCCGTTGCCAAGTATGTGGCGGCGACCCGCCCCCCGTTTCTCCTCGCCAGTCTGGTGCCGGCGATTATCGGCATCGCCACCGCCCATTACAGCGGCGTGCACATCCTGTGGTGGGCGGCGCTGTTGACGGTGGTCGGCGCCGTGATCGTCCATGCCGGCATCAACGTGCTCAACGACTACTACGACGCCCTCAACGGCACCGACGACATCAACACCGAGCGCCTCTATCCGTTCACCGGCGGCAGCCGCTTTATCCAGAACGGTGTGCTCAGCCGCGAACAGACCGCGCGCTTCGGTTTTGTGCTGTTGGGTATCACCGCGCTGATCGGGTTCGCGCTGCTGGAGCGCGCCGGCGGCGGCCTGATCGCCATCGGGCTGGCCGGCCTGGTGATCGGCTGGGCCTATTCGGCGCCGCCGCTCGCCCTCAACAGCCGCGGCCTGGGCGAACTGTGCGTGGCGGTTGGCTTCGGCTCGCTGATCCCTCTCGGCGCCGACTTCGTGCAGCGCGGCGCTTTCGACTGGCTGCCGCTGCTGGCCGCCGCGCCCTACGGCCTGCTGGGCGCGGCGCTGCTCTACATCAACCAGTTCCCCGACCGCCAGGCCGACGAGCGCGCCGGCAAGCATCATTGGGTGGTGCGGCTCGGGGTGCGGCGGGCGCGCTGGATCTACCTGGCGGCGATGGTGGTCGCCTACGGTGGGCTGATCGGCATGGTGGCCGCGCATATCCTGCCGGCGTGGTGCCTGCTGGCGCTGCTGGCGGCGCCGCTGTCGTTCCGCTCGGCGCTGCAACTGGTGCGCTACGCCGAGACCCCGCAGCGGCTGGCGCCGGCGATCCAGGGCACCATCGGCGCGCTGCTCGGCCACGGCCTGCTGCTGTCGGTGGGGTTGTGGATTGCGCGCTGAAATCATTCAGCGGCAGATCTGGAACCACCGAATCTACCGAAATAGTTCGCTAATCTTGGCGGGCTTGGCGAGAGATTGTGGTTGGTGTTTTATCGGAAAAGATCGTTGATCTCGCCAAGGCGCAAAGAGCGCCAAGGGAAGATAAGACGAACATCATTTCGATAACGGTCTTTGGGTTTCCCGTGGGTATCCATCATGTGGGTCGGACTGAAGTCCGACCCACAGGTTTCTCGCATGGCTGGTTTGGAACGCTAGCGCCATATCGCACGGCCGGTCATTGCGGCAATCGTAGGCCCGATATAGCGCAGCGGTATCGGGCGGGGCCTGCTAATTCATCAACTGCAGCATATCCGCCACGTCGTCGTGCGCCTCGCGCAGGACATCGGCGGCCAGTTCGGCGTCGAGTCTGCCGCGCGCCAGCTTGTGCCATGCCGGCAATGCCGTCAATTGCGCCATGCCCTCTTCGTCCATGGTCATGTCGAGCAGCCGCTGCGCGATGAGGACGACGTCGCTGTAGTCGGCGACGTTGGCCGGATCGCGCTGCCAGTCCTCCGCCTCCAGCGCGATGCTCACGGTTTCGTTGCCGAAGTGCCAGCGGCGCAGCACCATGGCGCCGACCTGGCCGCGCAACGCATGGAGCGACTGCTCCAGCAACGCCGCGTCGGCGGCAAGTTCCGGCTCGTGGGTCGCGTAGTGGATCACCGGCAGCTCGCCGATATCGTGCAGCAGGCCGGCGAGCAGGGCGCGATCCTTGTCCAGTCCCGGCGTCATTCCCGCCAGCACGAAACTCACTGCACCAACCAGCGCGCTGTGGCGCCACAGCGTACTCATACGCTCGCGCAGCAGCGCCGAATCGGTGCGGAACAGCTCGCGCAGGGTATACGTGAGGACCAGGTCGCGGGTGGTATTGAGGCCGAGAAACATCACCACGGCGCGGCAGCTGTTGATCGGCGTCTGGGTGCCGTAGAGCGGGCTGTTGGCGGCCTGCACCAGATGCGCGGCCAGCACCGGATCGGCCTGGATGATGTGCGCGACATGGGCCGCGTCGCAGTCGGGATTCTGCACCGCTTCGCGCACCTTGAGCGCGACGTCGGGCAGCTGCGGCAGCTGGAGCTTGTCGTCGAGGAAGTCGCGGTAGATGGCGTAGAACAGGCGGTTCTGCGGTGCCGCATCGTCGGCCTGCACCTCTTCGAGCTGGTAGCTTTCCGGTCCGGCGCCGTGCGACAGCACCTCCAGCAGGTTATTGTCGATACGGATGAAGCGGATGCGATCCAGGGCCGTCGCACTGGCCTCGCGCGGCCGCACGTTGGCGACCGGCGCCGCTGCCGCCGTGGTTCCGCCGCTCAGGATCTCGCTGCCGCCGTCGGACCAGTCGAGTCGCAGCTGCCCCTGCAACAGGTAGTAGGTCCACTGATCCTGGCGGCCGCGCAAAAACAGGCGGCGGCCCGCGGTGTACTCTTCGACCACGGTCTTGTGCGCCAGCTCTTCGAAATCGCCCGCCGTGAGCGTGCCGATGATCTGCAGCGAGCGCAGGGTCTGGCGATCAGGATTGGTGCCCGGTTCGTTCATAGGGAATTGGTGTTGGGAAATTAGCAGATACGCGGCAGCGGGTCGTCTTCCAGCTCTTCCAGCAGGCGCTCGCCGCCGAGCGGCGTTTCCAGGATGACGCGATCGTGCTCCGTTTCGATCGCTCCGATGATGGCGGCCTCGCGCCCCTGCGGCAGCGCCTGCCAGCGGGCCAGCGCCGTCGCCGCGTCGGCCGGGTCCAGCACCGCCACGACGCGCCCCTCGCAGGCCAGATAGTACGGGTCGTAGCCCAGCATGTCGCACACCGCCCGCACCGGGTCGCGCACCGGGATGGCCGCCTCGCGCAGCCGCACGCCGAGACCGCAGGCGCGGGTGATCTCGTGGGCCACCGTGGCCAGACCGCCGCGGGTCGGGTCGCGCATGAAACGCAGGCCGGGCAGGTCGAGCAGGGCGGCGGTGAGCGGTTGCACACTGGCGGCGTCCGATTGCAGGTCGCCGCGCAGGCCGAACTGTTCGCGCGCCAGCATCACCGCGGTGCCGTGATCGCCCACCGGGCCGCTCACCAGCACCGCGTCGCCGGCCGCGATGCAGTCGAGACCGAGGCGCAGGCCGCTGCGGCGCACGCCGACGCCGGTGGTGGCGAGGTAGAGTCCGCTGCCCTCGCCGCGCGGCACCACCTTGGTGTCGCCGGCCACCACGCGCACCCCGGCCTCGCGCGCCGCCGCCGCCAGCGCGGCGATCAGCCGCTCCAGGGTGGCGGTCTCCAATCCCTCCTCGATGAAGGCGTTCAGCGTGAGATAGAGCGGGGTGGCGCCCGCCACCGACAGGTCGTTGACCGTGCCGTGCACCGCCAGCGAACCGATGTTGCCGCCGGGAAACTCCAGCGGTTTGACCGTGAAGCCGTCGGTGGTGATGAACAGATCGCCGGCCGGCACCTCGATCTGCGCCGCGTCCACCTGCACGTCCAGCGCCGGATCGGCCAGGTGGCGGGCGAACAGCTCCTCGATCAGTTCGCGCATGTAGCGGCCGCCGTTGCCGTGGGCGAGGGTGATATGGCTCATAGCGATGTTCAAATCCGTCCGGTAGGTGTCGCGCTGTCGTCGCGTGGCGTTTATAGCGATAATAGTGCCACGCGCAGCGCGCTCAAACCACTATATGCGAAGAGGGAATGGCAGTGAGTCAACGAAAGGTAATGTTGCTGGGATTTCTGGTCTCGGTCGCACTGATGGCGACGGCGCTCTACTTTCAATACGGGAAGGGACTCGAACCCTGCCCGCTGTGCATCATGCAGCGTATCGCCGTCATCTCCGCCGGCCTGGTGTTGTTGATCGGTACGATCCACAATCCCGCCGCCGTCGGTCGCCGCATCTACGGCGCCCTGGTCGTGCTCGCCGGCGGCTTCGGCCTGGCGATGGCCTGGCGCAACGTCTGGCTGCAACACCTGCCCCCCGACCAGGTGCCCTCCTGCGGCCCCGGCCTCAGCTACATGCTCGAAACCTTCCCGTTCCACAAGGCGCTGCTGATGGTATTCCGCGGCACCGGCGACTGCGCGGTGGTGGACTGGACCTTTCTCTCCTTCAGCATCGCCGAGTGGATGCTGCTGTTCTTCAGCGCCTACATCGTCGCCGGACTGATCCTCGTCTTTTCGCGCCGGCTGTGGCCGCGATAAGGGGAGTATTCACCGCAGAGGATACGAAGGTAGCGGATGCAGGGTGGGGTGAGCGTAGCGAAACCCGTCAATGGCCGGTTGCGAATGAATTACGTGAGGGCGAGTCATGGATGAAAAAACGGTTACGTTCCCCACGACCTCACATGTCTACCTGATCGGCTGCGCCCTACTGTTCCTCGCATCGCCTCTGTTTATCACGGCGATAGACTCCCGGCACGAGCATTTGACCTCCGTGGCGTGGTGGGTTGCCGCGATCATCAGTGCCCTTTTCCTGGTGCTGTTGATGCTCTCGCACAAGTACGTGAGTACGGACAAGCTGTCGTATCGCGAGGGTCTTCTATACCTAGCGTCGTATTGCCGGACCGGCTGGCTGTATCAAACACTGGTGGTCGTCGTGCCGGTGCTGGTCCTTGCATTCGTCTATGTCGCATTCCTCTCCACAACGGAAATGATCTCGCGGAAACGGGGATTTGCGGCGATGCACTTCCATAAATTCATCATGTTTGCGTACCAGCACAGGGCCGTACGGTGATCGCCGCCAGGAACGGTTGGGGCTGTCCGGCGCGGTCGGTACGGAGAGCGGCGCTTGCACTTATGCTGGTTCTTTTTTCGCTAACGGCATTCGCCCAAACCGGCTGGCGGGCCGCCGACGGAACACCCGCGTCGAATGGCGACGCTCGAAAGTCGGTGAATGGCTTCGGCGGCTGGCTGGTGATTACGTCGGACGCGGACTGGCTGGCAAAGTGGAAAACGCCGCCAAAGACCATCCCAACGTTCAATGGCGTGAAAGCCGTAGCGCATGGCAAGAAGATCTTCGGTCTCATTCTCTTTTCGAATCCTCTGCCGGATGCGGATGGAAACGCAGATGTCACCTGCGATCTCGACGTGGTGAAGCCCGACGGCTCATCGGCCTATCATCAGACGGACGCCGCCTGTTTCAAGGGGAAGCTCAAAGGCAATCGATACAACGTCCACCTGGCGGCCCCCGTTATAGGCTTTGTCGGTGATCCCGGCGATCCGTCCGGGAAGTGGCAGATTCGGGTTGTGCTCAAGGACGATAACAGGAATGTTGAATTGCCGTTAAAAGCGACGTTTGTATTGCAGTAGATTTTGCCCTCGCTACACGTTGTTAACTACACCAGAAACGGCTTGGGATACGGTATGGCGCATATGGCCGCCGGCATGGTTTCATACCGGCGCTGGACGAGTTGGCGGGGTTTCAGGGTGCGTAATTACCATGCGTGAGATTAGAAGGGCGGATCGGGCTATCGACAGGGA
This sequence comes from uncultured Thiohalomonas sp., assembly GCA_964421235.1. Lineage (GTDB taxonomy): Bacteria > Pseudomonadota > Gammaproteobacteria > Thiohalomonadales > Thiohalomonadaceae > Sulfurivermis. The sequence goes on along the minus strand of CAYQWR010000012.1, from coordinate 10,550 downwards.
ACTGTCCTATGGCCTGCTCGATAAGGCGGAGTACGGCATCTTGTCGACGGTCGGCGCAGACGGCCAGCCGTACGGTATTCCGATCAGTTTTTGCCTCCTCGACAACGGCATCTATTTCCACTGCGCCGTCGAAGGGCACAAGCTCGACAACTTCGCGCACAATCCCAAGGTATCGTTCTGCGTCGTCGGAAAGACCCAGGTGCTTCCCGGCAAGTTCAGCACTGAATATGAGAGCGCTATCGTTTTCGGCACGGTGGGCGAGGTCTTCGACGGCGAAAAGCGGAAGGGCATGGAGGGGTTGCTCCGCAAGTATTCGGCCGGCCATTTCGAGAAGGGCCTGAAGTACGTCGATTCCCTCGATTGGAAGACCAGGGTTTTCAAGGTGGTTATCGCTACGGTTACCGGGAAGGCCCGGCGATAGATGCGTAGCGTTTAGAAGATTTGTCAGCTATTTGCGGCGGCGCGCTGCCGGCTAGCGGCCATCGCCGCCGGCCTGTTGGCCTTTTGCCCCGATTCTATGCAATATTTAGCACTATGGCCGGCATTGGATTCGCCCGTTCCAGGCGATAGCCGTGCACAAAACGGAGCAAGGATCGCATCCTCAACAACAATATAGGCGTTCGGGGAGGCGTGGATTCCCCAGAGACAACGCTATCACAAAGGGGATATACCATGCATTTTCAGTGGAGCGACGACTTAAATACCGGAATACCGGAAATCGACGAGCAAAACCGCCGGGTCGCGGATTTTATCAACACCCTCGATGAAGCGCGGCAGACGGCCGATCGCGAACGCGTCGGCGAGGTGCTCGAACACTTGCTTGATTTCGTCTGCAACCATTTCATGTTCGAAGAGCAACTGATGGAGAAGGCGGGTTACGAATTCCTTAGCGCCCATGAGCGGATTCACGAGGTGTTTGCCAAACGCCTGGCGGATTTCCGCGGTCGTTATGCCAAGGGTGAGGACGTGACGGAGCAGCTTCAAAGTATGTTGCAGAACTGGGTGGAGATACATATCAAGGAAGAGGACAAACGGTACGCCGATTCGGTCCAGCAGGTGATCGCCGACGAGGGCGGACGCACCTGGGTGACGGGGTTGGTGAAGAAACTGTTTGGATAGCGCCGTAACGGTCGGAGGCCTTTGCTCTTTGGTCACGGATGGGCGCCGTGCCTGCGCCGTTTGTTTGGAGGATTGATGAACGGATGGGCGAGAGTGCGGGCATGGATGAACCGGGATAACGGCAAGATGCTTCATATCGGCAACAGGCGCCTGAATATCTTTGAACTGCTCGGTTATCTGTTGTTCGTGCTGGCGTTGATTATTTATCTGCTGCACGACAAGACCGGGTTTGGCGCCACGTGGATCGGTTGGGTGTCGTTGTTTGCCGGCGCCGTGATGGTGGCGATAAGCGCCGGCAATGCCAATGGCGACGACGAAGGCGACCGACACTGAGACGGTTCCGGACGTGCCGTGATGGGCGGACTGCCGGCCTACGACGGCATGGCGAGCGTCTCGGCAATCTGTCCATAACAAATACCGCCGTCGTTGCAGGGTATGGCCCCACCCAGGCGGACTTCGAATCCGGCCGCGTCCAATTGTTCAACCACCAACCCGGTGAGCAGCCGGTTTTGAAACACACCGCCGCCGAGGGCGACCGTGTGGAATCGACGGCGTTGGCGCAATGCCCGCGCCTGCGCCACCAACGCCGCCGCCAGCGACGCGTGAAATAGCCCGGCACGTGCGGCCGCGTCCCTGTTTGCATCGCGCAGCACGGGGAGTAACGGCGCCCAGTCGATGCGCAGCAGCGCCCCGTCGTCGATTAACGGTAAATCGACGCCGTTGCCGTCGGTCGCGGCAATAGCCTCCAGCATCATCGGTCCCTGTCCCTCAAAACTGGCGTGCGTGCATATGCCCATGAGCGCGGCGGCGGCGTCGAACAGTCGTCCGGCAGCGGAGCTTTGCGGGCTGTTGATGCCTTGGTCCCACGCCCGGCGCAGCAATGCGCCATCGGTTATTTCATTCCATGCGCTACCTGACTCCCAGCACAGCGCGGCGGCGGAGCGCCACGGTTCGCGCCCGGCCTTGTCGCCGCCGGGGAGACGGAACGGCCGCAGCGAACCGACCCGTTGCCAATGGCCGGGATGGCCGAACAGGGCCTCGCCGCCCCACAGGGTACCGTCGTCTCCCATGCCGGTGCCGTCCCAGGCGAAGACCAGCCAATCATTCTCACCGCGGTGTTCGCCGTAGAGGGCGGCGGCGTGGGCGTGGTGGTGGAGCACGGTGGTGACGGGCAGGCCGCTGCGTCGGGCCCAGCGGTGGCTGGCGTAGCCGGGGTGGGCGTCGCAGACGATGCGTTGGGCGCGCACGCCGTAGAGTTGTTGCAGCTCTTCGCACACCTGTTCGAATACCGCCAGCGAGCGCGGGGCGTCGAGGTCGCCGATGTGCGGCGAGAGCACGATGCGGTCGTCCCAGGCGAGGGCGACGCTGTTCTTCATGTGACCGCCGACCGCCAGCGTCGGTACCTCGACGGCGCGCGGCAGCGGCAGCTCCAGCGGCGCGATGCCGCGGCCCAGGCGCAGCGGGCGCGGGCGGCCGCCGAGCGTGCGCCACACCGGGTCGTCGGCGGGGCGCAGGATCGGACGGTCGTGGTGGAGGAAGGCGTCGGCGACGGCGGCGAGGCGGCGCGTTGCTTCGGCGTTGTCCGTGAGGACCGGTTCGCCGCTGATATTGCCGGAGGTGGCGACCAGCGGGCCGTCGAAGTCGTCGAGCAGCAGATGATGCAAGGGCGCGTAGGGGAGCATGGCGCCCACTTCGCGCAGGCCGGGGGCGATGCCGGCGGCGAGGTCGCTGGCGTCGCGTCGGGCGCAGAGCACGATGGGGCGTTGCGGGTCGGCAAGCAGCGCCGCTTCGTCCGCGCTCGGTGCGAGATGAGCGCGCAGCGACTCCAGGCCCTCGGCGCCGCGTGCCGGGAACATCACCGCCAGCGGCTTGTCGGGGCGGTGCTTGCGCGCGCGCAGCGTGGCCACCGCCGCATCGCTGCGCGCATCGCACATCAGGTGGTAGCCGCCCACGCCCTTGACCGCCACCACGGCGCCCGAGCGCAGCGCGGCTACCGTCGCCGCCAGCGCCCTTTGGGTGTCGTCGACGTGTTCATCGCCGCGCGCGAATTGCAGTTGCGGTCCGCACACCGGGCAGGCCACCGGCTCGGCGTGAAAGCGGCGGTCGGTCGGGTTTTCGTATTCGGCGCGGCAGGCGGGGCAGAGTGGGAAGCCGGCCATGGCGGTGTTGGGCCGGTCGTAGGGCAGGCGCGCGATCAGCGTATAGCGCGGGCCGCACTGGGTGCAGTTGATGAAGGGATAGCGGTGACGCCGATCCTGCGGGTCGCGCAGTTCGCGCAGGCAGTCGTCGCAGGCGAAGTAGTCGGGCGGCACATGGATCTGCGGCGCATTGCCGCTGTCACTGGGCAGGATGGCGAAGCCGTCGCAGGGAGAGGCTTCGACGCCGGTCTGTTCCAGCAACTGTGGCTGTGACAGGGGCGGCGCCGCGGTGAGCAACTGGTCGGCGAATGCCTCCAGCTGCGTATCGTTACCCTGTACCTCGATCTCCACCAGACCGGTGCGATTGCGCACCCAGCCGGTGAGGCCGAGGGTTGTGGCAAGCCGGTAGACGAAGGGACGAAAGCCGACGCCCTGCACACGGCCGCCGACCACGAGGCGTTGGATGGACATCTCCCGAGTGTCGGGGACGGGCCGAAAAAGCGCAAGGCCAGGAATGCCGAACCACAGGGGGCACGGGGAACACGGGGGGACAAGGGATTGCAGCGACGTCGCTGGGGCATGCCGTGTATTCGATTCCCCCGTGTTCCCCGTGCTCCCCGTGGTTAATTTCTTTGGTGTTATTGAATTTTGAGGTGGCGGTCGATGAAGTCGCGGACGAATTGCGCCGGGCGCGCGCTGGTGAAGCGGTCCGCCTCTGCGCCGTCGATGAACAGCAGGATGGTGGGGAAGCCGCGCACCTTGTAATGGCCGGCGATCTTCATATTTTCACCGTCGTCGGCGTCGAGCTTGGCGAGCAAGACCTTGCCTTGGTATTCGCGCAGAACCTTGTCCAGCACCGGGGCGATGGCGATGCAGGGGCTGCACCAGTCGGCCCAGATGTCGAGCAGGATCGGTTGCCGGTGCGAGGCATCCAGCACCTTCTCCTTGAACTCCTCCTGCATCACGTCAAAGATGTACGGATGATGTTCGCCCATGTTTCTGTCGCCGTTGCGCTGTCGTCGAAGCGCGCCATTCTGCGCATCCGCGGGCGCCATTTCAACCTTGCCGGTGCCGCGCCGTGTTGATCCCGGTGCTGGAACATCCCTGGGCGCTGACGCCGCGCGAGGCGCGGGCGCTGCAGGAGGAACTGCGCGGCCGGGTGGTGATCGAGGATCGGCTGGGCGACGTCAAGCTGGTGGCCGGTATCGACGTCGGTTTCGAGCAGGCCAATACGGTGACGCGGGCGGCGGTGGCGGTGCTCGACTATCCGGCGCTGACACTGCGCGAGTACGCCATCGCGCGGCGCCCGACCGCCTTTCCCTATGTGCCGGGCCTGCTGTCGTTCCGCGAGATCCCGGCGGTGCTCGATGCCCTGGCGCGGCTGCGTTGCCGCCCCGACCTGCTGCTGTGCGACGGCCAGGGGATCGCCCATCCGCGCCGTTTCGGCATCGCGGCCCACCTCGGGGTGCTGCTGGAGGTGCCGGCGGTGGGCGTCGCCAAGAGCCGGCTGATCGGCGAATACGGCGCGCTGCCGGATCAGCGCGGTGCCTGGGTGCCGCTACGCGACCGCGGCGCGATGGTCGGCGCCGTGCTGCGCAGCCGCCGCGGCGTCAAGCCGCTGTTCATTTCGCCGGGTCACCGCATCTCGCTGACCACGGCGCTGGCCTATGTGCTGGCCTGCACCACCCGTTACCGCCTGCCGGAGACCACCCGCTGGGCCCATCGCCTCGCCTCCGGCCCGGCCCCGGCCCGCAACGGCGGGATCATCCTGCCGTAATCGCCTTGTAACAAACCCCCGCTACGCTTTTATCCGTCGACGACAGGGAGAGTGCGCCGGCCGCTGCGGCGGCCGGGACACGGATGTTGAAGTTCTCCTCCGGTTTGCAGAAGACTGCGCCGTTAAGCGCCGCCTCCCCAAAGGGCGGCGCTTTTTCTTTTCTAGCCGTTGGCCGCCTTGCGGGTGCCGGCGGACCACCAGATGCGGCAGGCGCCTTCGTCGGAGACCATGCAGGGGCCGATGGGGGTGCGCGGGGTGCAGGCGCTGCCGTAGAGCTTGCACTCGGTGGGATAGATCTTGCCCAGCACCACGCGGGCGCAGTCGCAGCCGGGGGGCATGGCGCCGGCGCGGCGGCGCTGCTCCGCGGCGTAATCGGGCAGGTGTTGGCGCACGTCGTGGCGCACCAGCTCGCCCCTGAGGAAGTAGCCGGAGGCGGGGATGTCGCCGACGCCGCGCCAGGGGGCGGTGCCGACCTCGAAGCTGGCCTCCAGCATGCGTCGTGCGGCGGCGTTGCCCGTGGGTTTCACCACCTCGGGATAGCAGTTGTCGAGAAAGTGGTGCCCCTCCAACTGCTGGCGCAGCACCGAATAGATGGCCGCCAGCAGGCTCTCCGCGGTGAAACCGGCGACCGCCGCCGGCAGGCCGTGTTTCTCCACCACGAACCGCCACTCGTCCGCACCCATCACCGTCGCCACGTGGCCGGGGGCGATGAGCGCGTCGAAGCCCGGAGTCTCCGCGTCGAGCAGCATCGCCACCGCCGGCCAGGTGAGGCGGCCGGCCATCACCAGCAGCAGGTTGTCCGGCACCCCCTGTTGCAGCAGCGCCGCCAGTGGCGCCGTGGTGGTTTCGAAACCGGCGGCGAGGAAGACGACTTTGCGGCCCGGATTGTCGCGGGCGAGCTGCGCCACCTCCAGCGGCGAGGCGACGGGGCGCACGTCGGCGCCCAGGGCGCGCGCCTGCTCCAGCGAGCGCGTCTCCTCTTTCGGCACATTGACCGGTACCCGCAGCATGTCGCCGTAGGCGGCGACGATCACATCGTCGCGCAGCCCGTGTTGAATCGCGGCGTAGATCGCCTCCTCGGGACAGATGCAGACCGGGCAGCCGGGACCGGGGATCAACTCCACCTGCTCCGGCAACACACCGCGCAGCCCGGCCGCGGTGATCGAGCGCTCGTGGCCGCCGCAGACGTTCATGATGCGCACCGTGCCGTCGAACGGCAGGTCGCGGATCAGTTCGAGCCAGTCGCGGGCGCTACGCTGCATACATAACCCTCAAAGAATATTCACCGCAAAGGCGCAAAGGGCGCAAAGCATATGCCGAAAATTCGCCACGGCGGTGTAAACAGCTGTAGCGTTGCACGCCGCTGTATGACGGCTCTTGCGAAGGCATCAATCATCAACTTTGCGTCCTTTGCGCCTTTGCGGTGAGCCATTCTTTTTCTCAGCGCAGCACACCGCTGACCTTGGCGGCGGGGCGCAGTTTGCGTGCCGCTGCGCTCTGCGCGGCGACTTCGTCGCGCAGCCAGTCGAACCAGGCATCGAGGCCGATCGTCTTGCGTGCCGAGAGTTGTTGCACCGGGGCGGCGTTGGCGAGTTGGCGCAGGTACTGTTCGGCGCGCTCGGGGCTGAAGTCGTCGAGCAGCGGCAGCAGGTCGCTCTTGGTGAGCAGCATCAGGTCGGCGGCACGGAACATCACCGGGTACTTCGCCGGTTTGTCGTCGCCCTCGGTGGTGGAGAGCAGCACCACGTTGCGGTGGTGGCCCAGGTCGAAGCTGGCGGGGCAGACCAGATTGCCGACGTTTTCGATGAACAGCAGATCGATCTGCGACAGGTCGAGATGGTGCAGCGCGTCGTGCACCATGTGGGCGTCGAGGTGGCAGGCGCTGCCGGTGGTGATCTGAATCGCCGGCACGCCCTGGGCGCGGATGCGCTCGGCGTCGTTTTCGGTTTCGAGATCGCCCTCGATCACGGCGATGCGCAACTCATCCTTCAGCGCCGCGATGGTCGCCTCCAGCAGCGCGGTCTTGCCGGCGCCGGGCGACGACATCAGGTTTACCGCCAGCACGCCGTATTTTTCCAGGTGGTCGCGGTTGTGCTGCGCCTGTTGATCGTTTTCCGACAACAGGCCGTGCAGCACGTCCACCGCCGCCTTGCCGTCGTGGGTATGGGAGAGTTTGCCGCCGGCCTCGACCAGATGCCGGTTGCCGGGGGTGACATTGCAGCCGCAGGTATCGCACATAGAAATCAGTTCCGAGTTTCGGGTTTCGGGAAGCCGGTGTTTCAACTCTAAACCCGAACGTCGGAACCCGAAACTGTTTTTTAGCGATTATAAATACAGGCAATGCTCAGTATTGATCTTTTGCGGGCCAACTGCGCTCCGTTCCTCTATTTAAGCAGCTCCACGCTCGCGAGCAGCAATTCGTCGCCGCTGATGACACGCGTATGCCAATCGCCGCAGGCGCCGCACAGCAGACGGTTGGGCAACGCGTCGCTTTCGGCGCCGCAACTGTCGCAGCGCACCCGTAGCGGTAGCGCTTCGATCACCAACTGCGCGCCGTCGGCGATGGTGCCGGCGCGGGCAAGGGGGAAGGCATCCTGCAGCAGCTTCGCTTCCACGCCCGCCAGCGGGCCGATGCGCAGCACTATTTTCTCTACGCCGTGGGCGTTATGTTCCGCGGCGATGGTCTCGACCTGGTCCAGCATCGCCTGGCATACGGAGAGCTCATGCATCGCTTTCTGATAAAATTTGGTCAAAAAGCTCCCAGGAACTGCGTGCGTCCTCCGCGCTGACCTTTTGAATGGCGTAGCCGACGTGGACGATGACGAAATCGCCGGGCGCTACTTCGTTTTCCTGCAGCATGAACAGGCTGACGTCACGCTCCACGCCCTTGGCGCTGGCGCGCGCGGTGTAGCCGTCGATGGTGACGATCTGCATCGGGATACCGAGACACATGGTAGGTTATCCGTGGTCGAATTGCGTTTGAGTATAGCGCCAGTGTGAAATCGACCCAAGTCTTGTAACGACTCTCGTGCAAATGGGCACATAGGGTCTATAGTTACTCCGGCTATTGAATATTAACAAATAAAAATTTCGTTAAGCGCCACAGTGAGGGTTAATGGATACGCGAACCGTCGTGTTGGGGGTCGGCAACACCCTTCTTTCCGATGAGGGGGTCGGCGTCCACGTAATGGAGCGGCTGCGCCGCGACCATCCCGAACTGGATGCGGTCGACTTTCTCGACGGCGGCACGCTCAGTTTCACCTTGGCCGGTCCGATGGCGGAGGCCGATCAACTCATTATCATCGATGCCGCCGAACTCAAATCCCCCCCTGGCACCGTCTCGCTGTTCGAAGATGGCGCGATGGACGATTATCTCAGCCATGGCAAACGCCGCAGCGTGCATGAGGTGAGTCTGCTGGATCTGTTGGCCATCGCCCATTTGACCGATTCGATACCGCCGCGCCGCGCCCTCATCGGCATCCAGCCGCAGCAGGTGGATTGGGGCGAGGAGCCGAGCCCGGCGGTGGCGGCGGCGATTCCACTGGCGTGCGAAATGGCAGTCAACCTAATGCGGAAGTGGCGGCAATGAACGGGCTGGACGGCATCGGAGTGAAGGTGGTCAATGCCGGCGGCGACGGCAGCGCGCGCGCGGTATTGCGCGAGATCGAAACGCTGCTGACGGTGTTGGCGCAGAAAGGCGAGGAGGGCAGCATCGATCTCTCCAGCCTGCCGCTGACGCCGGAGGATTACGACCTGCTGGAGGAGACGCTGGGCGAGGGCGAGGTGACGGCCGAGGTCAACAGTCTGGGTGCGACGCGGGTGCATGAGACCGGCATCCCCGGCGTGTGGTGGGTGACCCACTACAACGAAGACGACGATGTGATGGCCGAGTTCATCGAAGTGACCTATTGTCCGGAGATACTTCTCACTCCCGAAGACGATGTGAAGGACGGCCTGGAGGCGTTGCGCGCCCGGCTGTTCGAAGAGAACCTAAATAAAAGTGCCGTAGAGTAAAACCCTCCGCGCAGGGAAAGGCGATCGGGTTTTTCCGCTACTAACCACTATCGGGCCTCGCACCAATCCGGCGGCGGCTCCGGAGGAGGGCAATTATGCAGGATGAAACCTTACTCGATATCCTCAAAAAACGCGGAGTCAGCCGGCGGGCGTTCCTCAAGTTCTGCGCCGCCGCCACCTCGCTGATGGCGCTGCCGCCGACCATGGCGTCGGCGGTCGCCGAGGCGCTGGCCAAGGCCAGGCGACCGTCGGTGATCTGGCTGTCGTTCCAGGAGTGCACCGGCTGTACCGAATCGCTCACCCGTTCCTTCTCGCCCACTCTCGAAAGCCTGATCTTCGACGCCATCTCTCTCGATTACCACGAAACGCTGCAGGCCGCCGCCGGTACCGCGGCGGAAGCGGCGCGCGAGACGGCGATGAAGGAGAACTGGGGCAAGTACCTGCTGTTGGTCGACGGTTCGGTGTCGACCGGTGGCGGCGGCTATTACTCCACCGTTGCCGGCAAGACCAATCTGGAGACATTGAAGGCGGCGGCGGCCGGTGCCGCCGCGGTGGTCTGCATCGGCACCTGCTCCTCGTTCGGCGGTATTCCCTATGCCAAACCCAATCCCACCGGCGCGGTGCCGGTGAGCGACATCATCAAGGACAAGCCGGTGATCCATGTCCCCGGCTGTCCACCGATCCCGGCGGTGATCACCGGCGTGCTGGTGCAATACCTCACCTTCGGCACCATCCCCGACCTGGACGAGCTGGGCCGGCCGCGTGCGTTCTACGGCGATACCATCCACGACCGCTGCTACCGGCGGCCCTATTACGACCAGGGCAAGTTCGCCAAGAGCTTCGATGACGAAGGGGCGCGCAACGGTTGGTGCCTGTTCGAGCTGGGCTGCAAGGGGCCGGTGACCCACAACGCCTGTGCCACGACCAAATGGAACCAGGGGACCAGCTTCCCGATCCAGTCGGGTCACGGCTGCCTCGGCTGTTCCGAGCCCAACTTCTGGGACAACGGCAGCTTCTACCAGGCGCTGTCGACACCGATCGATTCGGTGACGGCCGCGGCGGCCACCGCCGCCGTGGTGGGCGTCGCCGCCGGCGTCGGCGTGGGCATCGCCAATCATCACGCCAAGGCCAAGGCCAAGGCGGAACACGAGAACGTAACCATTAACGATCTGGAGAAGTGATATGAACTCCATGGATCTATTGATGTGGGCGCGCGGCCCGGCGCTGGTCGGGGCCGTCGCGATATTCGTCTTCGGCATGGTGCTGCGCCTGTTCGAGATATTCAGTCTCGGGCGCAAACCGGACCTGGCGCCGCCACGCAGCGGCGGCCCCGGTTCCGGTTGGCGCACACTGTGGGCGCGCTCGATTCCGACCAAGCCGTTCTTCAAGGTATCGATGCTCACCTATGTCGCCGGTTACACCTTTCACCTCGGCTTCTTCGTGGTGTTGCTGCTGCTGGCGCCGCACATCATGCTGATTCGATCGGTAACGGGCCTGCACTG
>CAYQWR010000011.1:0-26039 GCA_964421235.1 uncultured Thiohalomonas sp. | reverse complement strand
CGCTATATCCGGCCTACGGCATTCACCGCAGAGACGCAGAGGACGCGGAGGGTTTAACGGCATTGGGCATGGATATTCGTCTGCTTCTTGCCTAATCCCTTTGCGACCTTGGCGTACTTTGCGCCTTTGCGTTGAGGTTTTTTGCTCCGACCATGCCGGATAACGCTGCGCTATATCCGGCCTACGGCATTCACCGCAGAGACGCAGAGGACGCGGAGGGTTTTGCAACCATGGACATGGGAATCCATTTTCTTCCCGCATCATCCCTTTGGGGCTGTGGCGTACTTTGTGCCTTGCGTTGAGGCTTCTTGCTCCGACCATGCCGGATAACGCTGCGCTATATCCGGCCTACGGTATTCATCGCGGAGGACGCTGAGATTATGAATGTGTTCTTCCCCTCCGCGTCCTCTGCGTCTCTGCGGTGCAGATTTAGAAGTCTATACACGCCCCACGTCGGGCAGTATCGAGCGCAGAAATTCGCGGGTGCGTTCTTCGCGCGGTGCGGTAAAGATCCGTTCCGGCGGTCCTTGTTCCAGTATCCGGCCCTGATCGAAGAAGCAGACGCGATCGGAGATCTCGCGGGCGAAGTTCATCTCGTGGGTCACCAGGATCATGGTGAGCGCGTGTTCGCTCGCGACCTGGCGGATCACGTTCAGCACCTCGCCGACCATCTCCGGGTCGAGGGCGGAGGTGGGTTCGTCGAACACCAGTACCCGCGGCCGCATCGCCAGGGCACGGGCGATGGCGACGCGCTGTTGCTGGCCGCCGGAGAGCTGTTCGGGAAAGGCGTCGGCCTTCTCCTCCAGACCCACCAGGCACAGCAGTTCGCGCGCCCGTGCCTCCGCCTCGGCGCGGGAGAGCTTGAGCACGTGGATCGGCGCCTCGGTGATGTTGCGCAGCACGCTCATGTGGGGGAACAGGTTGAACTGCTGAAACACCATGCCGACCTGCTTGCGCATCTGGCGCAGATGTTTTTCCGAGGCGGCGACCTGACGCCCTCCCTTGCGTTCGTGCCACAGCGATTCGCCGTCGATCTCCACCTCGCCGCCCTGGATATCCTCCAGCGTCATCAGGATGCGCAGCACCGTGGACTTGCCGGAGCCCGAGGCGCCGATCAGGGTGACGATCTCGCCCTGGGCGACCTCGAAGTCGAACTGCTCCAGCACGGTGAGGTCGCCGAAGCGCTTGGTGACCTGGTGAAAACGGACGGCGGGATTCATCTTAGTGGGATTCCTCGTTGGGGCAGGCGCCGCTCCAGGCGGCGCAGCGCGACGGCGGTGAGCAGCGTCAGCAGCAGGAACAGCAGGCCCACCAGGGTCAGCGGCACCATATAGCGGAAGGTGCGGTCGCCGATCAGCTTGGCCACGTCGAGCATCTCCAGCACGGTGACCGCCGAGAGGATCGGCGTGTCCTTGATGATCGACACCAGATAGTTGCCCAGGGCCGGCAGGATGCGCGGGATCGCCTGCGGCACGATGATGTCGCGGTAGGTACGCAGCGGCGTCAGGTCGAGGGCGATGGCCGCCTCCCATTGTCCTTTGGGCACGGCCCGGATGCCGGCGCGGTAGACCTCGGAGGTGTAGGCGCTGTATTGCAGGCCCAGCGCGATGGTGCCGGTGAGGAAGGCCGGCAGGCTGACGCCGTAGAGCGGCAGCACGAAATAGAGAAAGTAGAGCTGAACCAGCAGCGGCGTGTCGCGCAGGAATTCGATGATAAAGGCGACGGGCCAGGCCACCCAGCGCGAGGGCGCCATGCGCAGCAGGGCCAGCACCAGTCCCAGCACCAGTGCCAGCAGGTAGCCGAGTACGGTGGCCTCGACGGTGACCACCAGCCCCTTGAGCAGCATCGGCATGATGGAGAGGGCGAAGGCCCAGTCCGAAGTCAGGTTCCAGTGGTAGCCGAACAGCAAGGCGTTACCTCCTGTGGCCCGCGGCGTAACGGACGCGCCGCTCCAGCCAGCGCATTGCCGCCGTCAGCATCAATGCCATGGCGAAGTAGAGGAGCAGCGTCGCCGTGAGGATCGGCACCGTCTGCAGGGTGATGTTGCGCAGGTTCTGCGCCTGGTAGGTGAGGTCGGCCAGGGTGATCAGCGAGACCAGCGCCGAGTCCTTCAGGTTCTGCACCGCCAGGTTGCCGAACGGCGGCATCATCTCCGGCAGCGCCTGGGGCAGCAGGATGCGCCACAGGGTCTGGCGCGGGGTGAAATTGAGCGCCCGGGCCGCCTCGTGCTGGCCGCGGGCGGTGGCCTGCAATGCGCCGCGCACCACCTCGGCACCGTAGGCGCCGATGTTCAGGGACAGCCCGAGGATGCCGGCACTGAGCGGCGACAGGCTGATGCCGATGATGGGCAGGGCGAAGAACAGCCAGAACAGCTGCACCAGCAGCGAGGTGCCGCGGAAGATTTCGATATAGCCGACGGCCAGCCAACGCAGCGCGCGGTAGCGCGACAGTTTGCCGATGCCGGCGGCGAAGGCGAGCAGCGCGCCCAGCGCGGTCGAGGCGAGGGTGATCTCCGCCGTGATCTCGGCGCCGCGCAACAGCGGCGGCAGCAGCTGAGCCAGCACCATCAGGCCGCGCCGCTCAGTGTCCTGCGCACAGTTCTGCGGTGGTCCTGGCCTCGGCCGCGTCGATCGCCTTCTGCGGCAGGCCGTAGTGCTTCAGGGTGGCGGCATAGAACGGCGTCTTCTGTACCGCCTTGAGCTGGCGGTTGAAGGCGGCCAGCAGCGCCGTGTCCTCCTTGCGGAAGGTGAAGCCGCCCCAACTGCGTACCGGCTTGCCGTTCATCACCGGGTCGCGGAACGGCTGCGCCACCTCCAGCTTCGGCACCTTGGCCGCCAGCCGCGCGACGCTGAGGCGAGTAGAGGCGTAGGCGTCGATGCGCCCGGAAAGCAGCGCCGATGCCGCATCCACATTGGCATTGAGGATGACGAGCTGATCATCGGGGATGCCCATGGCGTGGGCGAAGTCGATCTCGTCGGCGCCGGAGACGATGCCCATCCTGAGATCCGAACGCCGGGCGAAATCGCCGTAGCCGTGGATCTTTTTCGGATTGCCCTTGGTGACCAGCAATCCTTCGCCGTAGCTGCTGTTGGGCTCGGAGAAGGCCACCTGCTGACAGCGCGCCGGCAGGATCGCCTGGCTGGCCGCCACCATCTCCACGCGCCCGGCCTTGAGCGCCGGGATCAACGAGCCGAACGGCAGCACCACCCAGCGGATGTTGTGGATGCCCATGCGTGCGAGTACCTTGCGCGCCATATCCGGTGCAATGCCGACTGCCTGGCCCTGCAGGTTCATGTAGCCATAGGGGATTTCGTTGGCGATGGCGACGCGGATATAGCCGCGGGATTTCAGTTGTTGCACGGTGGCGGCCGATGCCGGCAGTGCCAGCGTCAGCGCGAGGCATAGTAGTGCCAGCGGTTTGCAAATTGTTGTCATCAGGTTGGCCGTCCCTTGGGTTATTGCTCGCGGAGCGGGCGCCGTATCACAGCGGCAGCGCAGACATGGTAACACTGTTACTCGGCGGCGTTGAGTTTTAAGCGGAAAAAAAGGAATAAATGGCCTGATATGCGGTCCTATGCAATACCTGAATGATGATCAATGTGGTGTGACAGCACGTGCATCGGGACTTGAATAGTGATGCGGATGCCATAACATCGCTTCACATGGATTGCTGTACTGGAGGGCGTGTCGTGACTACCTTGGACGTACAAAAGCCGACCAGCGACGATGTCGTCGCCGAGTCGGAGATTTACACTAAGCTGCTGCCGCTGGACGGCGCGCGTATCGTCGAGTTGGGTTGCGGTCCGGCGGTGCATACCCGCGCCATTGTTGCGACTGGCAGGCCCCGGTCGATCCTGGCCTGCGAAGTGGATGGCCGCCAGCATGAGAAGAATCTGGCGCTGACCGACCTGCCGCAGGTCACCTTTTCCCTCGCCGGGGCGCAGGCGATTCCGGCGGAGGATGCCAGCGTCGATATCGTCATGATGTTCAAGTCGTTGCACCACGTGCCGCTCGATGCGATGGATACGGCCATGAGTGAGATTGCGCGGGTGCTGCGGCCTGGCGGCCTCGCCTATATCTCGGAGCCGGTCTATGCCGGCGACTTCAATGAGGTGGTGCGTATGTTTCACGACGAGCGCGAGGTGCGTGACGCGGCTTTTGCCGCCGTGTGCCGGGCTGTCGACGCCGGCCTGCTGGAGTCCGTGGGACAGCACTTCTTCAACACCCGCAACGACTTTGCCGATTTCGCTGAATTCGAACGCCGCGTCATCGGTGCGACCCACAGCGATCACCGGTTGACACCCGAACTGCATGGGCAGGTGCGACGCATGTTCGAACGATTCGTGGGACCGGACGGCGCGAGGTTCGTTATGCCGATTCGTGTTGATTTGTTGCGCCGCGCGCCTGGATGAAGCGCCGCGTCGGGTCATGAACGATGCGTGGCCACGCTTCTTCAGATCGACGCGGGTACGGTCAGGATGCGGAAGTAGAGATACGCCTTGAGCTTCTCTTCCAACTTTCTGCTGATGCGCACGAACTTAACGCCGAATCCCAGCGTGCTGTTATTGCGATGAACATGTACCACAAGGCATTCGGCGACATAGGCGTGTGCGTCGGGGAAGCGTAGGCGCAGGCGCAGTTTCGTCGTTCCCGCGACCGGTTTCTGGTCGGTTGAGTCGGCGGTCAACGCCATGCCGGTGGCGGAAATATTTGTGACGGACAGATGATGCAAGCGGCCATCGCTGTCGGACACGCGCAATACTTCATTTCCGGAATCGACACGGCAACTTCTTGCCTTGTCCGGTTGTTCGGTGATGTTCGGGTAACCCAGCACAAGATGAGGACTCTGCTCGTCCTGTTGGGTTTCGATGCGGGGATAGAAATGCAACAGATAATGCCCAATCCGTACGTCAAACCGCACGGCCTCCGCGGCACCCAATAATTGCGCCAGCTGCGGTGTTTGCGTCGACACTTCGAACTGCAGCTCGGAGGCCAAACGATTATTTCCGGATGCGGCATCGCCGAACAGGCTGCTGATGAAGTCAATTTCGTCGTTTTCGAGGCGCAGTTCGTCCTTTTGTTTGTCCATAATCGCTCACCGTTTCCTGGTCCATGATGTCGAACGCCGCATGCAGGAATAGTCGTACGTGAAGGTTTCGTTAATATCAGTGTATACACTATATCGGCGTGCATATCTGCTCACCGGTCATCTTTCGGTCTGTCGGCGATGCCGCGCGGACGACGTATGACGAGTCAAATCGCCGGATCGCAGGAGGTCCAAGGGTGGGTTAGCCGGAACGGCGCCTGATATTTGGGACTGTGATACCACAACGGCAGGCACCGATTATCGTCCGCGATCGGGAGGACGAGCATGCCGAGTGGTGCCGGTGATGAGTGGATCTCCGACCGGGAAGGCGGCCGCGAACTTAGCGGCGGCACACCGAATATTTCAGCACGAAATCCCTCGGTCATCCTTGGCGGAGGTGGATGGCCTGTGCCGATTGTGGCCGCGACGCGTCGCCGGTTTCGCATTGAGCATGGCGCAACAGCCGTGTCCCATCATCGATGTTTGGGCGGGTGAGTGGGCGTGGGTTGCAGGTGCTTGCTCAGTTCCTGGTGGAAGTAGAAGGCGTCGATCTCGCCCTGCAACGGCTTGATGCGATACAGCCAAAGGCCGAACGCGCCGCGTCTCATTTCGAGATGCCACTGGTCGCCCGCCGCCTGCTCACGCCAGTAGTGGCGATCCAACGGCGCGGTAAATGACGGGAGCGCCGGATTGTCCGGGTGCAACGTGAGGTCGGCCGTCAGGCGGTAGTTATATGTCTGATAGGGACCGGTGGCCAACAGCGTGCTGACCCGCATCAGTCCCGGATACAGGGCTGTGGCGAACGAGACGCCCACCAGGATCGCCATGCCGGCCGCCTCTTTGACGGGTACGGCGCCGCGACGCAACCACCAATAGCCGACGGCCGCCAGAATGATACCGCCGGCGGCAAAGAGGCCATAGGGCGGTGTGCTTGCATAACCCGTATCTGCGGCTAAGAAGATATCGACAACGGCGTAGACGGCGAGCGCAATGAACAGAATGACGGTTACGATGGTGCGCGGATGCTCGTTGAGCTGAAATCCGTGTGCAGTATGTTTCCGTAGCCGCCGACCGAACCGGGGCTGGCGCGAGGATGATGTTGAAGTTTCCATGTCAATGCGGTGGTTGGCGTCGATTCGTGGCAGTGTGGCACAGGTAAGGATGAAAATGCAGCGCTATCCCTCTGCCGTCGCGGCGGCAAGCGGGAAAGGTCATGCGGCATGCCGTCCGCTACCATGACGACACATACAGGGATAAGGCACTGCTGCCGGTGCTGCGCGCACCGGCTGCCCGTATCCCGGTGGTTGCCCTTATTTGGACTCTGCCGATGCCGCCTGCTCGATGCCTTCGAGCAGTTTGCCGTCCAGGGCGGGCAGTGCCGCCAGCTCTTCGGCGTCGGCAACCAGCGGCTGGAGCTGGTCGTGCAGCGACTGCGCCAGGGTGTGCAGTTCGCGGTACTGGCCGGCCAGTTTGGCGCCGCTCTCCAGCGCCGTCTTCGCGTCCGCCACGCTCTTTTCGAGATCCTTCTTTTCCTTGCGCAACGTGTTGGAGAGCGCTTCGGCCTCTTTGCGCGCATTGGCTTCGTCGGTCTTCTGCTTGTTGAGCGCCTTGAGCTTTTTCAGCACATTTTCCGGCGAGTCGCCCAGTGCCGTCTTGATCGCCTTGAGTGCGCGTTCGCTTTCGGCCAGCTTGTCTTTTACCGCCTTCACTTCCTTGGCGTGCGCGGCGCGGTCGGCAACCATGCGCTGTTCCAGATTTTGCTGCGCGGCGAGCAATTCGGCCTTGGCGGCTTCGGCGGCAGCCAATGCCTTTTCGCTGACGATCACCTTCTTTTCCATCGTCTCGGCGGCGATGCGTGCGCGCTCGTTTGCCTCTTTGACGATGCCGTCGGCTTCGATGGCGCGCTTGATGGCGGCGTCGAGCGCTATCTTGAGTTCAGCGGGGCTGCAGTCGGGGGCCAACTTCAACGCGTCGGTCGCGGCCCTGATCATCATCTGCTTGCTTACGGCGAGGTCTTTCCACACTTTTAACTGGAGTTCTAACTCGGCTTGACCCACATGGTTCTCCTTCCGGGACAAAATATCGGGGGGGTGAAATTTCGAGGGAGTGGATTGTAGTCCAAAAAACGCCAGAAATGACGCTCGAAATGCGTGAAAACGATGAAATATGGGCAGTTATACGACTTTTCCAGGGGAAATTGTCCCCGGCAGGCGCTTTGGGGCGGTTTTCGGTGCTGCGGCGGCCCGCATCACCGCGGCCGGCGCGGGTGCCGTTTGCATGCCCATTCGACGCATGTCCGCCGGCGGCATGCCGTGATGCAGCGCCGCGGCCGCCAGCAATACGATGGCGCCGAGCAGGCTCTCCAGGTGAACCGTGTGTACCGATTGGGCGAATACCCGGGGCCGTACGGTGAGACGTTCCAGGTGGTGCCAGCCCGGCAGCCGCGACCATAACGGATGGGGTTGCCAGCCGTCGCCGGCCCAGCGGCGCAACGCCGGCAGCTTCAGATAGCGGTTGTGGCTGCCGAGGGCGAGCATCCAGGCGACCAGCGCCAGTTTGACCATCAGTATGCGGCCGTAGCGGCTGTGCCACGGTACCACGGCGCCGCCCAGGCCGAGCCAGGCGTTGTAGAGGCCGGTGCTGATGATCGCGGCGAAGGCGATGCCGGCAACCATGGACAGGCGCCCGAATACCTTGGCGGCCAGCATGCGCTCCTGTTCGGCCAGGTCCAGCAGCGGCGGGAACACCAGCACCGACATGGCGAACAGGCTGCCGACCCAGACGGCGCTGCCGAGCAGGTGCAGGCAGTCGATCCACACGTCCAGTGAAAATGTGCCCTGATCGCCCGCATGGCCGGTGGCGCTACGCGAGAAGATCACCACCAGCAGGGCCAATGCCGCCACGGCGCTGGCCGTGCCGCGCCAGCGGGCACGCCAGCCGACAACCCAGCACAGCCAGAGCACGCCGACGGCCGCCATCCGGTAGCGCCACACCAGACCGTAATGGCTCTTGCTCACCACCAGCGGCAGGTAGCCGGAGAGCGCGGCGAACGGCGCCCCGCTGAGTTCCAGCGTGCGCGACACCAGCAGCAACACGCTGGCCGCCGTCAGCATGGCGACGGTCGAACCGAGCCCCGCCCACAGGGCCGTATCGAAACGGCTGGGGGCTTGGCGCGGCACCACCCAACCGATGCTGATCAGCGTCCCGACGCAGGCGGAGATGGCCAACACGACCACCCAGGTGGCGGCGACGAAAAACCATTCCATCACGGCGTCACTTCACTGCGAAAGGGAATCTGCCTTCCGTGTGGTGTCCGTCGCGGGCGACCACGCTCCATTGCGCCCAATACTGGCCCGGTGCGAGCGCTTTGAGCCCGGTGGTAAGCAGCCGCGGGTTGTCGGCGGCGACCTGGCTGGTGCCGGCGCTCACCACCTGCCCCGCCTGGTTGGTGACCGTGATCTTGGAGAACAGGCCATCCAGATCGGCGTCGAACCAGATCGCGACCTGTTGCGGTGCGACGCTGACCGTGGCTCCCACGGCCGGCGACGATTTCACCGGAAAGGCGTGGGCCCATGCCGATGCGGGCGCAAGGGCGGCGACCAACAGGCCGCCGGCCAGCACAAAGCGCTTAGCGATACGCAACATGTGATTTCTCCGATTGAGTGTTGTGGCCGCGTCAGCGGAAGATCGGCGCGCCGAGGCTGTGCGGCATCACGTCGTCCAGATAGATGTCGACGCCGAGCAGGATGCCGATGTGGTTGCCGGAGGCGCTGTTGGCGGGGATCTGCGCCTCCAGACCCACCTGATAATAGTGACCGATCCAGATCACCCCCGGATTGATCGAGCCGGTGTCATTCAGGTTGCCGCTGCTCTGGCACACCGCGTGGCTGTCGACGCACTGCGACATGGTGTACTCGACGATCGGGATCAGGTTGTTGAACGGCGCGCCGAGACCGACGTCCTTCACGAAGTCCTGCAGATAGGGGACGCTGTATTGCAGCGACACGCCCCAGTTGAGCATCTTGGGCTGGGAGGCGTCCGATGGCAGGTCTTCGGAAATCGCGCCCGATAGTGCCAACGGACGCAGGTAGCGCATCGACCAGGGCAGGTCGCCCATGCCTTTGCCGAAGGCGAACTCGGGGGAGACGGTGGAGTAATTGCTGCCGATGCCGCCGGTGCCCGAATTGGCCAGCGAGTCGCTCACCGCCAGCATGCCGATCGCCTCGTGCGGGCCGTTGACGAACAGCTGATAGGCGCCGCCCACGGTGAGGTTGTCCCAGCCGCTCTGATTCGCTGCCCCCGACTGCGTGATCCGGTTGTAGTCCGACGCCACGCTGAGGCCGAAGCGCGGGGTGATGGTCTTGGCGTAGGCAAACGACAGCGTGTCGGTGGTGACGCCGTAGGCGTTGATGGTGCCGTAGTTGGCGGAGAATTCGTTGGCCACGCCCGGATCGTCGAAGCTCAACGTGGCGGGAAACACCCGCATGCCCGCAATCGCGTGGGCCGATGCGGCGCCCGGTAGTGCCAGCAGGAGGGCAAGTGCGAGCCGCAGCGGCGGTCGCCCGTGATTTTCCAGTTGCATTGTGGCCTCTGTCTCATGGTGGTCGCAGATATCCGAACGGTCGCCTCGACGGCGGCGGTTCGTGCATGCGTTTCAGGTGTGAAATTCAGTCGGCGGCTGATGGTGGTTGGATATGGACGCGGCCGGATTGGTTCCTCGACGCGAAGCCGGCGGCTGAAGCGTGGCGCGGGTGGCCCGGCTGCTTCCTCAATCTACCCGCGCAAATAGTTCCTCTGTGAATGAACGTGGCGCATCGGCTCGATGGCACAGGCGCCGCTGCCGGCTATGACTGCTGCGGCCGCTGCCGGAATGAGGTTCGGCAGCAGCGGCCAGGGGCGGTCGCGCGCGCAACAGGCGGCGCCGTTCATTGCCGCCTCGTCGTCGTGGCCGTCCACGGTCGGACAGTCGCGATAGCTGAATAGCCAGGGATAACGGGAGCGGTCGGCCGTCGACATCGTGTGCGCCCTACAGATCCGGCGCGTCTTCACCGAAGGCGAAGCAGCTCATGCCGATGTTGCCGTAGTCGAAGCCGGAAAAGATGCGCCGGCCGGGGCGGCTGCGGTCGCCCGCGGCCCAGGCCACCAGCAGCGGCATGAAGTGCTCCGCCGTCGGGTGGGCGGTGGCGAAGTCGGCGGGCCAGTTGGCCGGGTCGGCGACCTGCTCGAAACCCTGGTGTTCGACGGCGTCGAGCAGCCACTCCTCGAACGCCAGCGCCCACGGCGCGGTGTCGTTGCGCAGGTTGATCGTCTTCAGGTTATGCACCGTGGCGCCGGAACCGATGATCAGGGTCTTGTCGTCGCGCAGCGTGCGCAGCGCCGCGCCTATCTCCGCCAACTGATCCGGCCGGTCGTGGGGCAGCGATACCTGAATGGTCGGGATGTCGGCCTCCGGGTAGATCATCTTCAGCGGTGCCCAGGCGCCGTGGTCGAAGCCGCGCGCGAGGTTGATCACCGCTTTGATGCCGCCGCGACGCAGCGCCGTCTGTACCTTGGCGGCCAATGCCGGATCGCCGGGCGCCGGGTACTCCATGTCGTAGAGCGGGTCGGGAAAGCCGTAGAAGTCGTAGATCAGCGGCGGCCGGTCCGCGCCGGTGATGGCGACCGGGTCGGTGATCCAGTGGGCGGAGACGGCGATGATGCGTTCCGGTCGCGGCAGCTTCTCGCCCAGCGCGCGAAACCACTGCGCCGCGGGCCGGTCGCCGAGGATCAGGTCCGGAGCGCCGTGGGAGATGAACAGGGCGGGGAGCGGGGCGGCTGTGGCCGTGTTTTTTGCGGTTGTCATGTCGCGGGCGCCGTGGCGACCTCAGTCCAGATGGTTGTGGGCGCCGTCGCAGAACGGGCCGTTGCCGCTGTGTTTGCACTGGCACAGATAGACGGTTTCGCTCTTCTCGGCGGTAAAGGCGTGCGGCGCAAAGTCGCTGCCTTCATGGGCGCCGTCGCAGAACGGTTGGCGCTTGGAACGGCCGCAGCTGCACCAGTAATAGGTCTCGCCGGCCGTTACCTGGACGGCGGCCGGTGCCTTGGCGGCAATGGTCGGTTTGGTCATGCGCAAGTCTCCTCCGTGGTTGCGGCGTCGCTTTCAAGGATGCCGTCGGAGGAACGGAACGGTGCAGGCACCCTTCGAGTTGCGCCCCGATACCCCGACGGCATTCTTGAGAGGGCGCCGGTTTCATGCCCTTTCGCAGGAATATTGAGGAAGGCGGGAGAGACAAACAACCGCCGATCTGTGGATTCAATTTTCCACAAATCGGAACAATCGGCCCTGGACCGGTGATGGTTGGGGAACAAACCGGCGGCTAGGGGCCGGTTTGCCGGGGATCAGTCGCGGTACAGCGGACGCAGATCGTCGGGCTTCGCGGCCGTCGGTGTCCCCTCCGCCGGGGGCTGGCGACAGAACTGTTGCCACAGCTCCTGGCCCTGCCACGGGGTGTCGCCCGGGGCGTAGAGGGCGCGGTCGAGTGCCGTCAGCGCCGCGGCCAGGGGCGGAGCGCAGCGCTGGGCCAGGGCGGTGAGGCTGACCGGCGGATGCTCCGGCCAGCGTTGGCGGGCCCAGGCCAGCAGGTGGTCCTTGCAGCCGGCGGCATCGTTGGTGAAGCAACTCGCCTTGAGCCGCTTCTCCAGCCGGCGCTGGGTGACGTCGCCGTCCTTGGCCGGGGCGGCGGGGCGCGGCCGGCGGCGCGCCTGGCGCCACCAGGCCAGGGCCGTGGCGAGCCAGCCCAGCCCCAGCAACAGGGCCAGCCAGGGCCAGAGACCGGCGCCCGCGGCCCGGGTGGACAGCGGTGTGGCGGTGATCGGTGCCACCGGTGCCGGTGCGGCGGTCGCCGGGTTGGCGACGGGGGCCGGCGGCGGCGCGCTGCCCGCCGGGGCCGGCGCGACGGTGACGGTGCGGGCCGGCAGACGCGCCGTCTCCAGGGTGTCGGTGGCGGTGTTCCACCAGGGAACGGTAATCGCGGGCAGGGTGACGGTGCCGGGACGGGTCGGGATGATCGCGACTTTTTCGGTGCGCATGCCGGTGATGCCGCTGCTGTCCTTGGTGTCCTTGAGCAGCGGTTGGTCCGGGTACTGTTTCAGTCCGTCGATGGTGCCGCCGGTGAGCGGCGGCAGTTGCGCCGCGGTCAGGCCATCGGCCATCACGGCCACCGTGCGGGTGATGGGCTGGCCGACGGTGAAGGTGGGCGGCGTCTGCGACCACTGCTCCACCAGTTGCAGGTTGCGCGCCGGCAGCCACTGGTTGCCGTGGAAGGCGGCGGGCGTCGGCTTGACCGTGAGCGTCACCGCCTCGGAGAGGATGCGGTGGTGCTGGGTGGTCTGGCCGAACGGGTCGAGGCTGAAGAATCCGCCGCCGCCGGCCTGCACGACGTCACCGTCGAACACCAGCGGCGGGATGGTGATGCTGCCGCTCTTTTGCGGGTAGATGGCGTAGTCGCGCTCGATGACGCGGTAGCGTATGCCGTTGCGAAGCGTCTGGTAGTGGCGGGCCTTGCCCAGCTTCTCGATGATGGCGTCGCCGCCCGGCACCTTCGGCTCGGTCAGGGAGGCGTCGTTGCCCAGGTCGACATCACGGAACAGGCGTACCGTGTAGACCACCTGTTGCTGCACGTAGACGCTACGCGGCGTGGCGCTCACCTCCAGGAACAGGTCGCCGCTTTGGGGCGCCGCCTGCGCCTGGCCGGCAGCGGCGACGGTGATGGTGAGCGGTTGGCTCTGTTCGCCGTCGACGCTGAGCGACGGGATTTGCAGCTGTCCGCTGTGCTTCGGCATCAGGCTGATCTGCCACTGGGTGGTGCGGCTGCTGTTGCCGTTGATGATCTGGTAGTTGGTGCTCTGGCTCTGGCCCAGCACGTCGAAATCCTGTTGCAGCGGCGACAGGTCGGGCGAGCCGTCCAGGTCGTCGCCGCTTTGCAGGGTGAGGGTGAACGACTCGCCGGCCGCCACCGGATTACGGTCGACCGAGGCCTGCAGCGCCGCCATTGCCGGCGTCGCGGCGAGGCAGCCCCACAGCAGCGTTGCCAGCGCCAGCAGACGCTTCATGTTGTCACCAGCCCTTACCATGGTTTCGCCTCGCTCTGCTGCGATTGGTATTCGCGCTTGTACTGATACTGGAACTTGCGTCGCCACAGCCCGCCGGGGTCGTCCGGGATGCGGCGCAGCCACTGCTGGGTGGCCTGTTCCGACTCGCTCTGCGGCTGCGTGTCCTCGCCTGCCTGTGGCGCCTGCTGCTGCGGTTTGTTCGTTCCCGTCTCGGCGGCGTCCTGCTGTTGCGCCGCGTTTTCCCTGGCCTGCTTGCCGCCTGCCGTGGGTTGCTGTTGCGCCTGTTGCTGCGCCGGTGGTTGCTGCGCCGGCGTCTTGCCGCCCGGCTGTTGCCGGTCGTCGGCGCTACCGCCGTTGTGTTGTCCTTGCCGCTGGTCCTGCGCACCCGGTTTGCCGGATTGTTGTGAGCGGGACTGTTTGCCGCCCTGTTGCTGCGATTGGCTGTTCCGCTGCTGTTTGCCGTCGGCCCCTTGCTGCCGCGGGTTGCCCTTGCCGCCCGATTTTTGTTGCTGCTGCTGCGGCGGCTTCAGCCACTTGCGCACCAGGTTGCGGTTGTACTTGGCGTCGGCCAGAGTCGGATCCTTTTTCAGCGCTTCGTCGTAGGCGTTCATCGCCTCGGGCAGTTTGCCCAGATGCGCCAGCGCATTGCCGCGGTTGTAGTCGGTCACCGCGTCGTTGCGTCCCTTGAGGTCGTCGAGCGTCGCCTGGTAATCGCCGGCGCGGTAGTGGGCCGCGGCGCGCCACTGCGGATTCCGAAACAGCTTCGCCGCCTGCTGCGGCTGATGCGCCGCCATGGCCGCGGCGCCGCGCTGATCGGGGCGTTGCCACAGATTGCCCCAGTCGAAGGCGTAGGCGCTGCGCGGCAGCGGCAGCCACAGGGCGAATACCAGCAGCGCCAGATAGCCGCGGCGGAAGGCGAGGGCGGCCAGGGCCAGCAGCGGCAGCAGCAGCCACGGCCCCTGTTCGCGCCACTGATCGCTCTTCATCCCCGCCACCTGGGTGGATTGCTGCGCCTGGCGATCGGCGGCGAAAGCGGCGGTGAGGGCGTCGGTGTCGCTGTCACTGTCGGCGGTGAGGAGGCGGTAGATGCCGTGGCCCGCGGCGGCCAGTTGCGCCAGGGGCCGCTGGTCCAGCTTGGCCACCACGATGGCGCCCTTGGCATCCTGGAAAAAGCCGCCGCCCGCCAGCGGGATCGGGGCGCCGTTGGCGGTGCCGACGCCGAGTACCGACAAGCGGTAGCCGGCGTCGATCAGATGCTTCACCGCCTGGTGCAGCGGTCCGGCCGGGGTGTTGTCGATACCGTCGGTGATCAGCAGCACGTCGCCGTGGACAGCGCCCGCCTGTTGCAGCAGCGCCTGGGCCTTGGCGATGGCGCGGTCGGCACGCGAGCCCTGCGCCGGCATCAGGTCGGTGGTGAGGGCGGGCAGTTGCAGCGCGATGTTGTTGGTGTCGTTGGTGAGGGGGGTGACGGTGAAGGGATCGGCGGCGTAGACCACCAGCGCGGTGTCGCCCTCCTTGCGCCGCGCCAGCAGGTCGCGCAGCTTGAACTTGGCCATCTGCAACCGGCTCGGCGGCACGTCGGCGGCGTTCATCGAGCGCGACAGGTCGAGCAGCACCACCAGCGCCGAGTCGCGGCGAAACACCGGCTGTTGCAGTTTGCTCCACACCGGCCCGGCCAGGGCGGTGATCGCCAGCAGGCCGCCGAGTCCGATGGCGGCGACGGCCCACGGGCTGCGCCGCTGGGTGCTGCCGACCAGCAGGTGCGGCAGCAGTTGCGGGTCGACCACCGTGCGCCAGCTGCCGCTGGCCAGGTGGCGGCGCCACAGCAGCGCCAGCAACGCGGCCAGCGGCAGCAGGGCCAGGAACCAGGCGGGGCGGAGGAAGTGGAACTCGGCCATCTCAGCTATTCCTCCCGTGCAGCCACAGCAGCGCCGCGGCCAGCAGCAGGGCCAGTCCCAGCGGCCAGAAGAACAGGCTGCGCCGGGGGCGGAAGGTCTGCTGCTGGCGGTCGATGGGCTGGAGTTTGTCGATGATGCCGTAGATCTGGTTGAGCTTGGCGCTGTCGCTGCCGCGGAAGTAGCGACCGCCGGTGATCTTGGCGATGGAGCGCAAGGCCGTCTGGTCCAGGTCCTGCGACGGGTTGACCCGCTGCATGCCGAAGATCGACGGCACCAGCATCGACTTGGCGCCGATGCCGATGGTGTAGATGGTCATCCCCTCCTTGGCCGCCAGTTTGGCCGCCTCCAGCGGGTCCACCGCGCCGGCGTTGCTGGCGCCGTCGGTGAGCAGGATCAGCACCTTGTTGCCGTGGGGGTTGCGTTGCAGCTCCTTCACCGCCAGGCCGATGGCGTCGCCGATGGCGGTCTGGTCGCCGGCCAGGCCGATGGCCGACTCCTGCAACAGGGTGTCGACGGTCTTGCGGTCGAAGGTGAGCGGCGCCTGGATGTAGGCGTGCGAACCGAACAGGATCAGGCCGATGCGGTCGCCGACGCGGCGCTTGATGAAGTCGCCGGCGATCGCCTTGACCGCGGTGAGGCGATCCACCGTCTTGCCGTTCAGCACGTAGTCCGGGGTCTGCATGCTGCCGGAGAGGTCGACCGCCAGCATCAGGTCGCGGCCGCTTACCGGCAGCTCGATGGGCTGGCCGTACCAGACCGGCCGCGCCGCGGCGCTCACCAGCAGCAGCCAGGCGGGCAGGGCGAGCCACCACAACAGGCGCCGGCCGCGCACGGCGGTCAGGCGGGCGCCGCCGCCCAGGGCGAACGGCCCCAAATCCGGCACCCGCAGCGCCGCCTCCTCGACCGCGGGGGCGGGGCGCCACAGCAGCCGCACCAGCAGCGGCAGCGGCAGCAGCAGGAACAGCCAGGGCCACTGGAAGCTGATCACCGCGCGCCCCCCGGTACCTTGCGCAGCCAGCGTTCGCACAGGGCGAGCAGGGCCGGGGCGTCGACCTCGGCGGCGGCGGCGTAGGGACCGACGATCAGGACGCGGCCGGCGCCGGAGCGGAACGCGCTGTCGTCGTCGCCGAGGGTCAGGTCGAGAAATTCGAGCCACGCCTCGCCGGTGAGCGCCGCCACCTCCGCCTGCGGGAAGCGGCTGATGGCGACCCGGCGCAGCAGCACCGACAGCCCGCGCAGCAGCAGCGCGTCATCGGCCGTGCGCAGTTGCGTCAGTTCCGCCAGGGCGCGGCGGCGCCAGCGGTTGCGGCGCCGCCGTCGCAGCAGCCAGAGGCCCAGGCCGAGCGCCAGCAGCAACAGCGCAGTGAGCGCCCACCAGCCCGGCGCCGGCGGCCACCACGAGACCGGCGGCGGCAGGTGGATGTCGCGCAGCTGGCTCAGGTCGGGCTTCATCGGCCGCCCCCCAGGCTGCGTTGCAGGGCCGCGAGGGGGGCGTCGCCGGTGGCGAGAGGCAGCAGGGAGATGGCGTGGCGGCGGCACAGCTGCTGCAACTCGGCACGGTGCGCCGCGTAGTGGCGGCGGTAGCGTTCGCGCAGGGCGCGGTCGCCGGTCTCCATGCCGACGAAGCGGTCGCCGTCGCTGACCCGGTAGCGGCCCGGCGGCGGCAGCTCCGCCTCCAGCGGGTCGTGGATGTCGACCAGGATCAGGCTGTTGTGGCGCGCCAGCTGGGCGATGTGCGCCGGTCCCTGGCCGTTGAGGCCGGTGAAGTCGCTGAGCATGACGATCAGGCTGCCGGGCTGGACCACGCGGCGCAGTCGCAGCAGCGCCTGGTTCATGGCCGTCGTCGCCGCCTGCTCGTCGCTGCGGTGGGCGGCGTCGCGCCAGGCGGGGTGTTCGGCCAGCTTGCGCAGCAGATGGACGAAGGGCGGCTGGCCGCGTTTGGGGCGCAGCTCGACATGGGTCCGTTCGTCGAAGATCAGCGCGCCGAGGCGGTCGCCGCGGTGCAGCGTGCTCCAGCCGAGCAGCGCCGCCGCCTGGGCGGCGCGCACCGCCTTGAAGGCGCCGCGGGTGGCGAAGAACATGGCGGCGCGCAGGTCGACGAACAGCAGCACCGGGCGCTCGCGCTCCTCGCGGAACAGCTTGGTGTGCGGCCGGCCGCTGCGCGCGGTGACGCGCCAGTCGATGCTGCGCACGTCGTCGCCCTGCATGTAGGGACGCACCTCGTCGAACTCCATGCCGCGTCCCTTGAACGGCGACAGGTAGCCGCCGCTGCTGTGGGTGCGGATCTGCTGCGGGCGCAGCGCCAGCGACTCGGCGCCGCGGTGCAGCGCCAGCAGCGACGACAGGCTGACGCGGACCACGCCGTCGCCGTCGTCGTGTGCTGTGGGCTCGGGCGCCCGGCGACGCCGTAGTGTTTCGATCATGGTACCGGGATGAGGGTCAGCAGGGTCTCGATGATGTCGTCGGGGGTGTGGCCCTCGGCCTCCGCCTCGTAGCTGAGCAGCACGCGGTGGCGCAGCACGTCGTAGGCCATCGCCTGGATGTCCTCCGGCGCCACGTAGTCGCGGCCGGCGAGCCAGGCGTGGGCGCGGGCGCAGCGATCCAGGGCGATGGTGGCGCGCGGGCTGGCGCCCCACTGCACCCAGCCGGCGAGGTCCGCGCTGTAGCGCGACGGCTCGCGGGTGGCGAGCACGATCTCGATCAGGTAGCGCTCCAGGTTGTCGGCCAGGTGGATGCCGAGTACCTCCTGGCGCGCCGCCGTCAGCGCCGCCTGCGGCAGTTTGGCCGGCGCCGCTGCGGGTTGCGCACTGCGTGCCTCGGTACGCGCCAGGTGCAGGATCTGACGCTCGGTCTCCGCCGCGGGATAGTCGATCTTCACGTGCAGCAGGAAGCGGTCGAGCTGCGCCTCGGGCAGCGGGTAGGTGCCCTCCTGCTCGATGGGATTCTGCGTCGCCATCACCAGGAACAGCTTGGGCAGCGCGTAGGTGGTGGTGCCGACGGTGATCTGTCGCTCGGCCATCGCCTCCAGCAGCGCCGACTGCACCTTGGCCGGGGCGCGGTTGATCTCGTCGGCGAGGATCAGGTTGTGAAACAGCGGGCCGCGCTGGAAGTGGAACGAACCGTCCTGGGGGCGGAAGATGTCGGTGCCGGTGAGGTCGGCGGGGAGCAGGTCGGGGGTGAACTGCACGCGGTGGAAATCGCCCTCGATGCAGTCGCTCAACACCTTGATGGCGCGGGTCTTGGCCAGGCCGGGGGCGCCTTCGACCAGCAGGTGGCCGTCGGCGAGCAGCGCGACCAGCAGCCGGTCGACCAAGATCTCCTGGCCCAGGATGCGTTGCGCGATCTGTTGTCGCACGATGCGAAACGCACGCTGCGCCGGAGACTGCGCGGCCTGCGGTTCCTTGATGGCATTCTCGCTCATTGCGGCTCCTTGTAGCGACGATACGATGCTGGCGGAGCGGGACAGGCCCCGTGCCGCAGCGGAAAGGGATGCTTAAAAAGACTTGGATGGCGGCGCCAAAGTTCCCGGCGGCCGTCGCCCGGCATCGGTCAGTGTGGGATAATACACGTCCATTCACCGTCGTTGCTGCCCTTCATGTCATCCCCCGGCACTCTCCTCGAACTGCTCGCGCCCGCCAAGAATGCCGAATTCGGGTGCGAGGCGATCAACCACGGCGCCGACGCCGTCTACATCGGCGGACCCGCCTTCGGCGCGCGCGCCAACGCCGGCAACGCCGTGGCCGAGATCGAACGGCTCGCCGCCCATGCCCACCGCTACTCGGCGCGCGTGCTGGTGGCGCTCAACACCATTCTCAGCGATGCGGAGATAGAGCAGGCGCAGCGCATCGCCTGGCAGGTGTACGAGGCCGGCGCCGACGCGCTGATCGTGCAGGACATGGGACTGCTGGAACTGGACCTGCCGCCGCTCCAACTGCACGCCAGCACCCAGACCGACAACCGCAGCGCCGCCAAGGTGCGCTTTCTGGAGCAGGTGGGCTTTTCGCAGATCGTGCTGGCGCGCGAGCTGTCGCTGGAGCAGATCCGCGACATCGCCGCGCAGACCGCCGCGACGCTGGAGTTCTTCGTCCACGGCGCCCTGTGCGTCAGCTACAGCGGCCAGTGCTACGTCAGTCACGCCCACACCGGTCGCAGCGCCAATCGCGGCGAGTGTTCGCAGATGTGCCGTCTGCCGTTGTCGCTGACGGATGATGCGGGCGCAGTGATCGCCCGCGACAGTCACCTGCTGTCGCTCAAGGACAACAACCAGAGCGCCAACCTGCGCGCCCTGGCCGACGCCGGCATCCGCTCGTTCAAGATCGAGGGACGGCTGAAGGATCTCTCCTACGTCAAGAACGTCACCGCCCACTACCGCACCGAGTTGGATCGGATCATGACGCAGGCGCCGCACTACCGTCCCAGCTCTGCAGGCCGTTGCACTTATACTTTCACGCCGCGTCCGGAGAAGAGCTTCAACCGCGGCTTCACCGATTACTTCGTCAACGACAGGCAGGAGACGATCCTCTCGCCCGCAACGCCCAAGTTCGCCGGCGAGCCCATCGGCCACGTGGCGCGCATCGGCGGCAACTGGTTCGAGATCGAAAGCGACGTTGAAATCCACAACGGTGACGGCCTCGCCTATTTCAACGCCGCCAACGAACTGATGGGGCTGCGCATCAACCGCGCCGAAGGCAGGCGGCTGTTCCCGGCCGAGAGCGAACATCAACTAACGGTCGGCACGCAGTTGCTGCGCAATCGCGATCAGGAATTCGAACGGCTGCTGGAGAAGAAATCGGCGCAACGCCGTATCCGCATACGAATGACGCTCAGCGAAACGGCAGACGGATTCATGCTGACGATGGTGGACGAAGAGGGTGTCACCGCCACTGCGACGATGGCGCAGCCGAAGCAGCCGGCGCAAGACGCCGAGCGTGCCGAGGCGACGCTGCGCGAACAATTGGGCAAGCTGGGCAATACGCTGTTCGTCGCCGAGGCGATCGCGCTTGAGTTGAACGGCGCATGGTTCATCCCGGCCTCGGCACTGAATGCGCTGCGCCGTGACGCGGTGGCGCAACTGGAGGCCGCCCGCGCCGCCGCCTACCGCCGCCCGCCACGCGCCGCCGCGGTCGAACCGCCCGCGCAGTATCCGGAAAACGAATTGAGCTACCTGGGCAACGTCTACAACGACCTCGCCCGCGCCTTCTACGCCAAACACGGCGTCAGCGTCATCGACGACGCCTTCGAATGCGGCAACGAACGCGGCGAAGTCTCGCTGATGATCACCAAACACTGCCTGCGCTACAGCTTCAACCGCTGCCCCAAACAGGTAAAAGGCATCCGCCCCGATCCGATGGTGCTGATGCAGGGCAAGGAGAAGATGACGCTGCGCTTCGACTGCAAGCGCTGCGAGATGCACGTGATGGGAAAGATGAAGCCGGGGCGGCGGCTGGAGATACGGCAAGAGAGTAGCTGACCAGGGTGAGCAAAGTAATCATGAGTGCTACGAATGATATTTTTTCCCTTCTCGAACATGAACTGGACACCTTGTAAGATTTATCGAGTATGTGTCCCCGGTTCGCGTGCGCCCAAGCGGGTGACCGCAGGTTGTCGCCATTAACGGAGGTTCACTCGGCCGAGAGATCTCGTTGGCCGGTTCCCCGCGCTTCTCAGATGTAAACCTCATCCATTGATGACGTGACAGATGAGGCAGTTGTTGTCTTGCGTGTGGATGTTCCCGCGATTCCTCCACCGATAGTGATGGCGCACAGCAAGTATTGGGCTCCCGGGGTGGGTGACCCGACTTGTCCAAATGGCGGAGCACCTTGAAGAACTGCCATATTGAACTACCATCTCATGGCACGTCATCACGACGCCACGTCGTTCGCCGGCATCGACTGTGAATCGATGACCTCCACCGTTACGGTGTGCTTAATGGACCAAGCAGCGCTTATTGAACACGTTGCCAGGGAGTTGGGTATCTCAAATGCTCAATCGCAGCGATTGCTGAGGGCGACGCTGCGGGAGATTCGTGACCTGCTGCGGGCCGGACACGCGGTAACCCTCCCGCACCTGGGTACCTTCGATACGGCGACATACGAGGAACACCGCGGTTATCGGCCCGGCAGCGAAGATTTTGCACTTTTCCCGAAGCGACGCGTCCCCGTATTCCGCACAGGAACATTGCTCCGTGACGATGTCTACGACATCGAATCGGACGATGCTGGAACGCCGACGTGAGCGACGACAACAAGATCACGTTTCACGCTTTTACGGAATTGGTGGCCAAGCGTGCCGGGGTCAGTAGTGTGGAGGCCGATGCCTATATCCACCAACTCGCGAAGACCATGAGTGAGGGGTTGGAGAAGGGTGGTGACATTCATCTGTATCGCTTTGGCCGTTTCCATACGACCCATGTCGGTGAACAGATGGGACACGATCCCAACTCTGGTGAGCCGTTGACAATCGCCGAGCACACGCGTGTACACTTTCGTCCTTACAGCGCACTGCGTTTCGCCGTCAATACGCCCTTCCGTCAGTTGCGGATAAAGGAACTCACCGAAAACAAAACAGCATGGCGTATAAGAACCGGCGTCTTGGTCGTGTTGGCGGTACTTGTAGCGCTGCTGATCCTGCTTGGTCTCGGCGTAAAGACCCGGATGTTCACTCAAGATGCGTCCGTGGTGCCGGCAGATAAGGCATCGGCTAACGTCGAACTGCCGAGCGCCGTTCACGAAGCTCCCGAGACAAACGTCTCTGCGCCCGCTGCTGTAGCCAACACACCCGCAGAAACGCAAACCGCTCCTGCGCCCGCAAACGCGGTCACCGCTCCCGCGGCGCCGCCCCCCTCAACGGCAAAGGCTACGGCGACCGTGGTTACCGTCTCCTCCGGTGATACGCTGTGGAAGATTGCCGCTGACACATGGGGCGATCCCTTCTGGTGGCCGGTTATCTATGCGGAGAACAGACCAACGCTGTATCAGCACAACCCTGACCTCATCACCATCGGGACCACGCTGCGGATACCCGCTCTAGCCGGCAGCGTGACCAGCCCCGGTGTTGCGGACCTCCGACTGAAAACGAATGCATACCGAGTCGTCGCCGGCGATTACCGGAAACTCGACAATCCACGAGCCGCGGGGTATGCGACGGTTGCCGCTCGCGGGTTTGGCAAATAGAACAACAAATAGAGGGGAGGTGGGATTGAAGGTCGAACGGCAATGACGAACATATGAGTGACAATCCCATGGGTTCACATTTTCTCTGATGCGACACGCAAGCACGATAATCACGTACATGAAAACGTCAAGTCGTGTGAACTGGAACATTCGGTCAGACACCCATCCGTCGACGTGTCGGATGATCAATGGTCAGCGGTAATGCCCGAATGTTTTATCTCTTTAAACGATAGGAGTTCAGTATGGCTGCGGGCTCAGGAGTATCAATGAAGATTATGGGCATTGTTCTGGCGGTGCTCGGAGTTGGCCTTGCCGTATGGGGGTATCAATTGTCTGGTTCTATCGGGTCAGAAATAACACAAGCCGTTACAGGCGCAGATACCGATAAGGTAATGGCTTTCTATATTGCCGGCGCTGTCAGTTTCGTCGTCGGCATCTACCTTTTCGCTAAACGCTAGCACTGGAGGCAATATGGATATTACAAGCTTAATAATCTTTTTGGCGGTTGGCGCGCTGGCCGGGTGGCTTGCCGGAAACATAATGAAAGGACGGGGGTTCGGTGTCGTAGGCAATATTATTGTGGGAGTGGTTGGTGCTGTATTGGGTGGCTTTGTGTTCGGTTTTCTCGGCATAACAACAGGCGGGGTTTTGGGCGCCATAATTATGGCCACTATCGGCGCCGTTATTTTGTTGTTTCTAATTAGTTTGGTTAAGAGGGCATAGCGCAACAGAAACGCAAATAGCAGTGCAAAAGGGGAAGGCGTCAGCGCCGCGGACGCGGTCCGCGGTGCTGGCTCAGCCGTTCCAGCCACAGCTCCACGTAACCCCAAAATCTCTCCAGCAAGCGGCGGCGCAGCGAACGCTGGCGCCACTCCGTTACCAGAAATTCGCGGCTTTGGGCAAAATCGGCTTCGAACAGGGCGGCGACCTGTTCTGCGAAGCCTTGATCGTCCACTTCCTGATTGGCTTCCAGGTTCCAGCTGAGATTCCAGCGGTCGATGTTGCTGGAGCCGATGGAAACCCAGTGATCGCACAGCAGCATCTTGGCATGGAGAAAGCGCGGCTGGTATTCGAAGATGCGTACGCCGGCGGCCAGCAGTTTGGTGTAGTAGCGGCGCCCGGCGTGGCGCACGGCGGGATGATCGGTGTGCGGCCCCGGCAGCAGCAGGCGCACGTCGGCGCCCTGGCGGGCGGCGTGGCGCAGGGCGCGGCGGATTTTCCACGACGGAATGAAATAGGCGGTGGAGATCCAGACGCGGCGCTCGGCGTTGCGCACCCGCTTCACCAGTGAGCGTTTGATCTCCATGCGGGTCGGCTCGTTCAGGGTGACGCGTCCGACCCGACCCGACGGCAGCGGGGTGAGGGGGATGCGCGGCAGCGTCAGCAGGGGGTGACCCCAGGCGTTCCAGGTCTGTTCGAACAGTCGTTGCCAGTCCGCCACCTCGGGGCCGCGGATGGTGAGCATGACGTCGTGCCAATGGTGCGGATCGGCGGCGGAGAATTCGTCGGTGATGCCGGCGCCGCCGACGAAGGCGACGGTGCCGTCGATGGTGAGCAGCTTGCGGTGGTCGCGCCACAGGTTGCGTCGCAGGGCGCCGTAGCGCAGGGGATTGTAGAACGCGACATGGATGCCGGCGGAGAGCAGGCGGTGCCGATCGTGCCGATGCAGCTCGCGGGCGCCGAAGTCGTCCAGCAGCAGGTGGACCTGTGCCCCGTTGGCGGCCGCGGCGGCGAGGGCGTCGATGAACGCGGTGCCGATGCGTCCGGATTCGAACAGATACATCTCCAGCAATACATGCCTGCGCGCCGCCTTGATGGCGGTGAGCATCACCGGGAAGAAGCGGCCGCCGTCCACCAGCAGCTCGAAGCGGTTGCCGTTGCGCCAGGGGAAGCGGTTGCGGTCCTGATGCGGGAGCGTTGCCACCGGTCGCCGTCCGCTACGGGCCGGCGACGCTGAGGTGGCCGTCGGTCACCTGCAACGTCAGCTCGCCGCGCAGCAGCCGTTGCAGGTCGTGGCCGGCGAGGGCGGCGCGCCAGCCGTGGAGCAGGGCGCTGTGCGGGTCGCCGAGCAGCAGCCGTTCCAGTTCGCGGCGCGCGCCGAGCGCGGCGGGACTGACCCGTTGCTGCTGGGCGCGCAGCCGCAGCAGCGCCATCATCGCATCGGCCACGGCCTCCTGCTCCGGCGTCAGGCGCGTCGGCCGTTGCAATTGCGGCCATTCGTCCTGGGGCGTCTGCCGGGCCTGTTGCAGCAGCTCCAGCCACAGCGCGCCGTAACGTTCGACCAACCCTTTCTCCAGGCCGCGGATACGCGCCAGTTTGTCGCGGCTGTCGGGCTGGTGGCGCGCCATGTCGAACAGGATCTCGTCTTTGAGTATCCAACGGCGGGGACGGTCGCTCTCCTGCGCCTTGCGTTCGCGCCAGGCGGCCAGGCTTTGCAGCACCGCGAGCTGCACACCCTTGAGCAGTTGTACCCCCTTGATGCGCCGCCACGCCTCCAGCGGCGGGTTGTCGTAGGTGTGCGGGTCGCTGAGGAGGGCAAAGTCCTCCTGGAGCCACTCCAGGCGGCCGCTCTCCTCCAGCGCGTCGAGCTGATGCAGGTAGAGCTGTGCCAGGTAGCGCACGTCGTCCGCCGCATAGTGCAACTGCTCCTCGGTCAGTGGCCGCAGGCTCCAGTCGGCGCGGCTGTGCGCCTTCTCCAGTTCGACCCCCAGGCTCTCCTTGACCAGGGCGCCGTAGCCGATCTGGTCGCCGTGG
The DNA here is from genome assembly GCA_964421235.1 of uncultured Thiohalomonas sp. Lineage (GTDB taxonomy): Bacteria > Pseudomonadota > Gammaproteobacteria > Thiohalomonadales > Thiohalomonadaceae > Sulfurivermis. The sequence continues at coordinate 1,038 of CAYQWR010000011.1, read as the reverse complement.
CCGAGCAGGGTCGCCGCCAACTGGGTGTCGAACACCGGGGCCGGCGGCCGGCCGCGCATGACGTGAAAAATCTCCAGATCCTGATGCGCCGCATGCAACACCTTGGTGATGTTCGGGTCATACAGGAGGTCGAGCAGCGGCCCCAGGTCGTCGATGGCCAACGGGTCGATGCAGGCGACCACCTCCTCGGTCGCCACCTGGATCAGGCAGAGCTGGGCGTAGTAGTTCTTTTCCCGCATGAACTCGGTGTCGAGGGCGAACCAGGCGTGGGATTGCAATTCGGCGCACAGGGCGCGCAGATCGGCGGCGTTATCGATATAGCGTTGTGACATGAGAGCGATGGTATCCATGGAAGTAGAGACAGTATACGGGCGATGCAGCTTCATTGCCGCTGTAACGGCACGGAAGGTATCATGGGCGCGCGTTTTCAGCGCTGGTGTGCGTCGCTATGAATAAGCTGCTCAAGGTGTTTGTCGATATCTGCCTGTTTCGGGTCGGCCCGCAACAGCTGCCGGCGTCGGCTTTTCTGCTCGGGCTGGTGTTGGCGCTCCATTGGGTGGTCGACGTCATACTCGAACTGTTTTCCGCGCCGTTGACGGAGTCGCTGCTGGTGGCGCTGCTCGATACCCTGTTGCCGCTGGCGGTGGTCTACGGCCTGCTGTTGCTGTATCGGCGCGCCGCGCGCCTGGAACAGACCGCCACGGCGCTGCTCGGCAGCGAGGTCCTGCTGGATCTGCCGCTGCTGCCGCTCGGCGCCTGGGTGGCGTTCGGCAGCGCCGATCCCACGCTGCCGTCGCTGTTGTCGCTGCTGCTGCTGGTTTGGGCCGTCGCGGTAGCGGCGCACATCCTGCACCATGCGCTGAATGTGAATCGCGCCATCGCCGCGGCCTATGCCGTCGCCTACACCCTCCTTTCCTATGCGCTGACCGTGCTCGCCGTCCACGGAGGCTGACATGCACATCCATATTCTCGGCATCTGCGGCACCTTCATGGGCGGCGTCGCCCAGTTGGCGCGCGCCGCCGGCCACAGCGTCAGCG
>CAYQWR010000010.1:12611-26750 GCA_964421235.1 uncultured Thiohalomonas sp. | reverse complement strand
TCAATCGCATCCTGGCCCACGCCCAGCAGGCGCCGGAGCAGGAGGTGTGCGGCCTCATCGGCGCCGGCGGCGGCGTGCCGCAGCGGGTCTACCCGGTGCGCAACGCCGCGGCCGAGGCCGATCACCTGTTCGCCATGGACCCGCAGCAGCAGATCGATGCGATGCGCCGCATGCGGGAAAACGGCGAGGAGCTGTTCGCCATCTATCACTCCCATCCGCATGCGGCGGCGACGCCGTCGCCGCTGGACCTGGAGCAGGCCGCCTATCCCGACGCGCTCTACCTCATCGTCTCCCTCAACACCAAGGGGGTATTGGAGTTGCAGGGCTTCCGCCTGCGCGACCAGGTTGTGGAACCGATAGCTCTGGAGTTGATCTGAAATCTGCCGCGCCGTCCCTCGCTTTCTCGCGACCGTCTGCTAATGCTTTAGAAAACAATCGTCGCGTACCACAAAGGGGATAGAAAAATGAGCGAGCGACTGATCAAAGAGGCACGCAAGACTCTCGACGGCAAAAGCGGCCCTCTCGATGACGAAGAGCTGGAATATCTTGCCAAAGAGATCACCAAACTGGGATTCAAACTGGGCTTTGCACGCGCCTATGCCTACGGCCCGCGGCTGATGGAAAAGTTGGTGGACGAGCTGGAACGCAAGGAGAAACAGATCCAGCAGATACGCGCGGTGATCGGCGAGGGTTAGCCACTTGCGCAGCGTCGAACCGCGGGGGCCGGCGGTGGCTCAGTGGCGCGTCGGTTGCGTCCCGGGCGGCACGCCCTCGGCAAACAGCTGCTGCGCATCCACCGCGTCGAAAGTGTAACGCTTGTTGCAGAATTCGCAGGTGACCTCGATCTCGCCCTCGGTGCGCAGGATATCGGTCACCTCGTCCTGCCCGAGGTTGCGCAACATGCCGGCCACGCGCTCGTGCGAACACGAGCAGCGGAAACTCACCGGTTCGGCGTCCAGCAGCCGCACGTCTTCCTGGTGAAACAACCGGTGGATAATCGCCGTCGCCGGCAGCTCCAGCAACTCCGTGCCGGTAATCGTCGCGCCCAGCGTCACGATACGCTCCCAGGCATCTTCATCCTCGGTGGCGACCGGCAGCCGTTGCAGCAACAGTCCCGCCGCACACTGCTCGTTGGACGCCAGCCACAGACGGGTCGGCAGCTGCTCGGAACGCTCCAGATAGACGTCCAGCGCTTCAGCCAGCGTCTCGCCTTCCAGCGCCACGATGCCCTGATAGCGCTGCTCCCTGCCCTCCTTGCCCTGATCGATAGTGATCACCAGACGGCCGCTGCCGAATTTCGCCTGCAGATCGCCCTCCGGCACCTCCGCCACCCAGTGCGCCATGCCGCGCAGGGTGCGTTGCGCCGTCGCCTCCACCACCATCAGGTTGACGGGGCCGTCGCCCTGAATCTGCATGATGACCGAGCCCTGAAACTTCAGCGTTGCCGAGAGCAGCAGACATGAAGCCATCATCTCGCCCAACAACGTGCGCACCGGCGGCGGATAGTCGTGACGGCTCAGCGCCTCGCGCCAGGTGGCGTCGAGATGCACCACCTCGCCGCGCACGCTCAGCCGCTCAAATAGAAAACGTTGCAAAGTGTCGTTCATGTCGCTGTCTTGGTACACAAAATCGGGAGCGGATTATCGCACGCATCGCACCCTTATGTGGGGTGCTGATCCTCAGCCGGCGACGGCGCCTCGCCGCCGCCGCGAAGCGGCAGCCAGACGCGAAATGTCGTTCCCTTCCCCGGCTCGCTGTCGACGTCGATGCGGCCGCCGTGCCGCTGCACGATACCGAAGGAGAGGGAAAGGCCGAGTCCGGTCCCCTTGCCCACCGGTTTGGTGGTGAAGAACGGATCGAAAATACGTTGCAGATGTTCCGCGGAGATACCGCTGCCGGTGTCGCTTATCGAGAACCATGCCTCGTCGTCGGTGCAGCCGGTGCGGATGGTGATGGTGCCGCGCTCCGGAATCGCCTGCACCGCATTGGTCAGGAGATTCATGGTGACCTGGTTGATCTGCGACGGAATGCAGTAGACCAACGGCGTGTCACCGAACGCCTTTACCACTTCGGTACGGTATTTGAGTTCGTTCCACACCACGTTGAGCGTGCTCTCGATATTGGCCCGCAGATCGGCCCACTGCCATTCGCCGCTGTCCGGATGGGAAAAATCCTTGAGGTCCTGGACGATCTTGCGGACCCGGTTCATACCTTCGCTCGATTCACGCAGCAGATCGACGACATCGCTCTTGATGTAATCGATATCCAGTGATTTTTTCAGCGCCAAAATCTGTTGCAGGCACTCCCCGGCCTGTCCGTCGAACGACGTCTCGCACTGTTCGTATGCGTTCAACAGCTTCACCACATCTTCCAGGTATCTCTGCAGCGTGGCGAGATTGGACAGAACATAGCCTGTCGGATTGTTGATCTCATGCGCAACCCCCGCCGCCAGTTGGCCGATGGCTGCCATCTTTTCCGATTGCAGCAACTGCCGCTGAGTCTGTTCCAGACGAGCAATCAAGCTTCGCTGCTCGTCATGCTCATGGCGCAATTCCGCCTCGGTTTCGCGCCGCATCTCCACTTCACCCTGCAACCGGTCGTTGGTCTGCACCAGGCGCCGCGTGCGTTGTGCCAGGCTGGTCGTCGCCGCGCCGATACCGCCCAGCCCCAGCAGCCACAACGCACCGAAACCCAACAGCAGGCCGCTGAAGCGCGCATCGGCGGCAAACGCCTGCGGCATCGGCACCGCGACACTGATGGCGCCACGCACGTCGCCGACATGGTAGCCCTGATTGGAGTGGCATTTGAGACAGCTCTGCTGTACCAGCAACGGCCGCATAAAGCGGTAATAACGCTTACCGCCGATGGTGACCGTCGCTTTCGCCACCTTGGCGCCTTGCGCGAATTGCAGTAATCCCTGCCTCTCCCAGGCATCGGGTTTGTTGGCGGGATCCAGCGGTTTGAGGCTGGTGACATGGCCCAGCACGGTGTTGCGCTCGCGCGCGATATTGAACACCTGACGCGTCATATAGGAGGGATTGATCAGCGTGAGATGGCGACCGGAAGGGGTAACGATGTCGCGCTCTGCGAAATGGCGGAGATAAGGGTCGGGCCGGGTGTCGCGATCAACCTGGGCGTATACCCCGCCGTGACGCACATTCCACATCCAGTACTGCACGTCCTGCTCGAAGGCGGTCTCGGCCCACACCTGGGCCAAGCGCACCAGATGCTGATGGTGCTCGGCCATAGTCCATTGCACCGCCGCCGCCACCATCAGGGTCCACACCACGGCGGCGGTGATGCCGTGGCGCCAGACGCGACGCACTTCCGCGCCGCCACCTTGCTGAAGGTCATGGCGACCGGTTGTCATCGCGGGGCGTAATCCTGTTGTCGCATTTCAATCAGTATATGACCTATCCCGAAACCGGCGACACCCTATCCGTCGAAGTCGCAGCAACGATGACGGCGGAGATTACACCGCAACGGCCGGCCTCACCCCTGTAGCTTCTGCTTCAGCAATTCGTTCAACTGCTGCGGGTTGGCCTTGCCCTGGGTGGCGCGCATCACCTGGCCGACGAAGAAACCGAACAGCTTGTCCTTGCCGCCGCGATAGGCGGCGACGTTGTCCGGGTTGGCCGCCAGTACCTCGTCGATGATCTTCTCGATGGCGGAGGTGTCGGTGATCTGCTTCAGCCCCTTCTTCCCGATCACCGCGTCGGCGTCGCCCTCGCCTGCCCACATGGCGTCGAACACCTCCTTGGCGATCTTGCCGGAGATGGTGTTGTCGACGATGCGCTTGATCATGCCGGCCAGCTGCGCGCTGGACACCGGCGAGTCGCCGATCTCCCTGCCGTCGCGATTGAGATAGCTGGAGAGTTCGCCGATCACCCAGTTGGCGCACAGCTTGGGCTCGCCGCCCGCCGCCGCCACCACCGCCTCATAGTAGTCGGCGATGTCGCGGCTGTCGGTGAGGATGGCGGCGTCGTATTCGGACAAGCCATGCTGCGCCATGAAACGATCCTTCTTGGCCGCGGGCAGTTCCGGCAGGGTCTTGCGCACCTGCTCCAGAAACTCCGGTTCGATCACCAGCGGCAACAGGTCCGGATCGGGGAAATAGCGGTAGTCGTTGGCCTCCTCCTTGGCGCGCATGGAGCGGGTCTCGCCCTTGTCCGGGTCGAACAGCCGCGTCTCCTGCACCACCTTGCCGCCCGATTCGATCAGGGCGATCTGCCGCTCCACCTCGTAGTCGATGGCCTTCTCGACGAAACGGAACGAGTTGATGTTCTTCAGCTCCGCGCGGGTGCCGAACTGCTCCTGCCCCTTGGGGCGCACCGAGACGTTGGCGTCGCAGCGGAACGAGCCCTCCTGCATGTTGCCGTCGCAGATCTCCAGGTAGCGCACCAGGGCGTGCAGCTTCTTCATGTAGGCCACCGCCTCCTTGGCCGAACGCATGTCCGGCTCGGAGACGATCTCCAGCAGCGGGGTGCCGGCGCGGTTGAGGTCGATGCCGGTCATGCCGTGGAAGTCCTCGTGCAGCGACTTGCCGGCGTCCTCCTCCAGATGGGCGCGGGTGATGCCGATGCGCTTGCTGCCGCCGTCCTCCAGCTCGATGTCGATGTAGCCCTGGCCCACCACCGGCAGCTCGTACTGGGAGATCTGGTAGCCCTTGGGCAGGTCGGGATAGAAGTAGTTCTTGCGCGCGAAGATCGAGCGCGGCGCCACGGTGGCGTTGATCGCCAGCCCGAACTTGGCCGCCATCCGCACCACTTCCTTGTTCAATACCGGCAGCACGCCGGGCAGCCCCAGATCGACCGCGCAGGCCTGGGTGTTGGGCGCCGCGCCGTAGGCGGTCGCCGCACCGGAGAAGATCTTGCTCTTGGTGGCAAGCTGGGCATGGATCTCAAGCCCGATAACCGTTTCCCATTCCATAAAGTCAGTCTCAAGTTGCAAGTCGCAAGTTACAAGTAAGAAGCCGCGTGTTTTTCTTGCCACTTGTCACTTGTCACCTGCAACTTTGTTATTCAAACCCGACCGGGACGCGCTGATGCCAGTCGGTGGCCAGTTGGTACTGGTGCGCCGCGCCGAGCATGCGCGCCTCGTCGAAATAGTTGCCGACGATCTGCAGCCCCACCGGGCGGCCGTCGGCGAAGCCTACCGGCAGCGACATGCCGGGCAGGCCGGCCAGGTTCACCGCGATGGTGTAGACGTCGGCCAGGTACATGGCCACCGGGTCGTCGCTCTTGGCGCCGATGTCGAAGGCGACGCTGGGCGAGGTCGGCCCCATGATCACGTCCACCTTGTCGAACGCCGCCTTGAAGTCCTCGGCGATCAGGTGGCGCAGCTGCTGCGCCTTCAGGTAGTAGGCGTCGTAGTAGCCGGCGGAGAGGGCGTAGGTGCCGATCATGATGCGGCGCTTGACCTCGGCGCCGAAGCCTTCGCCGCGCGAACGCTTGTAGAGGTCTTCCAGGTTCTGCGGCTCCTGGCAACGGTAGCCGAAACGCACGCCGTCCATGCGCGAGAGGTTGGAGGAGCACTCCGCCGGGGCGATGACGTAGTAGGTGGGCACTGCCAGCGCGGTGTTGGGCAGGGAGATCTCCACCACCTCGGCGCCGAGCCGCCGGTACTCGGCGATGGCCTCATCCACCGCCTGGGCCACGGCGGGGTCGAGCCCCGCGCCGAAGTACTCCTTGGGCAGGCCGATGCGCAACCCCTTGACCGGGTTGCCGAGGGCGGCGCCATAGTCGGGGGTCGCCCGTTCCACCGAGGTCGAATCGCGCGGGTCGAAGCCGGCCATCACGTTGAGCAGCAGGGCGCAGTCCTCGGCACTGCGGGCCAGGGGACCGCCCTGGTCCAGGGAGGAGGCGAAGGCGATCATGCCGTAGCGCGAGACGCTGCCGTAGGTGGGCTTGATGCCGGTGATGCCGCACAGGGCGGCCGGCTGGCGGATGGAGCCGCCGGTATCGGTGCCGGTGGCCACCGGGGTCAGCCGCGCAGCCACCGCGGCGGCCGAGCCGCCGGAGCTGCCGCCCGGCACCGCCTTGAGATTCCACGGGTTTTTCACCGGGCCGTAGAAGCTGGTCTCGTTGGAGGAGCCCATGGCGAACTCGTCCATGTTGGTCTTGCCCAGCATCACCAGCCCGGCGTCGTTGCAGTGCTCCACCACCGTGGCGTCGTAGGGGGCGATGAAGTTGTCCAGCATCTTCGAACCGCAGCTGGTGCGGGTGCCGTTGGTGCAGAAGATGTCCTTTTGCGCCAGGGGAATGCCGGTGAGCGGCGCGGCCTCGCCCTGGGCGCGGCGCGCGTCGGCCGCCCGGGCCTGGGCCAGGGCGGAATCGGCGGTCACGGTGATGAAGCTGTTGAGCTGAGCGTCGAATTTCTCGATGCGTCCGAGGAACGCGCGGGTCAACTCTTCGCTGGAGAAGTCTCCGGCGGCCAGCCCGGCGGAAAGTTCGGATAGGGTCTTGTTATGCATGGTTTAATTCGGATTCATTATGTGGGCCGGGCCGCGGCCCGACGGGTTACGGTTATCGGACAGATACCCAAAGGGCACGCTGATTCCGATCCACCTCACTCGATGACCTTGGGAACCAGGTAGAGGCCGTCCTCCACCGCGGGGGCGATTTGCTGGAAGTGCGCGCGCTGATCGGTCTCGCTCACCGCATCGTCGCGCAGGCGCTGCACCGCATCGAGGGGATGGGCCATCGGTGTGACGCCGCTGGTATCCACCGCCTGCATCTGCTCCACCAGGGCCAGGATGTTGGAGAGATTGCGCGCGTATTCCGGGATATCCGCCTCGCTCACGGCAAGGCGTGCCAGGTGGGCGATATTCTCGATGTCTTTACGTTCCAGGGCCATGCGGCGCTCCTGCTGCAGAGATAATGTGCGGAAAAGGCGAAACTTATCACAGATACCACCCCGCCCAAAGCCCCGACCATTGCGAAACCCCCATGCCGTTGATAGAGTACTCGGGTTTTTCGGCAATCCCAGCCCGTAGCCATCCCGGGCACGCATAACAACCTCTGGAACCACCTATGTTCGGACGCTTGAAGGGCATCTTCTCTTACGATATTTCCATCGACCTCGGCACCGCCAATACCCTTATCTATGTAAAGGGTGAGGGTATCGTGCTCAACGAGCCGTCGGTGGTGGCCATCCGGCAGGAGTCGGGTCCGAACAGCCCCAAGCGAATCGCGGCGGTGGGTGTCGAGGCCAAACGCATGCTGGGGCGCACGCCGGGCAACATCACGGCGATCCGGCCGATGAAGGACGGCGTCATCGCCGACTTCACCATCACCGAAAAAATGCTCCAGCACTTCATCCGCAAGGTGCATGAGAACAAGTTCAAGTTTTTCAAACCCAGCCCCCGTGTGCTGATTTGCGTTCCCTGCGGCGCGACCCAGGTGGAACGCCGCGCCATCAGGGAGTCGGCCGCCGGGGCGGGTGCGCGCGAAGTCTACCTGATCGAAGAGCCGATGGCCGCGGCCATCGGTGCCGGCCTGCCCATCAGCGAAGCCAGCGGTTCCATGGTGCTGGATATCGGCGGCGGCACCACCGAGGTGGCGGTCCTGTCGTTGAACGGCATCGTCTACTCCTCCTCCGTCCGCATCGGCGGCGACCGCTTCGACGAGGCCATCGTCAATTACGTGCGCCGCAACTACGGCACGCTGATCGGCGAATCGACCGCCGAGCGCATCAAGCAGGAGATCGGCACCGCCTATCCCAGCACCGAGGTGCGCGAGACCGAAGTACGCGGGCGCAATCTGGCCGAAGGCATTCCGCGCAGTTTCACCCTCAACAGCAACGAGATCCTGGAGGCGATCCAGGAGCCGCTGTCGGGCATCGTCGACGCGGTCAAGACCGCCCTGGAGCAGACCCCGCCCGAGCTGGGCGCCGACATCGCCGAGCGCGGCATGGTGCTGACCGGCGGCGGCGCGCTGCTGCGCGAACTCGATCGCCTGTTGATGGAAGAGACCGGCCTGCCGGTGATCATCGCCGACGATCCGCTCTCCTGCGTCGCCCGCGGCGGCGGCCGGGCGCTGGAGCTGCTCGACGAACACGGCCACGAAATATTCTCTCTGGAGTGACATCAAAGGTAGAAGGATGAAGGCGGAAGGCGGAAATAGGCAACGCATCGTCGCCTGTAACGACGTCCTGCCATCACCCTGCCGCCTTTTGCCTTCCACCTTCTGCCTTTAAGCGTCGGAGGTTTCGTATCAAACGGCTGTTCATTCAGGGGCCGCCCATCACCATCCGGCTGGTGCTGCTGATGGCGGCGTCGCTGGCGCTCATGACCATGGACCATCGCCAGCACCATCTGGAGAGCATTCGCGCCGATCTCTCCCTGGTGGTCTATCCGCTGCAATACGTGGTCAATATCCCTGCGACCGTCGGCAACTGGGCCTCCGAGACGCTGGCGACACGCAGCAAGCTGCTGGAGGAGAACCGTCAGCTGCGTGAACGGGAATTGCTGCAGCAGATGCGGTTGCAGACACTCTTTTCCCTGCAGGCGGAAAACACCCGTTTGCGGGAACTGCTCAACTCCTCGTCCAAGATCAACGAACATGTGCTGATTGGCGAATTGATGGCGGTCGACCAGGATCCGTTTCAGCGCCGCGTGCTGATCAACAAAGGCAAGAACGACGGCGTGTTCGAAGGCCAGCCGCTGCTCGACGCCTACGGCGTCATGGGGCAGGTGGTCCAGGTCAATACCATGACCAGCTCCGCCCTGTTGATCACCGATCCCAACAACGCCGTGCCGGTGCAGGACAACCGCACCGGGCTGCGCGCCATCGTCATGGGTATCGGCGAAGCCGATCGCCTGGAGATCCCGAACATTCCCAACAACACCAACATCCAGGTCGGCGATCTGCTGGTCACCTCGGGTTTGGGCGGTCACTTTCCGCCGGGCTATCCGGTGGCGACCATTGCCACCATCAAGATCGACCCGACCCAGCCCTTCGCCCATGTCATCGCCACGCCGATGGCACACCTGGAGCGCAGCCGTGAAGTGCTGCTGGTATCGCGACAACCGGCGGCCGGACCCAAGGCGGCGGCGCCCGCGCCGGAGCGCATCAAGCGATGACGCTGGCACGGCACCATGGCGGCTGGATGATCTGGGCCTCGTTTATCGTGGCCCTGACGCTGACGATGCTGCCCCTCCCCCACTGGGCGGAGCTGTTCCGCCCTGAATGGGTGGCGCTGGCATTGATCTATTGGTGCATGGCGCTGCCGGAACGGGTCGGCGTCGGGGTCGGCTGGAGCATGGGCATCCTGCTGGATGTGGCAAAGGGAACGCTGCTGGGACAAAACGCGCTGGCGCTGACCCTGATCGCCTATCTGACGCTGCGTCTGCATCAGCGGCTACGGGTATTCCCGTTGTGGCAGCAGGCGCTGTTCGTCTTCATCCTGGTGGCACTCGACCAGATGCTGGTGCTGTGGATCAAGGGCATCATCGGCCAACCGCCCGGCACCTGGCTCTATTGGCTGCCGTCACTCACCAGCATGCTGCTGTGGCCCTGGGTATTCCTGATCCTGCGCGACGTGCGGCGCCAGTTCCAGGTGAGGTGATATGGCGCGGGGCCTACCGCTCAGAGACCCGCAATGGGAGAGCTACCTGTTTCGCCGCCGCGTCATCGTGGCCGCCATATTCAGCGTGGTGCTGATCCTGCTGCTGGGAATGCGCCTGTTCGACCTGCAGGTACTCAATCACCAGCACTACACCACGCTGTCGCGCAACAACCGCGTCGACATCCAGCCGATCCCGCCCACCCGCGGTCTGATCTACGATCGCAACGGCGTGATCCTGGCGGAAAACATCCCGACCTTCAGCCTCGAAATCGTGCCCGAACGCGTCCCCAACATGAACCAGACGCTGAGCGAGATCCGTAAGCTGATCAACGTCAGCGACGACGACCTGGAGAGTTTCCGCGACTTCGTAAAACACAAGCGCCGCTTCGAGGAAATACCGCTGCGCTTCCGCCTCAGCGACGAGGAGGTGGCCCGCATCGCGGTCAACCGCTATCGGTTGCCGGGCGTGGAGATAAAGTCGCGCCTGTCGCGCTATTACCCACTCGGCCCGCTGATGGCGCATACGGTGGGTTATGTCGGCCGCATCGACGTACAGGAACTGCAGACCCTCGACCCGTCCAACTACGCCGGCACCAACCACGTCGGCAAGAGCGGGGTGGAAAAGACCTATGAGGACGAACTGCACGGCAAGGTCGGCTACCAGCAGGTCGAGACCAACGCCCGCGGCCGCGTGCTGCGCGTGCTGGAACGCACGCCGCCGGTACCGGGGCGCAATCTCTACCTCAACATCGACGTCAATCTACAGCGCGTCGCCGAACAGGCCTTCGGCAACCAGTACGGCGCGCTGGTGGCGATCGACCCGACCAACGGCGCCGTGCTGGCCCTGGTCAGCATGCCCAGCTTCGACCCCAACGTGTTCGTCAACGGCGTCGATACCAAGACGTACAACGAATTGACCACCAGCAAGTCGCAGCCGCTGTTCAATCGCGCCATCACCGGACAATACCCGCCGGGTTCCACCGTCAAACCGTTCTACGGCCTGGCCGGACTGGAATCGAACGATGTCACCCCGAATACGGAGATCTACTGCCCCGGCTACTACACGCTGAAGGGCGACTCGCACAAGTATCGTGGCTGGAAAAGGAACGGCCACGGCATCATCGACCTCAGTCATGCCATTACCGAGTCGTGTGACGTCTACTTCTACAATCTCGCCCTCAAGCTCGGCATCGATCGCATGTCGACCTTTATGCAGCAGTTCGGCTTCGGCCATCGCACCGGCATCGATCTGACCGGCGAATCGTCAGGACTGATGCCGTCGCGCACATGGAAACGGCGCGCCAAGCACCAACCATGGTTTCCGGGCGAGACGCTGATCACCGGCATTGGCCAGGGCTTTACCCTGGCCACGCCGCTGCAACTGGCATCGGCCACGGCGACGCTGTCCGAGTTCGGCAAGCGCATGCGTCCCACCGTGGTGGAGGCGGTGCAGGACCCGATCACCGGCCAAAAGAATTACCCGCCGCCGCAGGCCCTGCCGCCGATACCGGTGGTCAACATGAGCGACTGGCAACGTATCCACCGGGCGATGATCAACGTGGTCGCCGCCTATAATGGTACGGCGCACAGCATCAGCGATCATCTGGTCTACCAGATTGCCGGCAAAACCGGTACCGCGCAGGTATTCGGCATCAAGCAGGATGAGGTCTACGTCCCCCAGGACGTCCCCAAACGGCTGCGCGACCACGCCCTGTTCATCGGCTTCGCACCCGCCGACAAACCGCGCATCGCGGTGGCGGTGCTGGTACAGAACGGCGGCGGCGGCGGCAGTGTCGCGGCACCTATCGCGCGCAAGGTGATGGATACCTATCTGCTGGGTCCGGACGGTCAACTGAAGAAGGACATGCAATGATTCTTGACGAGAACCAGCGGCCCGGTCGGCACGGTCTGCCGGCGACACTGCATCTGGACATGCCGCTGGTGATCGCTTTGCTGCTGCTCTCTGCACTCGGCCTGGTGATCCTCTACTCGGCATCGGGCGAGGACGTGAGCATGGTGACGCGCCAGGCACTGCGCCTGGTCCTGGCGTTCTTCCTGATGGTCGTATTCGCCCAAATCCGCCCCGAGTCGGTGCGCCGCTGGACGCCGCACATTTACACCTTCGGCCTGATCCTGTTGCTCGCGGTGCTGGCGCTGGGCGTCATCGGCAAGGGTGCCCAGCGCTGGCTCGACCTGGGGATATTGCGTTTCCAGCCGTCGGAAGTGATGAAGGTGGCGGTGCCGATGATGGTGGCCTGGTATCTGGCGGAAACACCGCTGCCGCCGCGTTTCCGCCGCATCCTGGTCGGCATCGCGCTGTTCGCGGTACCGGCGCTGCTGATCGCCAAACAACCCGATCTGGGCACCGCGCTGCTGATCATCAGTGCGGGCGCCTTCGTACTGCTGTTCGCCGGCCTGCCGTGGCGCTACCTGATCGTCGCCTTCATCCTGGCCATCCCCACCGCGGTACTGTTGTGGAAATTCGGCATGCACGGCTATCAGCGTCAGCGAGTGCTCACCTTCATCAATCCGGAGAGCGATCCGCTGGGCGCCGGCTACCACATCATCCAGTCCACCATCGCCATCGGTTCCGGCGGGACTTACGGCAAAGGCTGGCTCAACGGCACCCAGTCGCACCTCGACTTCCTGCCGGAGCGCCACACCGACTTCATCTTCGCCGTGTTCGGCGAGGAGTTCGGCCTGTTCGGCGCCCTGCTGATGCTGGCCCTCTATCTGTTCATCATCCTGCGCTGCCTCTATATCTCCGGCCGCGCCCAGGACACCTTCACCCGTCTGCTGTCCGGCGGACTCACCATGACCTTCCTGGTCTACGTGTTCGTCAACATCGGCATGGTCAGCGGCCTGCTGCCGGTGGTGGGCGTACCGCTGCCGCTGATAAGCTACGGCGGAAGCTCGATGGTGACCTTGATGGCATCCTTCGGTATGCTGATGTCCATACACACACACCGCAAACTACTGAAGATGTAATATGAAATTTGGCCGTGCCATTCTCGTTGCGCTGCTGTGCGTGTTCGCCGTCGCCTGCCAGGCGCACACCGATCTGACCCGCCGCAGCGACGTCGACCAGTTCATCGACGCCATGGTCAAGCAGCACGGTTTTTCCCGCGCCGACCTGATCAAGATATTTCGTCAGGTGGAGATCCACCCGGAGATCATCGACACCATCGCCCGGCCTGCCGAAAGCAAGCCGTGGTACGCCTATCGCTCGCTGTTTGTCACCAAGGATCGCATCAGCGGCGGCGTCGCGTACTGGAAGGCCAACGCGGCGGCGCTGGCGGCGGCGGAGAAACGCTACGGCGTCGCGCCGCAATACATCGTCGCGATCCTCGGCGTGGAGACGCGCTACGGCCGCAATACCGGCGGCTATCGCGTGATCGACGCGCTCAGCACGCTGGCCTTCGATTATCCGCCGCGCGGCGCATTCTTCCGCAAGGAACTGGAACAATATCTGCTGATGATCCGCGAGGAGGGGCTGGGGCCGTTCAAGCTGACCGGTTCCTACGCCGGCGCGATGGGATCGCCGCAGTTCATGCCCAGCAGTTTCCGCAGCTACGCCGTGGACTTCGACGGCGACGGCAAACGCAACCTGTGGAACGACAACCGCGACATCATCGGCAGCATCGCCAACTACTTCAAAGTGCACGGCTGGATCGACGGCGGCCTCGTAGCGATGCCCGCCCTGGTGCACGGCACCCGCTACAAGGCGCTGCTGGATCTCGGACTCAAGCCGCAAACGGAAGCGGGGAAACTGCGCAGCTACGACGTCACGTCCCAGAGCCGGCTGCCGGCCGATATGGACGTCGCGTTACTGGAGCTGGAAAACCATGACGGTCCGGAGGAGTGGGTGACCTTCAACAACTTCTACGTGATCACCCGCTACAACCGCAGTCCGCTCTATGCCATGGCGGTCTACCAGTTGAGCAAGGCCATACGTGAAGCGAAAGAAAACGACGGCAAGGCGCTTACGGTGTTCAATGACTCGCCGTCCTGAGTGTGACATCCGGCGCTGGCTGCCGCTAGCGGCCGCCGCGCTGCTGCTGGCGGGTTGCGGTACCCTCACCACCCGCGACAGCGGCCCGTCCCGCCCGATGGATGTGTCGAACATCCCCGATCCGATCCCGCACTACGAACCGCACAGCAAACTCGGTAACCCGCCCAGCTACACGGTCAACGGCCGCACCTACCATGTACTGCCCAGCGCCAAGGGCTTCGTCAGGCGCGGCATCGCCTCCTGGTACGGTACCAAGTTTCACGGACAACACACCTCCGACGGCGAGATCTACGACATGTACGCGATGACTGCCGCCAACAAGACACTGCCTCTGCCGACCTACGTTCGCGTCACCAACCTGCGCAACGGACGCAGCTGCATCGTGCGCGTCAACGATCGCGGCCCGTTCATGGACAACCGCCTGATCGATCTCTCCTACGCGGCGGCGAGCAAACTCGGCATTGTCGCCACCGGCACCGGCCTGGTCGAGGTCCGCGCCATTATCCCGGGCGAACCGGCACCACCGCCGACACAGCTGGCACAGAACACCGCCGCACCCG
>CAYQWR010000010.1:0-12511 GCA_964421235.1 uncultured Thiohalomonas sp. | reverse complement strand
ACCGCCACAGCCGTTGCCGCGCCGGCCCGTTTGTCGGCCGCCGCCCCGATGCCCAAGCCGGTCAACCTCTATCTCCAGGTGGGCGCCTTCATCAGTCGCAGCAATGCCGAACAGTTGCGCCAACGGCTGGCGCACGATGACCTGCCGCCCGTAGTCATCCAGGAAGGACACGACAATAATCACCTTACGCTCTACCGCGTCCGCGTCGGCCCCATCCCCAACGTCGAGGAGGCCGACCAGCTGGCCCACCGGCTTGGCGCACTCGGTCTGGGCAGACCGAGCGTGGTCGTCGATTGAACTTCCCGCCGATGGCCGGGCCTAACACCCGGTGTAACTACATTTTGCCGCGATAAAGCGTTAAACTTGACCAAATCCAACAGCTAATGCCGCAACGCTGCGGCCGTGCAGTCCACTATGAAACGGCTACTTACTATCTCCTTCGTTGCATTGTTGCTCTCCGCTTCCACCGCATTCGCGGTGCCGAGCCTGATCCCCGACCCGCCGGCCGTCGACGTCCACGGCTATTATCTGCTCGACTACAACAGCGGCAACGTCCTGGCGGAAAAGAACGGCGACGAACACATGGAGCCCGCCAGCCTCACCAAGCTGATGACGGCCTACGTGGTGTTCTCCGAGTTGCGCGCCGGCCAGATCCATCTCAACGACCTGGTGCGCATCAGCAAGAAGGCGTGGCGTACCGGCGGGTCGCGCATGTTCATCGAGGTCGGCAAACAGGTATCGGTGGAACAACTGCTGCAAGGCATGCTGATCGACTCCGGCAATGACGCCGCCGTCGCGCTGTCCGAATACGTCGCCGGCAGCGAGGATACCTTCGTCGCGCTGATGAACGAGCACGCGCGCGCGCTCGGCATGAACAACACTCATTATTCCGATGCCACCGGACTGCCCATCGCCGATCACTACACGACGCCGCACGACCTCGCCATCCTGGCGCGCGCGCTGATCCGTGACTTCCCCGAGTACTATCACTGGGATGCGGTGAAGGAGTACACCTACGACGGCATCTCCCAGCACAACCGCAACCTGCTGCTGTGGCGCGACAGTTCGGTCGACGGCCTGAAGACCGGCCACACCGAAAGCGCCGGCTACTGCCTGGTCGCCTCCGCCAAGCGCGACGGCATGCGCCTGATCTCCGTCGTCATGGGCGCCAAGACCGACAACGGCCGCGCCAGCGAGAGCGAGAAGCTGCTCAACTACGGCTTCCGCTTCTACGAGACGCACAAGCTCTACGATGCCGCCCAGTCACTCAAGGCGATGCGCATCTGGAAGGGCGCCGACGACACCGTCGACCTGGGCATTGCCAAGCCGCTCTACATCACCGTTCCGCGCGGCCAGTACAACAAGCTGAGCGCCTCCATGACCATCGACGGTACCATCGTCGCGCCGACTCAGAAGGGCCAACGTCTCGGCACCGTCAACGTCAAACTGGGCGACCAAACCGTGGCCCAGCGCCCGCTGATCGCGTTGGAGACCGTGCCCCAGGGCAGTCTCTGGCAACGCATGCTGGACGACGTGCGCCTTTGGTTCCAATAGCGGTGCAACGCCGCCGCCATGACTGACGACATCGTTTACCTCAACGGCGAGCTCCTGCCGGTAACCGAGGCGAAGATATCGGTCCTCGATCGCGGTTTTCTGTTCGGTGACGGCGTCTATGAAGTGATCCCGGTCTATGGCGGCCGGCCATTCCGTCTCGAACACCATCTGGCGCGGCTCGATCAGAGTCTGGAGGGAATCCGCAGCGCCAACCCCATGGACCACGGCCAGTGGCGCGGCATTCTACTCGACCTCATCGCCCGCAACGGCGACGGCGATCAGTCGTTGTATCTGCAAGTGACCCGCGGCGTCGCGCCCAAACGCGATCACGCCTTTCCCGCCGAACCGCGCCCCACCGTGTTCGCCATGTCCTCGCCGCTCAGCGAACCCGATGCCGCGGCGCGCGACGGTATCAGCGCGGTGACCGTCGACGACATCCGCTGGAAACATTGCAACATCAAGGCCATCACCCTGTTGCCCAACGTCTTGATGCGCCAGCACGCCATCGACGCCGGCGCGGCGGAGGCGATCCTGCTGCGCGACGGCAACGCCACCGAAGGCGCCGCCAGCAACCTCTTCATCGTCCGCCACGGCGAGGTGCGCACGCCGCCGAAGAGCAACCTGCTGCTGCCCGGCATCACCCGTGATCTGGTGGTGGAGCTGTGTCACGCCAATGGCATCCCGTGCCACGAGGTCGACGTCACCGCCGCCGAACTGCGCGCCGCCGACGAGCTGTGGATCTCCAGTTCCACCAAAGAGGTGGCGGCCGTGACCCGGCTCGACGGCGCTCTCATCGGCGACGGCCGCCCCGGCCCCGTGTGGCAGCGCATCAGCCGTCTCTACGCCGACTATAAGCGCGCATTCCGTGCCGGCGAGGTCGATTGATTCGGCTATGGACGCGCAACCAACGGCCCTGGAATTTCCCTGCGACTTTCCCATCAAGGCGATGGGGCTCGCGGCCGATGATTTCGACGCGCTGGTGGTCACCCTGGTCGGACGCCACATCGCCGACCTGCGCGAAGGGGCCGTCAGCATCCGCCCCAGCAGCAACGGCAAATACCTGTCGGTCACCGTCGTCGTGCGCGCCGAAAGCCAGGCCCAGCTCGACGCCATCTACCGCGAACTCACTGGCCATGAGCGGGTATTGATGGCGTTGTGAATACAGGACCTTGCGCCTATGTTAACCACATACAGGCTGACGCATCCCTTTTTCCCTTTGCCCTTGTATCCTGTATCCCACTTTCCTCGTTCAAATGACGACACCGATTCAAATCCACAGACTGGGTCTGGCCGACTACACACAGACATGGCACGCCATGCAGCGCTTCACCGAGCAGCGCGGCGCGGAGACGCCCGACGAGCTGTGGCTGGTGCAGCACCCGCCGGTGTTCACCGTCGGCCTCAACGGCAAGGCCGAACACCTGCTCGACCCCGGCACCATCGACGTCGTCCAGATCGATCGCGGCGGCCAGGTCACCTATCACGCGCCCGGCCAGATCGTGCTCTACCTGTTGCTCGACCTGCGCCGCCGCCATCTCGGTGTACGCCAACTGGTAAGCCTGATGGAACAGGCGGTCATCGATCTATTGGCCGGCTACGGTATTGAAGCCAACGCACGCCGCGATGCCCCCGGCGTCTACGTCGACGGCGCCAAGATCGCGGCGTTGGGCCTGCGCGTGCGGCGCGGTTGCAGCTATCACGGCCTGGCGTTCAACGTGGAGATGGACCTCGAACCCTTCAAACGCATCAACCCCTGCGGCTATCCCGGCCTTGCGGTAACCCAGTTGCGCGCCCTCGGCGTCGATGACGACATCGACAGCGTGGCCGAGCGGCTGGCCGCCATTATCGGTGAAGCTCTGGAACCATAGGCAAACCGGATAGCCGCCTACGGCGCCCGATACGGTCCATCCGGAATCTCTCGTAACACCGGGCAGCACCAGCAGCTAAGGCACCCGAACCTATCTCAAAATCCCAAAGCCATGAATCGACCACGGGGAGCACGGGGAATACAAGGGCGATTGTGTCTGTATCGACGGTGATATTGGAGTTAAGTCCCTGTGTCCCCCGCACCCAAAGGGCATAAATGTTCCCCGTGGTTAAGATCTTTGGGGTTCTGAGTTTTGCGATGATTTGTAGACAGCACGAATCGAGTACCGGACTCGATGCCGGGTCGCCGACGCCGGCCACACCGCTATCGCCGTCGCTCCAGGTGCCGCTGTTGGCATAGAGAAAATCGCATGAGACCCGGCAACCCGAAGCAATCGTTCGCCGTGAGTTTGTGAAAAGCCGGCACCACCCCCACAATACAACCATCCTCATACATCAATCACCGGGGATTCGTGTGCGGCCAATAGACAACACGCTGTTTGTGGTTATCGACGCAGAGCGCCCATGCGCTGCCGCCAATAGCCGTGACCCGTCAACCGGTTAGAATCGTCCAATGTCCGACCACGAATTGCCCATCGACCCGCCCAACCCCCTCAAAGGGGAGAGCAAGGTCTCGCGTATCCCGATCAAGGTGGCGCCGAAGGAGGCGCCGCTGAAAAAGCCGCACTGGATCCGCGCACGCTCGCCCAACAGTCCCGAGGTGTTGCGCATCAAGGCGATCCTGCGCGAACAAAAGCTGCACACGGTGTGCGAAGAGGCGGCCTGCCCCAACCTGGGCGAGTGCTTCGGCCACGGCACCGCGACGTTCATGATCATGGGCGGCATCTGCACCCGGCGCTGCCCCTTTTGCGACGTGGCGCACGGCCGGCCGCAGCCGCTCGACCCGGACGAACCGCAACACCTGGCCGCAACCGTCGCGGCCATGGGACTGCGCTTCGTCGTCATCACCTCGGTCGATCGCGACGACCTGCGCGACGGCGGCGCCGCTCATTTCGCCGCCTGCATCGAAGCCGTGCGCGCCGCCACGCCCGCCACCGGCATCGAGATACTGGTACCCGACTTCCGCGGCCGCGAAACGATCGCACTGGCCGCACTGGACAACGCCCTGCCCGACGTCTTCAACCACAATCTGGAAACCGTGCCGCGGCTCTACCCGCAGGCGCGTCCCGGCGCCGATTACCGCGGCTCGCTGCAACTGTTGCGGCAATTCCGCGAACGCCATCCGCAGGTACCGACCAAGTCGGGACTGATGCTGGGCCTGGGCGAAAGCGATGGCGAACTGATCGAAGTGTTGCGCGATCTACGTGCCCACGGCTGCACCCACCTTACCCTCGGCCAATACCTGCAACCGTCGCGCCACCACCTACCGGTGGAGCGCTACGTAACGCCGGATGAGTTCAAGGCGCTGGCCGCCATTGCGCGCGAACTGGGTTTCACCAACGTCGCCAGCGGCCCGATGGTGCGTTCGTCTTACCAGGCGGAATTGCAGGCGCGGGGCGAAAATGTGGTATAAATTCTCAGGACAATAGAACTCCGCCCATGACGGTGGAGCAATAATAAGAAAAGCGGTACGGGGGCACCAATTGCTGTCATGCCATTCTGAACGAATGGCAGGCTGCATTTACGTTATTTGCAAGCAGCATATTCCTGAGCAGTGTACTGCGTCCAACAGCCGCGTGGTGGCGTTGGCGCTATGCCCGATATGCATGCGCCTGACTTTCAGAAGGACAAGCGTCACTCGACAGTGCATCGAAGCCGGACGGCTTTGTGAGGCATTGTTTTGGACGACACCCAACGAGGGACAACCAGGCGCTCTATCAGGGCAACGACATTTGTGAGGAATATCATGACTCTCGGCAAACACCTTATGCAGGAAATTCTCCCCGGGGTGTTACTGCCAGGGATGGTGGGCACGGCAGGCGGTGCAGGGATAAATACACTCTGGCCGGCATTACCCCCAATGTGGTCCGTCGCGGCGACCGCCCTGCTGGCGGCACTGACGATGGTACCGTTGCTGATTTCGCGCCAGCGCCCTCTGCTGGCGATGCTGACGCGGTTACGCCAAATCGCGGCCGGGGCCGCAGCGGACGATGACGCCGGATTGCGCCGACACAATCCTGCGGGCGCCGACTATGCTGCGATTGCCGATGCCCTGAAAAGCTTCAATACATTGGCTTTGCAACTTGCTGCAAAAGGCAGCGGGATCGCCATTGCCGCCGCCGAGGTTTCGTTTGCCGCCGACCGCCTGAAGGAAAAGCTTCATCAGGAGGTCGGCGGGATCAACAGCATTGCCGAGTCCACCAGTCATATTGCCGTGACGGTGGACGACGTGGCGCAACGCACCGGCAGTGCCGCCGAGTCGGCGGAACAGACGCGCAGCGCGACGCTCGATGGTCAGTCTGCCATCAGCGAGACGACCGCGCAGCTTGAGCATACCCGTGATAAGGCCGACCAGAGTTCGGTACTGATTGCCGGTCTGGCCACTCAATCCACGGAGATTCGCCGCATCAGTGAAGTCATCGGCCTCATTGCCGACCAGACCAATCTGCTGGCGCTGAACGCCGCCATCGAGGCGGCACGCGCGGGTGAGCATGGCCGTGGTTTTGCCGTGGTGGCCGACGAAGTACGGCAGTTGGCGAGCAAAACCTCCGCCGCCACCGCCGAGATAGGCAGTACCATCAACGACATCACCAATGCCATCACCGGAGTGGTAGGCAACATGCAGGAACTGGCGGCCGAGATCGAGCGCGGCGCGACGCAGGCCGAAGCGGTGCGCGAACGTTTGCGCGGCATCGGCAGGCATTCGGAGAATGTCGAACTGCAGGTGCGCGGCATCAGCACCGGTGCCGAGGAGAATTCGGCGGAGGTCGAACAGATATCGCAAGCGCTCTCGACACTCGGGACGCACTTGCGCGAGACGGAGGAGCAGGTGGCAGGTGCCGCCGATCAAGCGCTCAATCTGGCGGAACTGGCGGAGTTTATCCACGAGACTCTCGGCAGCCTCAAGCTCGACACGGCGCATGACCGGATGCGCAAGGTGGCCGACGACGCGGCCAATGCGGTGGGTAAACTCTTCGAACAGGCGGTGGAGCAGGGCCGCATCCGCCTCGACGATCTGCTGGACCGCGATTATCAACTCATCCCCGGCACCAATCCGCCCAAGTACAAGACTCGCTTCGACGACTTCACCGATACGGTGCTGCCTGCGATACAGGAACCGATCCTGCAACACTACCCGGAGATCGTCTATGCCGGCGCCGTCGATACCAATGGCTATTTCCCAACCCATAACCAGCGTTACTCGCACCCCCTTACCGGCGACTACGAGAAGGATCTGGTCAACAATCGCACCAAGCGCATCTTCGACGATCGTACCGGCTCCCGCTGCGGAAGCCATACCAAGAAATTCCTGTTGCAAACCTACAAGCGTGATACCGGCGAGGTGATGCACGATATCTCGATACCGATTTATATACAGGGGAGGCATTGGGGTGGTTTCCGCATCGGCTACCGAGCCGACGTGAGCTGATGCGCGTGAGCATTGATTGCCGTTCGAACAGCCGGCGCAGACGTTTCAATGCCACGCCGTTTGAATCAGCCGTAGCGGTTTCGTCGCCCACTACGGCGTGAACGTTCAGTGCCTGAAGCGGTTGACAAGGCGCTCCAGTTCCGCCGCCAGCTGCACGAGTTCGTCGCTGATCTGGGCCGTCTGCTTGGCGCCCTCGGAAGTTTTGTCGGCGATGTGGCTGATGTTCGTGACATTGCGGCTAATCTCTTCGGCCACGGCGCTCTGCTCCTCGGCGGCGGTCGCAATTTGCGCATTCATGTCATTGATGGTAGCGACTTCGCCGGCGATCATCGCCAGATTCTCGGCGGCATTCTCCACTTGTTCAGACCCGCTCTGGGCCTGAGTGTGCGCCGCATCCATGGCGCGAACCGCGTCGCGGGCACCCGTCTGCAACTGTTCTATCATCGACTGAATCTCCGCCGTGGACTGTTGGGTACGGGACGCCAGGGTCCGCACCTCGTCGGCCACCACGGCGAAACCGCGACCCTGCTCGCCGGCCCGAGCCGCCTCGATTGCCGCGTTCAACGCCAGCAGGTTGGTCTGCTCGGCGATCCCTTTGATTACATCCAGCACCATACCGATGCCTGCGCTGTCGCTCTCGACTTTGGCAATCACCTTGCTTGCGTTCTCGATATCGCTGATCAACACCATGATCGCACCGATCGCCTCGGTTGCCACCAAGGCGCCGTTTTTCGCCTCGGCGTCCGCATTACTCGAGTTGGCGGCGGTCTGCGACGAGCTCCGTGCCACCTCGTGCACCGTACTGCTCATTTCATTCATGGCGGAGGCCACCATGTCGGTTTCGCTGCGCTGTTGCATCACTGTCGCTAGAGTCTCATCCGCCAGCGCGGCGATGCGTTGCGATACTTCGTTTAACTGGTGAGTGGATTTTGTCACGACTTTCAGGCTATTGCCGAATTTGTTAATCATGCTGTTGAACGCGTGCCCCACGGCGCCCAATTCGTCGTCCGCTTCGACGGCGATGCTATGACTCAGGTCCTCGCTCCTCTCCACACTCTCGATGGTGCCGCGAAGAGCGTTGATACGACGAATGAGTACGCGGCGCACCATATACATCATGAGCACCATACCGAACGCAAACAACGCAATATATCTGGCCGCTTCCATCCACACATTGTGCGTTATCTGTCGTTGTAGCGGCTTCAACGAATAGCTGAGACGAACAGCACCGTTCACCGTGCCAACAGGCACCTGATGGCACATCAGACAGTTGGTGCCACGATAATCCTTTTCGGCGCGCATAGGTTCTATAACGGTCAGCACGCTACCGTTATCCGTCAGCTGCTCGATGGGTTCGCCGGCCAGGGCGCGCTTATCGAGGTCGTCGACCGGCTTCTCGTCTGCAAAGCCCGGACCGAACTGTTTTATCACTGGTTGGCCGCGAATGATTCTTGCATCCAACACCCCCGGCCGGTCGCGCATTTTCTTACGCAACACTTCACGTTGACTCATGGTGCCGGTAAGCATCATGGTGTTGAGGCTGTCGAAATAGGAGTCCGCCGAGGCTTTCATTTGCTGCTTCACCACTTGCAGAGCCAAATGATTCTCATCCGTCATCGAATAGTAAAGCGCCGCGACCATTACCAAGGCAAAAACCAACAGTAATGCCAGATTCATTTTGACCTGCATGGACATATGTCGAGCGGTGCGCTTATTGCTCATTGCGTAACTTCTCCATCATGGATGCACTGTCTGTAGCGAAGCCGACAACAATCATTCGTCGGCTCGAACTGCATCCTTCATCAATTGCGCGCGAGCATTCCTTGGACGCAATACGGGACGGCGGAACAGTATCCACTGGCCGTCTGACCCCGACGAACGAAACCGCCATAGTGTTCCACCGTAAAACCATTATCGTAGAAAAACATCATTCGGACAGCGAGCCGTGCACGGAGCCGACACAAAGCCGCCATCGGCGCCGGTGATTCTCTTCACCTGACATTTACTTCAGGCGAGGCGCACGCCTTTCCATTGGCGTTATAACGAGGTGAAATTGGCGTTCACTTTGAGTTAGGCGCAATAACGTCGTGGATAATGAAGTCCGTCGCGTTAATGCCATGCGTAACCACAACGCGTATGACCATGCGCGCGTATTTCACTCGTTACTCGTGCGGTTATTGAATATCGTAGCTGTATTTTACTGAGACATCCGCTTGAGGGTACGACGTGCATGTATCCGATGTCTACGTTCGACGCGTTTTCCGACGCGCATTCATGCGTATTGTCATGATTCAGTACATCGATGCATCGTCGCCCGAAAGCGATCGTCATGGGCATGGGAAGTGTTGATCGTCGTTCGGGACAACCCGCTTCCTTGCGTGCGTTTGTATCGCCTGCGACTCACTTGATTCGGCTGACTTCGTGTCGCGCAATAATTTGCAGCCGGCACAATCATGGGCCGTTTGGAACATACTGGGCCGCGCGCTCGAGGCGATCAGTGTCCGCCATTTCCGAAGGGGCATTTGTACGCATTCGCTACGCCAACCGTCGCGTGATGGAAACCCGCCCGACATTCACCGCGCCGACGCCCGACACCCGACACCCGGGACCGACGACCCGACTGTCTCTGCGAAACGGCCTATCCGTCCATGGTTTGTGAAACCTGCACTCCAGCATGGAAATGACATTGCTGGTAGCCTAGGGCGATCTAATCCACCGTGGGCCAGACAACGTGAGCATACTTCTCACCCGCACCCTCGAAACTCTGCTGCTGCCACCGGGCGGACCGCTGCTGTTGGCCGCGGTGGGGCTGGCGCTGTCCGCGCGCGGCTGGCTGCGCGCCCGCTGGCTGACGGCGGCGGGACTCGGGCTGCTCTATCTGTGCGCCACACCGCTGGTGGGTACGTTCCTGTTGCGCGCCACGGAAAGCTATCCTGCCCTGACCACGGCCCAGGTCCGCTCCAGCGGAGCGGAGGCGATCGTGGTGTTGGGCGCGGGCCGCAGCCGCGGCCCGGAGTACGGCGCTGCCGTCCCCTCCGCCTACAGCCTGCAACGGTTGCGCTACGCCGCCTACCTGCAGCGTCTCACCGGCGTGCCGATTCTGGCCAGCGGCGGTGCCCCGCTCGGTGAAAAGGTGCCGGAGGCCACCTTGATGGCGGCGACGCTGCGGCAGGCATTCGGGAGCGAACAGGTGTGGGTGGAACGGGGCAGCCGCAATACCGAGGAGAATGCGCTGTACAGCGGCCGGCTGCTGGCGGCGCGGCATATCCACCGCATTCTGCTGGTGACCCACGCCTGGCACATGGCGCGTGCCGTTGCCGCGTTCAAGCGGACCGGCCTGGAGATCGTCGCGGCACCGACCGGATTTGGCACCCGCGATACGCCGCTGCCGCTGGCGTTGCTGCCTAGCGCCGAAGCGCTGCTCGACAGCCGCCTGGCGCTGCACGAGTGGCTCGGCGCGCTGTGGTATCGCCTGCGCTACTGATTGCCTTCGTACAACACGCGCCAGCGGCCATCGTCGTTGACCAGATAGAGCCGCTTGTCGATATCGCTGCTGAAGTTGTTGGAGCGGTAGTGCTGCTCCAGATCGGCCACCACCATGTCGCGTCCGCCGGCCGCCGCCTTGGGATAGGCCAGCAACGAGATATCGGAGAGTTTCACCTGTTGGAACCGTTTGCCCTGGGCCACCGCGCGCTTGCGCGCCACCCATTGCCGGTAGTCGTAACCGGGGCTCCAGAAGTCCGGGGCGTAGTGGCTGAGATATTTGTCGACGTTGCCGCTGGCCCAGTCCTGCGCCCACGATTGGAGCGCCGCCTCCAGGCTGTCGCGCTGCTTGAGCCATACGGCCTTGTCGATCCAGTCCACCTTCGCCGTGATCACCAGCGGGGTGACGCCCGGATGGATGTAGGCGCCCACATGGTCGAGGTCGATGTTGGGCAGCACCACGCAGCCCTCGCTGTCCTGCGGCGGACGACTGTAGAAGGCGTTGTCGGTGCCGTGCAGCCAGATCCCCTCGCCGGTCTTGCCCTCATGGGCGTCCAGTTCGTTGGGGTAATCGAGCGGATAGGCGCCGGAGCCGTACTTTTCCGGCAGCGCACGGTTGGGAATGTGGCGGGTGAGGAAGTAGACCCCCTCCGGCGTCCGCATGTCGCCGCTGCTGCTCTTGTCGCCGCTCAGTTTGCCGGTACTGACGTAGAAGTCGCGGACCAGGTGCGGCGGCTGACCGTCGCCTTCGCGCCGATAGACGTAGAGCCGGTGACTCTGCTTGTCCACCACCAGCGCCGTCTTCACCGTGCGGCCCAGGGCCAGCAGGGCGCGGGGAATGCGGTCCTGCGGCAAGGTGTCGAGATAGGCGTTGAGGCGCGCCTCGGCTTCGGCGCGCAGCTGTTCCAGCGCCTTGTCGTCCGGTTTCTCCAGCCCCGCCAGCAGGGGGGTGCCGCCGAAATCGGTGACGGTCTGGGTCTGGGCCAACAGCAGGTCGCCCTGCACCAGATAGGCCAGGTGGAACTTGGGGGCGCGCCTGACCAGTGAGGCCAGCTGCCGGCGCGCCTCGCGCAGGCGTCCCGACTTGAAGTCGATGATCCCCTTCAGCAGGCTCGCCTCGTAGTCGTCCGGATAGTGGGCCAACCGCTCGTTGAGACGCGCCAGGGCGTGGGAATAGAGCAGCATCCGGCCTTCGTTGCTGCCGACGGACGACAGATCGACGTGCTCGATACCGGCCAGCGTCGGCGTCGCCGTGACCTCGTCCTTTTCGTATCGATGGGCGCCGAACAGCGTCACCGACAGCGCCAGCAGCCCTCCCGTGACCAACAATTTTCTGACCCGTGTACGCATCCGCTAACGCATGACCTTGAGCGACTGTTCCGAAGTGATCATCCAGTTTCCGTCGCGTAATACAAGTGCCAGGCGCTTAATCGTCACATCCTTATAGCCCGCGGCCGAGTAGTGCTGGGTCAGGGTGACCGTCGCCTGGGCGGGCGCGGTGACGCGAACGTCGATGCCGGACAAGGACACCTTGATCCAGGCCGGCCGGGTCAGGTGCAGACGCCGCTCCCTCTCCCAGGCGCCGCGGCTGGTACCCGGCGGCGCGTAATCGGCGGCGTAATGAGCGAGATAGGCGGCAACGTTCTGCTGCGACCAAGCCTTGGCCCAGCCATTGAGGGCATCGACGACCGCCCGTTGTTCGCTCTCGGGGGCCTCGCCGCTTGGGCTCTTGGCGGCGGCCGGGCTGGTCCCCGCGACGGCGACAGGAGTCGCCGGAACCGGTGCGGGGATCGGCTTCGGAACGGGCGCAGGCTTGGGCGTCGGGGTCGGCGCGGGAGCCGGCTCGGGCGTCGGGGCCGGAGCAGTGACCGGCGTGGGCGCCGGGGTCGGGACCGGAGCAAGCGCCAGCTTGGGCGTCGGGGTCGGCGCGGGAGCCGGCTCGGGCGTCGGGGCCGGAGCAGTGACCGGCGTGGGCGCCGGGGTCGGGACCGGAGCAAGCGCCAGCTTGGGCGTCGGGGTCGGCGCGGGAGCCGGCTCGGGCGTCGGGGCCGGAGCAGT
>CAYQWR010000009.1:0-30597 GCA_964421235.1 uncultured Thiohalomonas sp. | reverse complement strand
GCGGGTCGACGCCCTGGCTGTAGAGGTTCATCGCCATGGTGACGATGTCCATGTTGCCGGTGCGCTCGCCGTTGCCGAGCAGCGTGCCCTCGACCCGGTCGGCGCCGGCCAGCAGCGCCAGCTCGCCGGCGGCGACGGCGCAGCCGCGGTCGTTGTGGGTGTGCACCGACACCACCACCGCGTCGCGGCGGCCGATGTGAGTGCAGAAATACTCCACCTGGTCGGCGAACACGTTGGGCGTGGCGCTCTCCACCGTGGAAGGGAGGTTGATGATGCAGGGTTTCTGCGGCGTCGGCTGCCACACCTCCATCACCGCCTCGCACACCTCCACCGCGTAGTCCATCTCGGTATTGGAGAAGCTCTCCGGCGAATACTCGAAGCGCCAGTCGGTGTCGGGGTATTTGGCCGCCTCGCGCGCCACCCATTGCGCCCCCTGCACGGCAATGTTCTTGATGCCGTCGCGGTCGAGGCCGAACACCCGTTCGCGCTGCACCGTGGAGGTGGAGTTGTAGACGTGGACGATGGCCCTCTTAGCGCCGCGCAGCGCCTCGAAGGTGCGTGCGATCAGCGCCTCGCGCGCCTGCACCAGCACCTGCACGGTGACGTCGTCCGGGATCTGCTTCTCCTCGATGAGCCAGCGCACGAAGTCGTAGTCCGGCTGGCTGGCGGCGGGAAAGCCCACCTCGATCTCCTTGAAGCCGAGCTTGACCAGCAGCGCCCACAGCTTGCGTTTCTGCCCTACGCTCATCGGTTCGAGCAGCGCCTGGTTGCCGTCGCGCAGGTCGACGCTGGCCCACACGGGCGCCTGCTCGATGGTGCGGTTGGGCCACTGGCGGTTGCGCATCGGCACGACCGGGGTCGGGCGGTATTTGCTGGGGTCGAACGGCTGCATGGTTTTCTCCATTGATGTTCGTAAAAGCCATAACCACGGGGCGCACTGGGGGCACGGGGAACCCTGTCTTTCGTGACGGGTTCACCGTGCTTCCCGTGGTTGCTCCTTGTTGGCGTCGACCTTGTGGGGCGTTGCCTTGCCGGTTTCCGGTAAGAGTCCGGCGGGTGTCACCCGATGTTTGCGGGTTGGTGAAAGATTAGGGCAGTCGCCGCGAAATGTGCTTGCTAATTTGTGCTGATATCGGAAATAGACGGCAATATAGTTGCTGAATTCATGGATATTGCACCATAATCTTCTAATGAACTCGGGAGCCCGCAACCCGAAGAGAGCAAACCATGAAGTTGGATCGCTACGACCGCCGCATCCTGGAGCTGCTGCAACAGGAGGGCCGACTGACCAATCAGGAACTGGCCGACCGTATCGGCCTGTCGCCTTCGCCCTGCCTGCGCCGGGTCCGCGCCCTGGAGGAGGCGGGGATCATCACCGGCTACCGCGCCCTGCTGGACGCCAAGGTGCTGGGGCTGAGCCTGACGGCGCTGATCCACATCTCCATGGACCGCCACACGCCGGAGCGCTTCGCCAACTTCGAGGCCAGGGTGGCGGCCCTGCCGGAGGTGCTGGAGTGCCTGTTGGTCACCGGGCAGGACGCGGACTATCAGCTCAAGGTGGTCGTGCGCGACATGGATGCCTACCAGGCGCTGTTGCTGGACCAGATCACCCGTATCGAGGGGGTGAGCGGGGTTCACTCCAGCTTCGTGCTGCGGCGGGTGGTGGACAAGACGGCGTTGCCGCTGCCCTGATCGCCGCGAAAGTGGCTTGCCGCCCGCGGTGTTGCGTCTACGCCGCCGTTCCGCGGTCACTCACTGCGACGCAGCGTGAATTTCTCCGCGAACATTGCCGGTCGATAGCTCATCTTCACGCGGCGCATGTTCTCCAGGCCGAGGTCGTCGCCGACGTTGATGTAGCGGCAGTCGGCGAAGGTCTTGACGAATTCGCGGAACAGATACTGCGCCGCACCGGGGATGGCGAAATCGGTCTTCTCGATCAGGATGCTGGCGACGTTGTCGTTGAGACGTTCGCCGATGGTAAAACCGGCCAACCGCCCGTCGATCAGCAGGCACAACCCCCGCAAGCCCAACGCATCGTAATGGGCGAGCGCCCGCTCTATGGCCTGGCGTTCCAGTTCGATGCTGGCGACGAATTCCGCCACTG
This sequence comes from uncultured Thiohalomonas sp., assembly GCA_964421235.1. Taxonomy (GTDB): domain Bacteria; phylum Pseudomonadota; class Gammaproteobacteria; order Thiohalomonadales; family Thiohalomonadaceae; genus Sulfurivermis. Next base: position 28,493 of record CAYQWR010000009.1, on the reverse strand, counting down.
CGGTGCCGCTCAGCCCGGCGATGCGGGCATGCATCCAGTTGCTCAACAGTTCCCGTATGCCCTGCCAGTGATGGCGCCGTAGCGGTTCGACGGTGTGCCGCGGATAGGTGCGGACGAACTGATTGATCTCGCTGCGTTTGGTCTTGTAACTGTTGCCGCGCAGTTCGATCAGGTCGGTGGTGCGATAGATGTAGTCGGGAAACGCCGGCTCCAATCGCCACGGACCGCGCGGCAGATGCGGCGTGACGCCGTCGCCGTCGAGTTTCAGCAGGCGGGCGAACTCCGGGGTGACGTAATCGACCTGGGTTTCGCCCGGCGCGTTGTTGTAGTCGTCCATGACGGCGATGCAGCTGCGCAGCGCCTTGAGCGGGTTGTCCGCCGCGCCGATGGGCGGCAGCAGCATGCCCAGCTGGTTGCCGTTGAGGCTGAACAGGCAGAAGCAGTCGGCGATGATTTGGTGAAAAGCGCTCATGCGCGACAGCCAGATGAAGTTGTTGGCGAAACTCAGGTCGGCGACCACGAAGTCGCTGTTGCGCAGATGACTGTCGAACAGCGGTTTGGCGTCGATGGTGAACGGCAGCAGCCGGTGCTCGCCGGCGGAGAGAAAGTGCCGTGCCTGATGATGCGTCTGGGTGGTCGTGGCGGGGGGCACATAGGAAGGCAGCGGCCTGTTCCATGTGCGGGATTCGATGGTGGATGTTGCGTCTGTTTCAGTGTTACCGAGCATACACGCGCCGCAAAGGACCTCTGCATGATTAAGTGGGACAGATGAATACCGGGGTGGATCGCAGGGGGGCCGCCGCGGGCGGTCTTGGGAGTGGACAGCTGCGCCTCGCGGCCTCCTGCCCCGGACGCCGTCATTCTCGGCCAGGGCCCGGGGGAAAGGAAGGGGGCGCAGGAAATATATTTCGGCCCGGTGTGAGCCCCGTCACATTGGCGTATCAGCCGCCTTCGGCCCGTTGCAGGAAGTGCGGTTCGATGGTGAGGGTGGTGGCGCCATCGCCGAACCAGATCTGCCCCTCCTGCAGGGTGCAGTCGAGCGCCATGGCCCGTTGCGCCAGTTGTGCCAGGGCGGTCTCGGTGCCTTCGGGCAGGGCGACGACGGTGAGATTGTCCAGCCGCTGCGCCGCCGGGCGCAGCTGTGTCCACCACAGATCGATGCTTCTGCCGCCGTAGGCGTAGACCACCACCTGGCGGGCGCGGCCGCAGGCCTGACGCAGCCGCTTCTCTTCAGGTTGCCCGACCTCGATCCAAAGCTCCACCTCGTCGGTGAGCGACTTGCGCCACAGCGCCGGTTCGTCGTTGACGCACAAGCCTTTGGTGAAGGTCAGCCGGTCGTCGGCGTGGCAGGCGAAGGCCAGCAGCCGCACCATCATCCGCGCATCGGTTTCCGACGGGTGGCGGGCCAGGGTCAGAGTGTGGTGGGCGTAGTAATGGCGATCCAGATCGGAGATGTTCAGTTCCGCCTTGCAGATGGTTGCTTTGAGGGCCACAGGTGTTGTCCGCGTATCGGGGAGGTGACTATTTTGCGACGGTCGTGTTTACCAGCGACGCACAAACGGCATGATGGTGAAATAGAGGATCGCCGCAATGGCGGCGAGATAGAACAGCATCGTTAACGGTTCACGGCGCAAGCGGCGCCACAGGGTATCGTGCCTGTCTTCACGGCGTAACGCCTCGTATTCCGCACGGACGCGGATGGCGCGCTCCTCTTCGTAGGTGTTGATCAAGGTGTGCGCCGTCTGCAGGTGTGTATCGTCGCGTAGCCAGATGGCCGCCACCGAGATACCCCAGCGGCCGGCGTCGGTTTCGTAGTAATCGATGGCGTTGTCGTCGAGCAGGGCGCGGATATCCTCCGCCTCGTCGTCGGGCACGCCGTTGAGCCTGAACAGCAGGACGGGCATGAGCGTCAGCGCGGCTCGCTGCGATGGCGTGCGACGGCGGCCACCTTGTCGCGCAGCGACTGGTCGCGGTCGGTACGGGTGCCGACCGAAATGAAGGTTTGGATACGCGGCGCACCGAGTGCATGCACCGCTTCATGGCAGCGGCGGATGGCGGCGAATACCGCATCCCATTCGCCTTCGATGTTGGTGCCGTTGGCGTGCAACTCGTAGCTCAGCCCGGCCTCGGCCAGCACCTGTTCGCAGGCGGCGACATAACGGGAAACGGAGACTTCGGTACCGATCGGCACCACCTGCAGATTGACCAGCGCCTTCATCGCACAACCTTTGTATCACGCGGTGCGGCCGTGGCCGCCGGATGGAGGCGTCATCTTAACCCAGGGGCGGCGGTGGCGACACCGTTCGGGTGCCCCGGCACCGCCGAGGTGCCGGGGCGGACTTCTAGCGGCCGTAGGTGGCCTGCAATTCCGCCACGCCAAGGCTGTGGGCGTGCAGCATGAAGCCGATCAGCGCGGCGCTGCTGTTGGGAGAGGCGTCGATGTGGGCGATGTCGAGGGCATAGACCTTGAGCTGGTAGTGATGGGGGTGGTCGCCCTTGGGCGGGCAGGGGCCGCCAAAACCTTCGGTACCGTAGTCGGTGCGGCTTTGTACCGCGCCTTTGGGGGCGAGACCGCTGGCTGGGTTGCCTGCATCGCGCCGCAGGGTGTGCACATTGGCCGGGATATTGAACATCACCCAGTGCCACCAGCCGCTGCCGGTCGGGGCATCGGGATCGTAGAGGGTGACGGCAAAGCTCTTGGTGCCGACCGGCGCATGCGCCCAATGCAGCTCAGGCGAAATGTTGCGGCCATCGCAACCGAAGCCGTTGTATTCCTGTTGTTTTGTCATCGCCGCCCCCGCCTTGATGTCGGTGCTGGTCAGTTCGAAGGCGAAGACCGCCGGGCTGGCTGCCAGCAGGGCGGCACAGAGCAGTGTCGTTAATCGGGTCATGGGAGCGCTCCTGGTTGTTGTGTATGGGGCCGCGATCGCAGCGCGGCCAAGTCCAGATTCTAGACGTGCCGAAGGGCGACGCCACCCCGTCCGTGGCGCCGAGGTGTCCGGTATTGATGATCGGGGATAAAGGGAGGCATCGAACAGATGGCATGGACCGAATAGGTAACCGCCATCTTGAGATCGGCATTGGCCGAGGGCTTGTTGAACGTGAAGAGGTCATCGGGTCTTGCCGGAAAAGAGAAGCACCCGAATCGTGCCCGGACGCGAAGCGCGCCAAGTCACTACTTCAGCGAATGCGGTGTGTTCGGTGGTTGCAATCACGCCTTCCATGGCGGGAAATTCCCGGCATGGGAGATGCCGCCCCATGCCGGTTGCGCCGTGGTTCAGCCCTGGGGCTGGTCGGGTGCGACCACGGTGTAGCTGTCGTTGACCCAGCCGTAGCTGCCGGACGGCAGCTGCACGTAGTGCCAGCCCGGCGCCTGGCCGTAGACCGGCAGGCTATCGCCGCGGTTCACCACGCCGGTGACCTTGAAGTCGTAGCTCGGGCCGTTGCGCACATTCAGTAACGGCACGTTCACCACGACTCTGCCGCTGGCGTTGCCGATGGCATCGGGAGGTGGCGCGGGCGGCGCCACCACGGTGTAGCCGCCGTTGTAGGCGCGGTAGTAGATGCCGCCGGCGGCGAAATAGGAAATAGCGCCGATGCGCACGTGCAGGAAACCGTCGGGCAGCGACATCACAAAGGCGCCAATGGGCAGTTGTACCATCACGAAACCGCGCGGCTCGTGCAGGTAGTAGTGTCCTTGATGGACGTAATAGTCGCGATCGCGGATACGCATCGTGCGGTAACCATGTGGCATCTCGCGCAGTATGTGCTCCCGCTGTTCGTTCCGCCGGTCGTGTCCGCGATCCGGTTCGCCGTAACGGCGGTTGCCGTCGTCTGGCCGCTTGTCGTTGCGGAACTTATTGTCGTTATCGCGTCTATCGTCATCGCCGCGCCGGTTGTCGTCGCGCGCATCGGCGATGTGTCGGTAACCATTGTCGCGCTGGTCGTTGCCGGAGTCGCGGTATGAATGGTGGCCGAATTGGCCATCCCGCTGATCGGCGGCTGCGGGGGTTACGGCGCCGAGCAGCGGCAGCGCCAGCGCGGCAGCCAGCAATACGGTGGTGCGTTTGGTCGTGATCGACATGGTTCTTCTCCTTGTCCGTTCACCGCCGGGGCTGGCACGGGAAACGGCTGGTGCATGAGTATAGATGGGATTGTGGTGCCGAATGGCGCCGGGCGGTAGGTGGCGGCGAGTCGAATTTGCACTTCTTTGCAGTCGCTCGCACTTTTCGGCGCCGACACCGGCGCCCACATGGGCTACTTGTAGAGCATGACAAAGGTGCTGAACAGCTGTCGGTCGAAATGGTTCGGCATTTTGTCGCGCATCAAGGTGAGCGCGTCGAACGGGGTCATCGCTTTTTTGTAGGAGCGTTCTGCGGTGAGGGCGTCAAACACGTCGGCGATGCAGCAGATGCGGCCGTAAAGGTGGATCTGATCGCCGTTGATCCGCTTGGGGTAGCCGTTGCCGTCCATCAGTTCGTGGTGCTCCATTACGACGATGCGGCACTCTTCCGACAGCGCGTCGGCGTCGCGCAGCAGTTTGTGGCCTTGATAAGGATGAATGCGCATGCGGCGCATCTCATCTTCAGTCAGTCGCCCCGGTTTGTTGATGATCGCCGGGTCGACCTTGACCTTGCCCAAATCGTGCAGGAAGAAACCGGCCCCCAACTCGTGCAGGTCGTGGGCGTCGGAGTTGCGGAACAGCGCCTTGGCCAGCATCAGGCTGGTGACGCCGACGTTGACCGAATGGGTGTAGGTGTAGAAATCGTGCAGGGTGATGCGCAGCAGGTTGTGCGCCGTCTGATCGTCGTTCAGGATCAGGTCCGTGACCGAGTGGATCGCGCTCTTGGCGGTGCGGAGGTTCTCGGCGGTCGGCGCCTCCAGCAGTCGCTGCATCATTTGCACGCTGTGGCGGTAGACCGCTCGCGACTTGTTTTCCGCCGACATGCGTTGGTCGTGAATCGCTTCTTTCAGTTCCGGCGGTACCAGCTCTTCGGGGTTCCATACCGGCGGCGGCGCCTCGTCCTTGGGATCGACCGGGGTATCGTTGTGGCTGACGTAGGCGAGTTCGGCCATCGACTGCGGCGCCGGCGACAAATCGCTCTTGTCGATGTCGACGACCACCTGGCGGATGCCGTGAACGCGTATCTGCGCGATCTGCTCCGACGTGGTCAGCTTGAATTTGCTGCACAGGAACGGATGGTCAAGCCAGGAACCGGGGAGGTGGACGAAGTGGCCGATGCGCAGTTCACCGATCGGAATGGTTTTTTTCATGGCGCAAACTCACACGGCCTGGGTATTGGCGACATCAGACCGGCGGTCAATCGAGCCTGAGGAACGCATCTTTGGTTGCGCCGCATTCCGGACAGACCCAATCGTCGGGGATATCCTCCCAGCGTGTCCCCGGCAGGATGTTGCCTTCGTTATCGCCTGCGTCTTCGTTGAATACGTAGCCGCAGACATCGCACAAATAATTTGCCATTCCGTCGTCCAGCTGTTGTTGCGCCCAATTGGCGTACGTGGGGCGTTTGCCACCGGTACGGCTAATCTACCAGTGGCCGGTAACGCTTTAAATCCTATAATTAGGATGGTTAATTTGCGATTAACGCCAGGGCTTCTCTGTGCGGTGGGTCGCGACATACTACGGCCTAGCGCGGCAGCGCACCGAACCAGAACTCCGTACTCTTCTCCAGGAATTCGTCAAAGCGCATGTAGTGGGAGCCGTCGCAGGAAAAATTGAGCCCCACCATGCCGTTGACGATGTTGAGCGATCCGGCGCGCAGATAGACGTGCTCGTCCGCGAACCGCAGGGCGCGGAACATTTCCAATACCCGCATGACTTCGCCAGGCGGCACGATCGCGCGCTCATGGTAGGGGCGGCGCGGATAGGCGAGACAGATATCCGGATCGGTCAGCTCCTCGATGCGGAGGATGCGGTAGACGAACGGGTCGTCCACGTGCCAGAGAGTGCCGCGGCTGGAAGAAAAGTGCAGTTTGCCGTGGTAGACGCCATGTTCGAGGATCAGCGCGTTCATGACGTGCAGCGCCTGATCGAGGCGGCGGTCCATCGGGCTTTCGGCGCGCTGGTGGGCGAACAGGCCGCTGCGGATGGCGGGGTCGCCTTTGATTTGCCGCCAGGCATCCGGTTCGCGGTAGAGCATCGCCGTTTGCGGCAGTTCGCGCAGGTCGAAGTCGGCGCCGAGAAAACCGACGCGGCGACCGTCGTCGCTGCGCACCACCTGCACCGCCGTCAGCGACGGCCGCTTGTTGTTGCGGCTGATGTAGGCCTCCGACAGCTTGAAGTCGGTGGAGCCGATGATGCCCTGCATATAGGGCCGCTCCATGCGGTTGCGGCCGAACTGGGTCGGGTCCTGGCCGTGCTGGGTGATGTTGTCGGTGAGCTGTACGCCGGCGGCGTCGAGCATGTAGATATATTTGCAATACGAAAGGCGGGGCAGTGCGTCGGTCAGTACCGCCTCCAGCAGCAGGCGATCTTCCACCACCGTGGCGCAGCTATGGGCGAGCTCGTGCAGCGCCTCGCCCAGCAGTGCGGTGAGCGCCTCGCGCTGAAGGCGGATGCTCTCCTGTAATCCCGTATCGGTGGTCGTGGTCATGGCCCGATTCTAGCGAATGCGGGCCGGGATTCCTCTGTCCATCGGGCGCGGGCTAACTCTGTGCAGCCGTCTCCGGCGTCGCGGCTTCGCCTTCAGGCTTCTTCTGCTTGGAGAGAAACTCCTCGGCCAGGGCGCGGTAGACAGGTTCCGGGCAGACCAGGTGCGAGGCGCCGTGGGCGATGAAGGCGACCGCCATCAGCGGCAGCAGAATGCCTTGGTTCGAGGTCATCTCCATGATGATGATGAAGGCGGTGATGGGGGTCTGCACCACGCCGGTGAAGTAGCCTGCCATGCCGAGGATGATCACCGCGCCGACCGGCACGCTGGGGAACCAGGCGGCGATGCTGGCGCCGAAGCCGGCGCCGGCGGCCAGCGACGGCGCGAACAGGCCGCCGGGAATGCCGCTCAGGTAGGAGACCAGGGTGGCGAGGATCTTGAGCGCCGGGTAGCTGGGCGGCAGGGTGCCTGTCATGGTGATGATGCTCTTCGCCTCGGCGTAGCCGGTGCCGTAGGTGGTGTTGCCGGAGAGCAGGCCGATGCCGGCCAGCAGCAGACCGCAGACGGCGGCGACGCGCATCGGATAGCGCTTGATGAGCGGCGCGACATGGCGTGCGCTGCGGATCAGCAGTTGGCTGAACAGCCCGCCCAGCAGGCCGCCGACGATGCCGCAGATGGGGACCACGACCCAGTCCCTGATGTTGTTGAAGGCGGCGTGGGAGGTGCCGAAGTAGGAGTAGTTGCCGACCAGCACCAGCGCCGTCATGCCGCCGAACAACACTGCCGTCAGCACCACGCCGCTGGTCTTCTCCTCGAACGACTGGCTGATCTCCTCGATGGCGAAGACGACGCCCGCCAGCGGGGTGTTGAATGCCGCCGAGATACCGGCGGCGCCGCCGGCGAGGATCAGTGCGCGCTCCATGTAGTGGGGCGGAAAGCGCATCAACTTGCCCATGTTGTACATGAGCGCGGTGCCGATATGGACCGTCGGACCCTCGCGGCCGATGGACGCGCCGGCGCAGAGGCTGAGCACCGTCACCAATATCTTGCCTATGGCGATGCGCAGCGAAAGGATCTCGTCGCGCATGGCCGTGGTAGTCCCTTCCTCGAACGCGGCAATGGCCTGTGGGATGCCGCTGCCCTGGGCGCCGGGGAAGAAGCGTTGCGTCATCCATAGCGCCAGCATCAGGCCGAGCGGTGCGACCACCAGCGCCAGATAGGGTGAGACGCCGAGGATCATTTTGAAGACGTCATTGGCCTTTTCGCTGACGACGGCGAAGATGGTTGCGGTGATACCAAGCAGTATGGCGCCGCCCCACATAGCGAGCCGGATACGCCATTCGTTGACCGAGAGATAGGCGTTCGCTTGGTGTTGAAAATGGTTGCGCATTTCAGAAACTCACAGGTGGTGATGGCCCAAGAAAGCGCGCGAATATATCACAGCCTTTGTTCAAACAATGTTATCGCCGGGCGGCTGCGGCGCCGGCGCCCGGCGGTTGGCCGCGATTGTCGTGCCCCCGGCCGGGCGGCTGGTGCGACTGCGCCGTTGCGGCACATATCGGCGCCTTCGGGCGGTTTGGCGTCAGCGGTCCTTCGCTGAGAGGGGCCGGTGCGGCGCGCACCCTGTCCCGCGCGGGCATGTGCCACGATGCGGGAAACTTGAGCCGGCGTTACTCCGGGATGGATCTTCCGATGCCGTATTTGACTTTGCGGGCCGGCAGATACCACAGCACGCCGTCCACGGTCATGAGGAAGCCGGCCGCGATCAACAGGTAGTCCAGGAAACTGTACGGGCCTGCGCCCAGAATCTGGTTCATCGCAAAACCCAGGCTCATGAATGCGATGCCCGTTTGCATGAATGAAAGGCCGGTTCTCGCCCTTGCATAGAGCGTCCGGTGGCTGGCGGCGATCGTCCTCTGGGCGGCCATTATGGTGCGTTCCCGCGCAAGATGGGTGCGCTCCTTGCTGGCCGGAACCGGACGAAGGATGGTGCAGTAATCGGTGATCGACGCGGCCATGCGGGCAAGCTTGCTCTTTTCATGCGCCTCGGCAGGCGCCTGTTCCAGATGGTAGCGCTCGGTGAAGCGAATGGTTTCGGCCGTGATGTCCACCATCGCATTGTGCCAGGGGGCGCTCATGCGCACACGGCGTATCTTCAGGTAATCGTAAAGCCCCACCGCGGCCATACCGATCCCCGCCAGCAGGATGGCGACATGGTGTGGCTTGAGGATGTTGGCGTTGATCCGCAGCAGTGCGTTCGACAAGGCCACCATGGCCAAACCCCATCGCACCAGTTTCAGGGCCGTTCGCGCCCGGGCATGGTCGGTCCGGTGACAGGCGAGCCGGGTGCGCCACAGGGCCATGATGCTGCGCCAATTGGCCAGGCCGGTTCGTTCGATGCCGATGAGGAGCCTTGCCGGGGCATGCAGATAATCCTGGATGTACCAGCGGATGTCTTCGGCCAGTGCAACCCTGAATTCGTATCTGGCGGCGGCAACAAGCGTCATTACCGCGTTCCTCATCGCCTCGTCCTGGGGATCGGCGGCAGCGATGATCGCGGTGTCGCCGAGCATCATCACCGGGAACCAGCCGCCGGCACGCAGCACGCCGGGCTCCAGTCCGTCGAACAGGTGAGAAGGTACCGGTGTCCGTTCGTCGTATTGGATGAAGGGACAGCCGAAATGTTTGGACAGCGTGTTCAGCAGTACGCAGCGGGAGATGCCGAACTCCTTCAGCAGTACCCGTTCGAGTTCCACGCCGCGCGCCGCCGCGCTCTCCTGTGCCGCCAGAAATCTCTCTTCGGTGAGAACGCCGTCCTGCACCAGCGAGGCGAATTTGTTCGATTCAGTTGTCATGGCTGTATGAGACCTTGTTCCAGGATACCGCCGGTTCGCTGTAGTCGGGGCTGGCGATCTCGAAAGCGCCGGCACAGAACGTCGAGTGCCGCTTCATCCGTTCCGCGGGCAGCCACCAGTACAGGCCGTCGCCGATCAGGTACAGGCCGATGAGTACGAGCAGGATATCGAACGCCGCCCACAGCGTGTTTTCGCCGCCGAAATAGACGAACAGGCCGGCCCCCACCGCCATGATGCTGAATCCGGTCCGGATGAACGCCATGCCGAGGCGCGAACGCGCCATCATGGTCCGCAGCCGTGACATCGTATAGCGTTCGTCGGCGAGTACGGTGCGTTCCAGCGCAAGGCCCGTGGTGGCCCACACGCCGGGTTGGGCCTGGGGCGCCGCCGCCTCGGCCGAAGGCTCCCGGCCCGCTGTCGTGTCGCGGCATGACGCAGGGAATATGAGATCCCACGGCCCCTTCTTCCCGCTCGCTTTGCCGATGATTTCCGAGCCGATATTGGCCGCTTTTCTGCCCGGCAGGTACCAATAGAATCCCTCCGCCAGCATGAACGTGCCGATGACGATCAGCGTCCAGTCGAATACAGACCACGGACCTGGATGGAACTGGCGCAGAAAGCCGATGCCGATGCCGGCGAAGGCGACGCCGGTACGGCTGAATGCGAGGCCGGTCCGGGCCTCGGCCATCATGGTCCGCAGGTAAGCCTGGACCGTTCGCTCTTCTGCGAGATTGAGACGGTCGTTGGCCAGAAAACGCCGTCGTTCGACCGGACTGAGCGAATCCCAGTCCTGCCTCAGTGCTGCAGCGCTGTCCACCACGGCGCCGCGGACGAAGTTCATCGCGCCGCCGGGATCGGAGACCTCCAGTGCGGAAAAGCCCTCCGGCACATCGTAAATAGGGAAACCCCTGATCTCCCTTCTTTCACGCCGCGCCGGCGAGTACCAGAACAGGCCCTCGCCGATGGCGGCAACACCCAGAACCAGTAACGGGATCTCCACCACCAGCAAATGGCCGGCACCGAAAAACCGCAAGAACGCCACGGCGATACTCACGCAGGCGAGCCCGGTGCGGGTGAGGGCGAGTCCGGTCCGGCTCCGCGCAAGCTGGGTCCGCTGGGCGGAATAGCGGGTGCGAACGATGGCCAGGTAGGCCCGCGCCTTGGCCAGCGGCGTCCTGCCGGCGGAGGGCGGAAAATCAGGATTCAAGTCCCAGTTGTTCTCGATGATCCTGATCAGATCCCGGCGCGTGGCGGCCAGAAAATCGATCGCCTTCACCCCGAGGGTCTCCCGGATGTTCCGGTTCAATTCGACGTCGTCGGGGCTGCAGGCGATCACCTGCGCCGTCTCTCCCGCTACCGACAGGGGCATCCACAGTTCGGACTTCAGCTGCTCCACGTCCAGCCGGCGCAGGATCGATTGCGGTGCCGTGAGGCCCTCGTCGTATTCCACGGTGGGGCAGCCGAACTGCTGCGCAAGGCAGGAGAGGATTTCATGTTTGGGAACGCCCGCCCCGAGGATGGCGTCCTCCAGCGAGCGATCGTTTGCCGCGGTCTGTTCCCGCAGCTGCTGCAGATTTTCGCGGGTCAGAAGTCCCCGTTGTATGAGCTGTTCGAATCTCTGAGGTATTTCAAATGACATAATGAATCTCGGTGTTCTGGTCGCCGAAGCCGGTGTGCGCAACGACGGTCACTTATCACAATTTTGACGTGGCGCCGCGTGTCAAATGCATCACAACGGTTCGCCAAATTACTCTCACCTGTTTTCTTGGCACGAACCAGTGTGGACGTCGCGTGATGCGCATGACGATAGATTTTAACGCATCATTGAGTGTTTGTTTGCAATAATTTGACGAACTGCGGATGTGGCGCAGCAGAACCGCCGTATAGCGGCATTGATCATCTTTTGATTGCGACTTGTTGAATTAATTGGGGATCGCATCTTCGATGCCGATGCGCTGTACCTGGCCGAACGAAATTTCCAACGCAAAAGTACGCACTCTTCATCGCTTTTTTTTAACTGTCGCATCGGCATGTGCTAATATGCCGGCCCTGTGTAGACTGCCCGCCGCGCAAGATACCACCCTTGGTCAAAGTTCTTTTGACGTGAACAAGAAGTTCGCTACGTACCGGTTGCGGCGCTTGATGGTGCGGAGCGAAACGCTTGTTAAAGGCTTGCGTTCAACATGACAAAATCCGCTAATGGTACTGTGCTCGTCGCTGTCGACGGTTCGCGCAATTCGATCATGGCCGCCGGTGCCGGCGCCCGTCTCGCACAAACTCTCGGGATGCATGTGGGTCTCCTGCATGTGTTGGATATACCGATTCTCAGTTTCTGGGTAGGTGTCGAGGCCCGCCTCAAGGACGACATCCGGGCGCAGGCCGAGGCGACGCTCACCGACATCTCGGAAAAGATCCGGCGTACCTGCAATATCGTTCCGGAGTTCTACATCGTTGATGGCGAACCGGCAGACGAAATCGAAAAGGTCGTGCGGACGAATCCCGATGTCGTCATGGTGGTCACAGGCCGCGAAGGCGTGGGCAGCGAGAAGAAGACGGAGTTGCTGCGCGATCGTGCCGGCGATCATCTCGGCGCCAAGTTGGCGGACAGATTACCGGTGCCGGTGCTGCTGGTGCCGCCGGACGTATCGAAATCGATGATCTGCGAGGCGTTGCACGAATTCCGGAAGGAATCCGAATAGAACGGCGCGGCGGATATCCGAATCCGCCGTTTCATAATTTTCATTGTCTTGCTTCAAGAGGGTTAATTCAGCGTGGAGATCTTTCTGCCTATTGCCCACATGGATGTAAACCTGTTTCTGATTCTGATGTTTGGAGTTTCCATCGGATTTCTTTCCGCACTGACCGGTGTCGGCGGTGGTTTCCTGCTTACGCCGCTGCTGATGATCGTCGGGGTCCCGCCCCTGGTCGCGGTGGGCACTACCCCGGCGCTGATCACCGGCAGCGCGGCCGCCGGCAGCTATTCCCACTACCGTCTCGGCAACATGGACCTGCGCTTCGGCCTCGCCTTGCTGGTCGGCAGTTGGAGCACCGCGATCGCCGCGATCTATGCCACGCGCATTCTGGAACGCAGCGGTCATTTCGACACCATCGTGGTGTTCACCTACATCACCATTCTTGGCGCCGTTGGTACTTCCACCTTTGTCGAATCGATGCGCTCGGTGTTCGGCGGCGGCGCCGCGACCGCCGGTAGTCCGGCGCCGGACACGAAGGAAGGTCCGTTCGGCTGGCTGCCCGGTCAGATGCACTTCAAGGTGGCCGATCGCCACATGTCGGTATTGCTGCCGTTCCTGCTCGGCGCCTTTATCGGCGTTCTCAACGCCATGGGCATGGGCGGCGGATTCGTCGCGGTGCCGGCGATGATCTATCTCCTGCGTATCCCCACCAAGGTGGCCATCGGTACTTCCCTGCTGCTGATGCTGGCCACCAGCATGGTGGTCAGCACCATGCAGGCCGGCATCAACCATTCGATGGACCCGATTCTGGCGCTGACCCTGATCGTCGGGTCCGCCCTCGGCGCCCAATGGGGCGCGCGCATGAGCACGCGGCTGCCGGGCGAGCGGCTGCGCCTGCTGTTGGCGCTGATCCTGCTCGCGGTTGCCGTCAAGTTTCTCTACGGGCTGCTGGCGACCCCCGCGGAGTTCTATAAGTTGGTGGGGATAGCATCATGAGCATGAGAACCTGGCAGCGCGTCTTCGCACTGGGTATCGCGCTTCTCGGCAGCGCATGGATGGCCGGCGCCCGTGCCGACGGCAACCTGCTGTCCGAACTGGCCAGCAGCCATGTGAAGATATCCACCGGCTTTATCGGGAAGCATGTGTTCGTATTCGGCAGCACCCTGCATTCCGGTGACATCGTCATCCGCGTCACCTCGCCTGACGAGGCGGCGGCGTTGTCGCGTAAAGGGCGGGTCGGACCGTTCTGGCTTAACGGCCGCAAACTGCGAGTGACGCATGTACCGGGCCTGGTCTACCTGTTGGCCAACCGGCCGTTGGATGAAATTGCCAAGCGCCCGGTGTTGGAACAGAACGGCCTGACCTTTCATTCCATGTTGGCCACGGCACAGATCAGCGGTGGTCCCGCGTCCGGTATGGACGATTGGCAGGCTGCGTTCGAGCGGCTGAAACAGAAACAGGGTCTGTTCAGCAAGCGGGAAAGCGATGTCCGCATCGACGGCGGCCGCCTGTTCTCGGCCAACTTTCCGCTGCCGGCCACGCTCCCTATCGGCGCCTATCATTTGGACATCTACGATTTCCGCGACGGCCGGCTGATCGCGCATCAGTCGCGTGTGTTGCAGGTCAAAGAGGTCGGGCTTGAGCATTGGACCTCTCACGTTGCGCTGCATAACTCCTGGGTATTCGGCATGCTGTTCACCATCTCGGCCATCGTGCTCGGTTTGGCACTGAGCATGCTGTTGCGCCGCGATCACGCTCGACGCCGCTGATAGTGCCGGGCGTCGTTCACGACGCCCGCAATCCTCCCATCGTGACGGTACCCCGCGCCGCGTGCCGTCACGCACCTCCTCCTGGTTCGCTCTACGTCGCCAGGCTCGGCAGGGCAAAGCCATCGGCGTGAGTAAAATCCGCCAATCCTGTCGCGTGCCGGGGCGATCCGTAGAAAAGTCCGGCGGCATCGTGCGACAGCGCCATTGGCGGGCGTCAGAATCCGAAGCTGAGGCCGGCGGTAAGTGCGTTGTATGCCTCGCTCTGCGCCACCCCGCCGGGCGGACGATAGCCGCTCACGCGGCCGGCGTTGTAGTTGAGGAACCAGTAGGTATCGGTGCCGCCGAAGCGGGACAGTTCATAGCCGAGGCCGACGCAGTAACCGGCGCCGTGGCCGTCGGCGGAGCCCGACGCGTTGTTCCAGTGACTGACGTTGCCGAGCCCCGCCTTGATGAACAGCCCGGAGTTTGGCGTTGGCCAATAGCGCGCCACCGCGAACAGCTGCATCACTCCTTCGCCCCTTGTGGAGTCCCACGGGTTGCCGAACTCGATATTCCAGCCGCCGGCTTCGACCCCGAGTTGCAGCTGCGGATGGACCGTGTAGCCTCCCGCCAGAGCGAAATAGAAGCGCGTATCGCCGTGGTTGGGCGCCACGTCGGGTGCCAGGTTCAGGCGGCCGAAGCCGATGTCGATGTCACCCCAGAAACCATGGCGCGACACACCATCGGCGGCTGCGCTGCCGGCGACGAGCAGTAAGGCCAAAGCAAGCAGATATCTCATCCCAGGCTCCATGGTGCGCAGGTCTGCCGATAACTGTAGACTGCGATCACACCGATTTGCTCCTCTTAGACCCTGTCGGTTATGTGTGTATTCGGCAAGCGCACCCCATTTAATTAGGCGGAAAAATCGAGTAATGTCAGGAGCATTACGGGCACGAACTTCTGCAACCGGCATGGAACATCCGTTCAATGGGGGCTAACCACAGCAACCGCGCACTGGCAGTGTTGCGCGCCGTCAATCGGTCGCTGGAGACGGCCACCGACGAGCAGGCGTTGTTGGACGATGTCTGTCGCACCGTGATCGAAGTGGGCGGCTATCGGTTCACCTGGATCGGTTACCCCGTCGACGACGCCGCCAAGAGCGTGCGCTTTGTCGCCTGCGCCGGCCATCATCCCGACTACCTCGATACCATCGATATCAGCTGGGGCGACAATCCCATCGGCCGGGGGCCGGCCGGCGTCGCGATACGTGAAGGCAAGGCCGGCAGCATCCGCTTCATTCGCGACCACGCCGACTTTTGGCCGTGGCGCAACTCGGCGCTGAACTACGGCTACCATTCCGTCATTGCGCTGCCGTTGCGCTGGCAGGGTGCGCCGTTCGGTTGTCTCGCCATATTGAGCGCCGAGGCCGACTCGTTTGACGCCGCCGAATCCGAGCTGCTGCGCGAGCTGACGTCGTCGCTGTCGTTCGGCATTCATGCATTACGCACCGCCCGTGAACGCGAGCGGGTGGAGCATGAGTTGCGTACCGAGCGCGATACCCAGCAGATCCTGCGCAACATCCTCAATCTCGCCCTGGAAAACATATCGCTCGACGAAAAGATGGATCGAACGCTGGAACTGCTGTTCGATATCCCGTGGCTCAAGTTTGAACGCAAGGGATCGGTGTTCCTGGCCGATGAAGGGACGCGGGTGTTGCGCCTGTTGTCCAAACGTTATCTGTCCCCCATCCTGGCGGAAAAATGCCGCGAGGTGCCGTTCGGTCGCTGTCTGTGCGGCAAGGCGGCGGCCGGCGGCGAACTGGTCTTCCACGCGCATATGGATGAGAGGCATGAGACGCGTTTTGACGGGATCCAGGATCACGGTCACTACTGCCAGCCGATAGTCTCGGCCAAGGGCGTCATCGGGCTGCTCAATCTCTATGTTTCGCCCGGTTACACTCCGAGTACCATCGAGGCGCCGTTCCTGCGTGCAATCGCCGACACCCTGGCCGGCATCATCGAACGCGAGCAGGCGGAGATGGCGCAGCGGCGGCTGGTTACCATCCTTGAGGCAACGCCGGATCTGGTGACCATTACCGATATCGAGGGGCGCTGCCTCTACTGCAATGAAGGGGCGCGCACCGCTTACAGCAACGCAACATGCTCTCCCGCCGACGACACCAGCCTGTTCTGTCGCTACCAGCCCGAAGTGGCGCACCGCCTGCGCTTCGAAGCGTTTCCCAACGCCATTGCCGCCGGTCTGTGGGAGGGCGAAATGGTGTTGCGCAGTCTCCTTGGAAACGATATGCCGGCGTCGATGATGGTGATGTCGCATCGCGATAGCCGGGGCGAAGTGGCCTACCTGTCCGTCGTTGCGCGCGATATTTCCCACCGCAAGCAGGTAGAGGATGCGATGCGCACAGCCGCTTTGCGCGAGAAGAATTTCGCCAACTCGCTGATCAACGGTCTGCCCGGCATCTTCTACCTGGTCGATCATGAAGGTCGGTTGATGCGCTGGAACAGCAATTTCGAAAAGACTCTCGGCTATCCCGGCGACGCCCTGCGTACCATGGGTCTGCGCGATGTGGTGAAGGCGGCCGACTGGCCGACGATGGAGCGTACTTGCAAGGATATCATCGAGTACGGCAACTCATCGATTGAGGTGATGCTGCGGACGCGCGACGGGCGCGAGATACCGTTCTACATCAACGGCACGCGTATCGAGAGTGCGGACGCGGGCACCACCGTGGTCGGCATGGGGATCGACATCAGCTACCGTCACCAACTGGAACAGGAGCTGCGCCAACGGGCGACGACCGACGTGCTCACCGGTGTGTTCAACCGCCTCAAGATGGAAGAGACGCTGGAACTCGAATTGAAGAAGAGCCTCCGTTACAACTCGCCGCTTGCGATCGCGATGTTCGATATCGACAATTTCAAGCAGGTGAACGACAAGCACGGGCACGAGGTGGGCGATGAAGTGCTCAAGCGCGTGGCCGCGATCAGCCGCGAGCAACTGCGCGAGGTCGATATGTTGGCGCGCTGGGGCGGCGAGGAGTTCATGGTGGTGGCCGGTGTCACCACGCTGGAGGAGATGGCCGCGATCGCCGAACGGATGCGCGCCGCCATCGCTTGCGAGTCGATCGCGCCGGCCGGCACCGTTTCGGCCAGCTTCGGCGTCGGCCAGTTCAAGCCGGGCGAAACGCAGAAGGATCTGTTGAAGCGGGTGGACGATGCGTTATACGCGGCAAAGAAGGCGGGGCGCAATCGGGTGCAGGTGTCGGACTGAGCGTGGTTCCCGGCCCGGATATGCACCGCTACCACATCAGATCGTCGGGCACCTGATAGTCGGCGTAGGGATCGTTTTCGTCGCTCTGTGCCGGCGCCGCGGCGACGGGCGAGATCACCCGCGACGGGTCGCGTTGGCGGATCTTGTCGGCGGTCTCGGCATTCACCAAATGGTGCCGCCCGCCGAGCTTGGCGATGTGCAGTGCGCCGCGTACCAGTTGCGCATGAATCTCCGGTGTGACGTGGATGCGCCTGACCTTGGTGCCGTCGACGAAATTGTAGGGCACCTCGCCGTCGATCTTCTCCACCCGGTTCGCCTCGATCAGCTGCCGGATCTGCGCGACGACGGCCTTGCGTTCCGCTTCCTGCTGGCGCTGCTGGTTGAGTTCGCGATCACGCTGCACCTTCTCCTGTTGTGCCCGTTGCTGCTCGGCACCGGACTGAGCGGCGTTCGGTTGGCCCCGGGTCTTGCGCTGCTGATGTTGCGATTGCTTCACCTGCTTGGCGCTGACCAAGCCGGCCTTGAGCAGTTGATCTTTCAGTGAACCGGCCATGCGTTAGCTGTTTCCCGATGGGTGGGCGGTGTCCGCCGGATTACGATAGCGCCGGATTCTAGCAACAATCCCGTCGCAACAGGAGCGGGTTGGCGGTCGGCCGAGCGGGGTTTGCCGTCGTTGGGTATTGCGGGCGTGCCGTGGCGAACCGGCGGCCCCGACCAGCCCGGGCGCCGCGCGGTGGCCGTAGCGCCCGGTGCGCGGCAACCGGCGTTATCCGCCGGGATTGGCCGGTGGCGTCTTCTTGTCGACCGTCAGCAGGTAGGCGCCGATGCCCGCCACCACGGCCCACAGGGCAAAGGCCCACATTCCCATCGCGTGCCACAGCCGGTCCATCTCCAGCAGCAGCACCAGCGCCACGGCGAGTACCGCGTTGCCGAGCCAGAATTTACGTGCGCGTTCCGAATCGTTCATCGAATCCTCGTCATCGTCCGTCGCCGGAACCCCGGTATTGGCGGTACTTTAACGTTCTGCGGCGGCGGCGGGAAGCCATCAAGCTGAAATGGCTAACGGGTGACGGGGCTGTTTGTGCGGCTCGCCGGCAGCGTTTCCGCCGGGCGGATCGGCCAGGCGGCCCATTGCACGGGGTCAGGCGACGACATTCAGTGCCGCATCCTGCAGATAGGCGTTAATGGTGTCGACCACACGGTTGCAGATGACGGTGGTGTCGGCGGCGGTGGCCGGATCGGTGCCGGGCACGTGACACACCGTGATGCCGCGTTTGCGCGCGGCGGCGTGATCGACGTGGTCATAGCCGTCGCCGGCGGCGACGATCAGTTTGAGCTTGAACGCTTGGTCGATAATGTCGCTATCAATCGGCGTGTCGACCGATACGACGATATCGGCGCGCCAGCAGCGTTCGGCCACTTCCTCCCCTGCCAGCGCGGGATACTGCTGCCAGTTGAACTTCGGCAGGTCGACCATCGGAAAATCCGCCTCGCCCGCCAGATGGCCGCTGTCCACCACCACAATATTCATCGCGCGTCACCTGTAATTTGCATTCAGCGTTTGGCCGTCGAGTCGCAATATTTCTTCAACAGACTCAGAAAGGGGCGTTTGACCACACAGGAGCCGCCGACGATCTGCCAGCCGTTGTCGTCGATGCGGACGATGGCGAGCGGAAGAAACTGCTTGGTGCCGAACTCCGGATCGGTCAGCTCGACCCAAACGTAGTGGGTTGGCTTGACCGTGTAGACGCCGTTGGTCGTGCGCGGATCGCCGACCAGCCGCAGGATTTTGGAAGGCAGTTTGCACGAGTCGAATTCGCTGGTATGCCGTATTACCAGCTTGGTCATGACGTTTTTCTTGATGACGTGACCACGCATCAGAAGTGACCACTCCTCGCGCGGGATGCGATCGGGACATTTCTTGCCGGCGTCCTTGCACGCCATTCCCGCGGCAACGGGTTTGTCGTCGGGTTGGCAGGACGGCGCGAGTTGCTTGATGAAATCCGCATAGTCCCCATCCTGAGTCATCTTGAGCAGCGTTTGCGCCACCTGCTGCGGCGTTACTGCGGGCTGGGCCGGCGGTTGGGGTGCAGCCGTCTGCGGCTGCGGGGTCGCAGTGGTCGGTTGGGGCGCCGCAGCCGTCTGCGGGGTCGGGTTGTTTGTTGCCGCGGTATCCGCAACCGCCGTACCGCAACAGGCCACCGCCACGAAAAGGCTTGCTATCCACATGATGCGCTGTGACTGGGCCACGCCATATCTCCTATACATCAAAGTCTTCCGGACCATCCGCCAACGGTTGGCAAGTCGTCGCCATGATGGGCATGGCAGTCGTTACAAGTGACCGCAGGCAAATTGTATCGTTCATTTTAACGGAAATTCAGGCGCCAACCGCCACTCTTTGTCGCGCCCGGGAGCTGTCATCGTAGTGTAGACAGTCTACCCGTTGCCGCCGTTATTCACTGTGAAGCAGGCCGTGAAAAACAGCAAATCCCATTTCGCGGTCGCTGACCGGTCCGTCCCGGCCCTTAAGCCCGTCCTCAGTTTCAATTCATGGCCGGTTAAGCCGGCGCCTGTACCTTGTTACCCACTACCGGCATGGTGCCGGAGCGGAATCGAGGAGACAAGGAAATGAACACTCAAGCTATAGGAAGTAGCATCGCCGTCCATCGGGTCTTGCGCAGAGAGCCGCTCCGGTTCCGGATCCGGCTGTTCGACATCTTGATAGTCGCGGGCAGCCTGTCGGTAGCCGCCGCCGGCTTTTATGCACGGGAGATCACCCGACTGCTGACCGGCTGGTGATGCGGCCCTTCAGCAGCGCCCGCTTCCGGCGTTATCGCAGACCGGCGGGCACGGTGCTACGGCATCCTGCAACAGTGTCTCAAGGCACTGTTCCCTGATGCCATAGAACGCCTTGATTGCCGCCACCTGCGCCAGTATCTCCGGCCGCAGCGCCGGGTCGGCGCGCCGTACCGCGAGAATCATCTTATTCTTTTCGGTGTGTTCCGGCGAGATGAATTCGAATAGCTGCGTATCGTAGCCGTGCGCCTCCAGCAGCAGGGCGCGCAGCGCGTCGGTCACCATCTCGGCCTCCTGGCCCAGATGGACCCCGTAGCGCAGTATCGGTTGCAGCACGGCGGGCGGTTGCAGCTGCGGACGGATCTGCTTATGGCAGCACGGGGCGGCCATGATAATGGCCGCCCGTGAGCGGATGCCGGTGTGTAGGGCGTGATCGGTGGCGGTGTCGCAGGCGTGCAGCGCGATCATCACGTCGATCGTCTCGGGCCGGTAGCTGCGCACATCGCCTTCGCGAAAGGTCAGGCCCTCCAGGCCGAGCTGTGCCGCGGCGTTGCTGCATAACTGCACCATGTCGGTGCGCAGTTCGATGCCCGTGACCTGTGCCTCCAGATCGCGCGTATGGCGCAGAAAATCGTGGATGGCGAAGGTCAGATAGCCCTTGCCCGAGCCGAAGTCGACCACCTGCAGCTCGCGTCGCTGCGCCAACGGCGAGGTGTCGAAGGCGTGTTCGAACACCTCGATGAATTTGTTGATCTGCTTCCATTTGCGCGTCATCGAGGGAATCAGCTGATGCCGCGTATCGGTCACGCCCAGCGCCGTCAGAAACGGCCGCTCCAGTGCGACAAAGCGCCGCTTCTCCCGGTCGTGCGCGCGGCTGACGACAGCCTGTCGGAGCGACTTGCCGCGGTGCAGCAGTGCCTTGCCCTTCTTGCTGAGGGTAAGCTGTATCTCCTCGTCGGGTGAAAACAGGTGGGCATTGCGGAACGCGGGACCGATCAGTTCGCGTAACAGTCGGCAGCCTTCATCGATGGCGAAATTCTTGGTAATGTCGCGGGTCTTATAGCTATAGACGAACGATAGCTGTTCACTCCCACGCAGGGTGATCGGACGCACCACCAGCCGCGTCAGATCCGGCTCCGGGCCGCAGTATTTGCCGAGTACCAGCCGCATCAGGCGCCGGTGCGCGACAAAATCCTCCAACAGCGCAAAGAACTGGGCGGGAGCGGCATCGGGTAGCGGTGAGGCGGCGGGCATGGCGGTCATTTTACGGTAGCGCAGCGCAAAAGCCCAAGACAAAAGCAAATAACCACGACGAACACAGGGTGTCGCGATGGTTGGTTATGTATTTGTCCGCTCTTCAGGCGCGTCAGCTGTCTGTCGGGTTTTCATCGTCGTCGGTCGGCGTGTGGTCCAGCGGTAGGCACACGGTGAAGGTGGTGCCTTTGCCGGGTTCGCTTTGCACGTCGATATGGCCGCCGTGATGGTTGATGATGCCGTAGGAGACCGAGAGGCCGAGGCCGGTCCCCTTGCCGATCGGTTTGGTGGTAAAGAACGGGTCGAACAATTTCGGCAGATTTTCCGGCGCAATGCCTTGTCCGGTATCGGTGACGGCCACACGGACCTGCCCGTCCACGCAGTCGGTGCGGATAGTGATGGTGCCCCGTTCGGCGATGGCCTGTGCCGCGTTGACCAGCAGATTCATGAACACCTGGTTCAGCTGCGAGGGGATGCACTCGACCGCCGGCACGGAGCCGTATTCGCGTATCAACTCCGCCTTGTATTTGATCTCGTTCCACACCACGTTGATGGTGCTGTCCAGGCCCGAATGGATATCGTAACGCTGCCACTCGGTGGAGCCCACGCGGGAGAAGTCGCGCAGATCCTGGACGATGCGACGGACCCGGTTGGTGCCGTCCATCGATTCGGCAATCAGGTTGCGGATGTCGTCGCGCAGAAAGGCGATATCGTTTTTGCGTTTTAGCTGCGTGATGGGTTCGATCAGCTGGGGCTGTTGTTGCAGCGCCGGTTCGACGCTCTCGTAGACGGCGATCAGCTCCAGCAGATCCCCAACATATTCCTGAAGCGTGCTCAGATTGGAACCGACGTAGCCGATAGGGTTGTTGATCTCATGCGCGACGCCGGCGGCGA
Organism: uncultured Thiohalomonas sp.; assembly: GCA_964421235.1. Lineage (GTDB taxonomy): Bacteria > Pseudomonadota > Gammaproteobacteria > Thiohalomonadales > Thiohalomonadaceae > Sulfurivermis. The sequence continues at coordinate 6,354 of CAYQWR010000009.1, read as the reverse complement.
GCTGGCCGATGGAGGCCAGTTTTTCCGATTGCAGCAACTGGCTCTGCGCTTCCTCCAGCTTCCTGTACAGTTCCGCTTGTTCGGCCTTCTCCCGGCGCAGCGCCTGTTCCGCCTCCTTGCGCTGGGTGATGTCGTGCACGTCGACAAGGACACAGCGCTCGCCGCCCAGTTCGATGACCTTGGCCGACATCAACACGGTAATTATCGAGCCGTTCTTGCGCCGCAACGGTGTCTCGTAACCCAGCAGTTCGCCGTCGCGCGAAAGCGGATCCTGCCACTGCCGCCGTTGCGCGGCATCGGTCCATAGATTGACGCCGTCCGGCAGAGTGGTGCGCCCGACGACCTCGTCCGGCGTGTAGCCGAAGACCTCGCAGAAGCTGTGGTTGACCTCCAACATCACACCGTCGGAGAGGCGTGTGAGCACCAGCGGGTCAGGCGTCAGGCTGAACATGGCGGAGAGTCTCGCCTCCGATTCGCGCAACGCCTTTTCGGCGGCGACCCGATCGCTGATATCGCGGCCGATGGCGATGTAGTAGCGTTTGCCTTCGTAGACGAAGGCGTCGGCGTCGATCTCCACCGGGATCACGCTGCCATCCTTGCGGCGGTGTTCGGTATGGAATTTGCGCACGCCATCGCGTCCGCTCTGCCCGGTGTCGGTTCCGGCCTGAAACTGTCCCGCCGGTATGTGGGGATCGATGTCGGAGACATGCATCTGTCGCAACTCCTCGGCCGTGTAGCCGAGTTCGCGCCCAGTGGCCGGGTTGCTATAGATGATGTTCCCCTTTTCGTCGAGCCAATGGACGCTCTCACTGGTGGTCTCCAGCGCCAGCATGGCGATGTGCAGTTGTTGCTCCTCATACTTGTGTTCGGTCGCGAGCTGTTCCAGCTGTGTGCGCAACTCCATGGTCTCTCGTTCCAGCGCGGCGGCACGCAATACCAGGCCCAGCGTCCGTACCAACGTTTCCACGGTCTTGACCACCGGGGCGTGGTCTTCGCCGAAATCGACATCGAATGCGCACATCACGCCATTTTGTGTTTGGTCGATCAGAAAAGGCACGATCAGCGCTGTGGCAGGATGTTCGAAGGGCGGCAGTTGGGTCAGTTCGGCGGGAGTATCGTTGCGCCACAAAACGGTGGTGCCGATCTCGGCCGCCTGCCGCAGATAGCTCGCCAGAGGCGGCTGCCGAAACAGCGCCTGTCGTTCGGCGGGAAACGCGGTGACCTGAAGGGTATCGTGAGGCGCAAATTGAAGTACGGCGGTGAGTTGAGCGCCGGTCAGTTCACAGACGGCGGCGGCCACCGCATTGACGGCCTCGTCGGGCGCCAACTCCTGGGCCAGCAGGCGCCTCAGGGTGTTGCGCGCAATGTCTGCCTCGCTGCTCATCGGGTGTCGCTGCTCCGATTGGATATCACGGCGTGTCGCCTATCTTCGCCCGTCTCGCGCGAGGCGGCAAGTATCGGCGAACGGACATCGCTGTCGTGAGTAGCGCAGGCGCGACCTGCGCGTGAACCGACTTCGGGTGCCGTGATGGCGGAATATCCGCTGTGATTTGGATAACGGTAGCGGAGCGGCCGGGTCAATTCCAGCGATTCGATGTCGGCGCGTTCTTACGCCGGCGGCGGCGCGTAATCAACGCCGTTGCATGAAGGCGGCGCGCTCGTCGATGCACTCCGCGCCATCCATTTCGTAGTCGCGGCACACCTGCGGTCGTCGAGCATAGATGGTGCAACGCATCGTGCGGCGATCCAGCGCCGTGCACCAGCCGTCGGCGCGGCGCGACATCACCTGTCCGCCCCAATCGCTCCATTCGGTCATGGCCTGCGGCACCTCGTTGTCGCCGATCAGCAACACCTGGAGCCGGCAGCAGACCGCGGTGCAGGAGGCGCAGCCGGTGGCCGGTTGCGGTACGGATGCGGCGGCCATCATGCGGCCAGGCGGTGGTAGTTCAATACGTGCCCCCGTTTGAGCGTTTGCCTGACCGCCTGGCGTTCAGCCCACGCCGTTTCGCGGGTGTAGCCGAAGGCGGCCATCTCCCTGCCGAACTTCCCGTGATGGCCGCGGCCCGGATCGACGATGATCACCTCTGCAGCGTCGTTGGCGTGGCGATCGATGAAGCCGGCGAGCAGTTTCGGGTGCTCCGGTTCGTACAACAGGTCGCTGCCGATGATCAGATCGAACTTGCCGAGCGGCACAACGGTATCCGACCAGGAACCGGCGTGATAGTCGAGCGGCGGCAGTGCATTAAGCGCCAGATTCCGTCGCAGAAACGTTTCGGCCAGCGGATGCAGGTCGGTGGCGGTAATGTCGGCGCCCTGACGATGGAGCACCAGGCTGGCGAGGGCGAGGCCGCAGCCGATTTCCAGAACGCGCCGGCCCTGTAGCGGAAGGGGCGCCATGATTTGCGCCAGGAAGATCCCGGCCGGCCACACCAGACCGAAGATCGGCCACATGGCCGGTGCGATACCGGCGCGCTCCGCGCACCCTTCGGGATCGAAATATTGCTGCCGGTCGAGTAACGAGCGCACGTGGTAATCGGTCTGGCCGATGGCGATGGTCTCGAACTTCACCTGATAGTGCTGCATGGTGTGAATGTCCCGCTTGCCGCCTGGAGAAATGCGTAGATCGGTCGGGCAGGGTGCGTCGCAAAGGCGCTACGCGAAGCCGAACAGGCATTTCGGAATGAGAGGAGCGCCGCCGGCACGGGGCTTCCCCGGGAAGGAGCACCCAGTATAACGGCTTTCAGGCCGTCTGTGTCGCGCCACCGCCGGAGCGGTCGCAGGCTGTCGTCGATAGCGGTCAGGCGTGTCGTACGGCAGCGCGCGAACCATGGTTCATGCGGAACCGGTCAGTTGGATTTTTTCACGAACTTGGTCAGGATGACGATGCGCTGGCCCTCGACACGGCCTTCGATCTGCTCCGGATTGTCGGGCACCAGCGAAATACCGCGCACCGCCGTGCCGCGTTTGGCGGTGAAGTTGGCGCCCTTGACGTCCAGATCCTTGGTCAGGATCACCGTATCGCCCGTCTCCAGCACCGCGCCGTGGCAGTCGAGGTGGCGTACCGTCTCCTCTTCCGCTGTCTGTTCGCCCGACTGGGCCCAGGCCAGCGTGCCCTCGTCCAGATAGAGCATGTCGAGCAGCTCCTGCGGCCAGCCCTCGGCGCTGAGCCGGTTCAGCATGCGCCACGCCATCACCTGCACCGCCGGCACCTGGCTCCACATGCTGTCGTTGAGGCAGCGCCAGTGGTTGACGTCGATCTGGTCGGGATTGTCGATCTGTGCGCGGCAGGTCGCGCACAGCAGCACGCACTGATCGGCGCTGCCGTCGGCATTCGGCGGGACTTCGTAGACGCCCAGCTCGTCGGTGGCGCCGCACAGCTCGCACTTCGAGCCGCTGCGTTCACGTAAGGCTTCTTCTGTACTCATTGATGGTCTCCGGATTGCGGCCCACTATTATGAAACATTTCGCCGGCCGCTGCCTGCGTCAGACCGGCGGGATCGCCATGGCGACGAACTCACCGACGAAACGACCGACGCGCCGACCTTCATATTCGAGTATCGCAACGGCGGTGATTCGCGCCCGGCCTTTGCGCGTCAGCATCTGCACAAAGCGCGGCCACGCAGTCATCTCCTCCAACTCCGCGCGCGCGGTGAAGGCGCCGGGGATCGGCTGTTCATATTCCATGGTGTTTCTCTGAATGACGAGGCGGGCGTCGAGGCTGGCGTTTTGCAGGCGGGTGGCGAGCAACCCCCAGGCGGCAAGGGTGGCCACCGCCGCGGCGCTGCCGCCGAACACCGTTGCGCGGTGATTGATGTTGGGAGCCAGCGGCGCCGCGAGAACGACGCAATCGTCCGTCGCCTGCGCCACCGTCACCTGCATGGCGCGGGAGAGCGGGATATGGCCGTGAAGGTAGTGCTCAAGTTCGTGCTGTGACATGTCTGTGCCCTGAATTTTCCCGTGCGCCCCGTGGTTAAGGTTTCTTGTTCTTGAATTTTGAGATGGCCTGTAAAGAAAATCATGTAGGGTGAATAAGCCATCGTTGCAGCCGTCTTCGTACTCCTACGTAATTATGCCATTGCGGATGCCATAACATGCACTCGGAGGGTGTCTACAAAGAATGGCGATAGATTGGTTGGAAAATATCGATCCGTCACCCTGTCGATAATTTGGCGGCGGCGGTTTGGTACTCGTCGGCGGGCTGATCGCGGGCCGCCCGTTCCGATGTAATCATTGCGAAGAGATCTCCCGTTCCTGCCGGTCGCAGCATGCGTCGCGCATCGGGTTTGAAGTGCCCAAGGTCTCGACCACGGAGAGCTAAGTCTCTATTCGGTAGACATTGGTCTCGCGCTGTACGAATCCGACTTTCCGATAGAGACGATTTGCCGCCTCGCGTGCGGGCCGCGATGTCAGGTCGAGGGTTTTTGCGCCCATCGACCTCGCCTGTTCGATGGCCGCTTCCAGCAGGGCCTTTGCCACGCCTTTGCCCCGATCGTCGTCGTTGACCACGACGTCTTCGATCCAGGCCCGAATGCCGGTCGGTATCCTGAAGACAACCAGGGTGAGCATTCCGCACAGCCGGCCGTCATCCGTCGCAAGCAGGAGATGGGACGTGTCCGAATCCATGACGGCCCCAAGTTCGGTCGCTGAAAGGGGCCGGGCCGAACTGGAGAGCTGAGACAAAAGGTGGTTTATCTCCGCCAGGAGGGGCAGGTGAGAGCGGTTTCCGTGTTCTATTTTCATATTTTTATGGTGACGAAATGCCCGAATACCGATTTATAGAAGGCAACTTGGGGGAAGCCGAAACCAATTTACTATGCATTTCATCGGCACATGGATAACTCCGTCAAAGTTTCCGCCGTTAGCGTCCGGGACGTTTGAATTTCTTGCGGGCGCGCTCGACCCTGTTCCGGATTACGCACTCCTCGACATGGTCGTTGAGCAGCCCCATGGCCTGCATGAAGGCGTACACCGTGGTCGGGCCGACGAATTTCCAGCCCTGTTTCTTCAGCTCCTTGGACAGGGCAATAGATTCCGCAGAGGTCGATACGGTCTGCGGCTCGGCCAGTTGTTTGGCTTCGGGTTCGTAGCGCCAGATAAACGCCGCCAGCGAACCCTCTCGTTTGACGATTTCCCGGGCGCACTTGGCGTTGTTGATGACCGCCTCGATCTTGCCGCGATGGCGGACGATGCCTTCGTTCTTGAGCAGACGCTCGACATCGCGTTGGGTATAGCGCGCGATGCGATCGAAATCGAAGCCATGGAACGCCGCGCGGAAGTTCTCGCGCTTGGCGAGGATGGTGCGCCAGCTCAGGCCGGATTGAAAACCCTCCAGGCTCAGCTTCTCGAACAGGCGATAATCGTCGCTCACCGGGAAGCCCCATTCGGTATCGTGATAGGCGAGGTACTCCGGCGTGACGCTGCACCAGCGGCAGCGCGGTTTGCCGTCGGGGCCCGTTATCGTCGTGCTCATCGGTTCGCTCCGCGCTCTGTCCAGGCTATGCAGGATATCTAAAAAACTACCGGTGCTGCGGTACGAAAGTCGACGTTGTGGTATTTGCTTTGTGTATATCCAGCATGTCAGTCGGACGTAAATAGCTAAGGCTGAACGGAGACGTGATGGAGCTCGTTCTCTTGTTGATCAGGAATCCTTTGATCGAGATTTTCGGCACATCCCGACTACGCTCTGATTTCGAACTCGGTTACCTTCGCTATAGGCCGAACATAGCGATTGTGTCGTTGCAGTTCCACGAAACCGTAGTGTGCCAGTGTCCGTAGCGTCCGATACAGGTTGCTACTCTGGCGACCGGTGCTCTGAGCGAGTTCCTCCAAGGGTGACGGCCGCGTTTCGGCAATGAAGCGCAACAAGGCGCGATTCTTCTCGCTCAGTACTTTCGCAACGGAGCGCATGGACGGGAACCATATCTTGGGTTCGTCGGGCTTAGGCTTATATTCACCACGCGCTATAGCCAGTGCACGCGCCCGAATCTGAGCTTGCGGCATGACGCCGATGCGTACCTTGCGCTTTTTCATGATTCGATGATTCCGTGTTCGTTCAGGTAGCGGTCGACGGCAGCAAAGAAGTCGGCCAGCAGATGCGCGGGATCGGGGAAGCAGTATGGGATACTCGCATCATCGACATCCCCGTTCGACCATTAACGGTTTGGTCGTTTGTTCAGTACTGAATGGTAGTGGGCCGGATTATGCGGCTTGCTCTTTTTTGTGGTGAAGTACCATCAGGTGCGACTCATTGAGCGCCAATGATGCATAGGTTTGGCCATCTACGTCACAGAATTCGACTTCGAAGATTTCAGGCGCAAGTTCCTCGACCAGAGTCCCTACCTGTCCTTTGATCAG
>CAYQWR010000008.1:25419-31665 GCA_964421235.1 uncultured Thiohalomonas sp. | reverse complement strand
CTTTTAATGGTTGTCCACAATACAAACATTTTGTTTCTTTTTGGGTATCACCCAACCCGCGCATTGCCCCCGCACCATGGCGACTGCCGCGCCGTCACACAGAATTTCGACCGCCACTCCTCTGCCCACCACCTCCACGCGTCACCGTCAGACCGCAGACTATGCCTCGGTCGCCGATGGAGCGTCGGCGGGTTGATAGAAAATATCGCGGAACGAAACGTACATCGCCGCCAGCAGCACCGGAGCGAGTATCAGCATACCGAGTCCCACAGGGATCATGGCAATGACCGCCAACACAAAGGCGATTGCGCTATACGTCAGGAACGGCATCATATTCTTCATGCAAGCGGCAAAACTGAGCTTCATTGCGTCCAGCGGCCCGATGTCTTCGAACACCACCAACGCCGGCGCGAACCAGTAGGCCATCCCCAGCGGTATCGTAAGCAGCACTATCGCCAGCAGGGTAAACAACGTCCGTCCCGCCATCGCCGCCGTCATGTGCGGATCGGCATGGGCGCCATGGGCGTGAGCCAGGCCGTCCAGCCCCGCAGCGCCACCGATGGTTACCGCCGCGACGATCCCCACCAGCGCCAAAGCCAGCAAATAGAACAGACCGACCTGCATCAGCTTGCCGCCATTGGCGGAGAATCCCGCGAAGAGGTGGCCTATCCTGAAGTCGCCGCCTTGCCGTTGCTCGTTGGCGCCGAGCATCAGGCCGGCAAGGATGACCGGTGTCACCAAATTGAACGCCAGCGCTCCAATGAAGGGAATGATGTTGACGGCGATGATCATGACGTACCAAATGATAAGCGCGCCGATCCACGCGAACGGGTTGCGCTGGATGTGGCGCCAACCGCCCACGATCCACTGCCAGCCGTTACCGGCCGGTACCGCATGCGGGCCGGTCATCTCGCCCGCTTCGGCCTCATGCACCGGGGTGACGTCGGACTGCGGCGCGGCATAGGGATTTTGTTGCCCACCGCCCTCTGCGGCCAAGCGTGCCTCCCGCTCCAGGTAGCGGGGGATGATTACGCCGCAGGCAAGGCAATCGTCGCCCTGCACCCGTTCCGAACCGCACTTGGGACAGCGTGCGCCGGCCGGTGCCACGGGGGCCGGCGTCGGCTCCGCCGGAAGCCCGGCCTGCTCCTGCGGCGGCGCGGCCGGGGCAACGTCGTCGGCCACCAGGCGCAAGCCGTCTTTCTGTTCCAGGCGCACCTCCATACCGAGCTTCTCCATCACCGCCCGGTATTTCTCCGCCGTCGCCCGATCGAGGTTGTCCTTGAGCGCGACAGGCCGGCTCACGCCCAACAATTTTCGCGCCTGTTCCTCGGACACCTTGAACATCTGGGCGAAGGCGCGCACGAACTGTTCCCGGTCGACGCCTTCGCGCAATTTCCCCCCGAATACCACCCTGTAACCGCTTTCCATGCGTCCCCCTTTTGCTGTTTCTGCGGCTCTCCCTAGGCAAGCGCGCCCGCCGAATTAGGTAAAGGTTAGGGTAATACGGCCTCGTAACGAGAGGATACCGTTTGTCGGGGTGAACGGGCATTTCGTCGACACAGCCCGGAATAACTGACATTTTTCGGTCGTTTGCGGACCCGGAACCGTTGATCGCCACGCCGCGGCAAACAGCCGGACCCCTGAGATGAGCGGACGGGACGACAATATTTGCCGTCGCCGTTCGTCTCCATGGGCATGGACACCACGCTGGCGCACAATGCGGTCATGACCGAGCACAACCGGAATCTCGCCGACACGATCAAGCGCGAACGCACCCGCCTGCTCAACTTTATCCGGCGTCAGGTGCCGGAGCCCGCCGACGCCGAGGATATCCTTCAGGATGTCTTCTACGAACTGGTCGAGGCGTACCGGCTGCCCGAACCGATCGAACAGGTCGGGGCCTGGCTGTTTCGGGTGGCGCGCAATCGCATCATCGATCTGTTCCGCAAAAAGAGACCCGGGCAGTCGCTGTCCGACCCCGCCGTCGGCGACGACGATTCATCCATGGCCACGCTGGAGGAGTTGTTGCCGTCGCCGCAGGCCGGCCCGGAGGCGGCCTATGCGCGTGCCGCGCTGCTGGACGAATTACTCGCCGCGCTGGAGGAACTGCCGGAGGAGCAGCGCGCCGTGTTCGTCGCCCACGAACTGGAGGGGCGCAGCTTCAATCAGCTGGCCGCCGAAAGCGGATTGAGCATCAACACCCTGCTGGCGCGCAAGCGCTATGCAGTACTTCACCTGCGCCGCAGGCTGCAGGCGAGCAACGATGAATTCATGAACAGATGAGGAGATAGATCATGCATGGCAGATGTGGAAAACGCTGGTACAAGTACGTGCTGATGGCCCTGGCGGGAATTGCCGTCGCCGGCCTTGCCGTCATGGCCCTGTGGAACTGGCTGGTACCGGTGCTGTTCGGCCTCAAGCAGATCGGTTTTCTCCAGGCCCTCGGACTGCTGGTCCTGACCCGGCTGCTGTTCGGCGGCCTGCGCGGACGACACGGCATGCACGCGCCCTGGCGCCGACACCTGGAGGAGCGCTGGATGCAGCTGACACCGGAAGAGCGGGAGAAATTCCACGCGGGATTCGGCTGCGGCTGGGGACATGGCAAGTCCGGCAACCCATCGGCCGACGAGTAATCGGACCGTGCGATGCGGGCGGTGGCGGAGAATGACCTTCCGGAAGAACAGTACCGGGGCTCTTCGCCGCCGCGTCCGCTAGCGCGGAAAATCCTTCAGGCAGCAGCGGCCCGAAGGATTGTGCGTATCGCAGGAACACCGTCCCTGCCGGGTGCTCTGCACGACGAATTCCCTGAGCGCGGGATCCGACAGGGCATCTCTTGTGGAGATCCCGAAGCAATAGCAGAGGGGCGCATCCGCCGATGCCTCTTTAACGCCCACCGTCGTTCGCAACTCCGACTTCGTTATCGTCGAACCGTCTTCGCCGAAGTAGACGACATCGCATTCAGGGTCTGCGCAAAAATAGTAACCCTGCTGCCCGGCCTGCCATGTCCATGGAGACTTGAGGTGATGGAGAATCGTCGTCATCGAGACCTCCACACCCTCCACTCCGCTGGCCGGGCATTTGCGCTTGCGCGGCGCGTCGGTTTGGCAGGACGGCGAACAGCAATCGGACATTACAAATATCTCCTCGAGAATTCCGACAGCCGTTAAACGGTCAAGCCAGTCGGAGCTGGACGCATGGTCAGGCAATTATCCCCGTTGTGCTCAAATTTGTAATCCGGGACGAGGCCGCCGTTCAGGAGGCGAGGCGACGCACGGAAGAAACCATTCGCCCGTGTCCATGGCATTCAAATCGCGATCAGACCTGTCTCGAATCGATAAAAGCACGGGCGCAGACAAGGGCGCTGGTGCAGAGCCGACACAATAAAAGGCAGGGTATGGTTCCCGAATCGCAAGAGTGTAGTTTGAACGTCGTAGACGGGGAGCATTGGATAGAGGGGACGTTGGTGCTGCGCCCGGGCAAGTGTGAGTCAATATTGCGTTATGGCCGGGGGCCGCTGAACACCGGTAGGCGGTGCGGCTACCCTGCGTTTGCAATCCTGTTATATCCGCCTCCGTTGACGCCTATCCCAACGCGCCAACGACTTTCAGCCCGGTGTGAGGCGACGATGGGCCCATTATCGAGTACTGGCCGCGGAATACAAATACGGGGCTCGGTACCTGGGGACATCCACAATATATAGTGTCTGACCGCTAAGCTGCTTTATTCACACATGGGTTCAATGGCGGTCATCAAGGCGGCAGGCCGACCGGCTATTGCGCAGCGTCGAGCGTATGAGGGGGATGGCCGCGGTCCACCACAACAATAGATTCTCCTTGAAATACCGCACCAATGTTACGGAATTCATTAAAAAAATTTTTCTGAGAAATGGATCACAGTACTTGGAATCTTAGAAAGTTTGCGTATGATAAAACCATGTTTCGTTCATTAACGGGCGGCGCCGCCATAACTACTCCATAAGGCGCTGCACGAGCATCGCCTTTCGTCGTACTTCGGATGGTGGTGCGAAAACGCAGTCTTTTGTTTCGTTAGCGGAGAATGCCATGTAGTCGTACCAGGGACGATGTTGCGTTGTCGTCCGCGCATTTTCCACGGAAGAACCGCTGTGATGAAAGGAATCTGATATGGGCAAGCGTTGGTGCGCGATTCATATTGTGGCATGTGCAAGTACTGGTGAACTCGATGAGTTTTCGGCCCGCTTCCGGCGCCTCGGGCTGTCGACCGAAATATCGCTGCTGAAGAACGATTCCATTCCTGTGGTGAAATCCGGGCTGACGGTGCTATTCGTCGGCGAAGGGCGGGGCGGTGAGCTGCACCGGCACTCCACTCAGTCAAGCTGCCATTTCAATCTGTTGATTACCCACGATATCTCGATTCTGGAGTGCAGCGAGCTGTTGGCGCGCTGTGCCGCGGTGCTGGTGTCGCCCTACGACGACGGGGTGCTGGAGGCGCATCTTGCCGGCGTGGAGCAGTCGCAGGACGATTGGGAGATCAGCAAGACCCTGGAGCTGAATATCGTCGGCGAATCGGCGCCGCTGCGGCAGATGATGCGCCAGGTTTCGGTGTTTTCCCGCTACAACACGCCGGTCCTGCTCTACGGCGAGACCGGTACCGGCAAGGAGCTGGTGGCGCGCGGCGTCCACTACAGCGGCGACCGCCGCGATCAGTCATTCGTGCCGGTGAACTGCTGCGCATTCAATGACGACCTGCTGCTCGGCGAGCTGTTCGGCTACGAAAAGGGCGCATTTACCGACGCAAAACGGGCGCACGCCGGCCTGGTGGCCCAGGCCAACGGCGGGACGCTGTTCCTCGATGAGATCGACAGCCTCTCGGCCAAGGGGCAGGGGGCGTTGCTGCGTTTTCTGCAGGACCAGGAGTACCGGCCCATCGGCGGCGCCAACGTGCTGCGCAGCGACGTGCGCGTGATCAGCGCCACCAACAAGGACCTGGCGCGGCTGGTGGAACAGGGGCGGTTTCGCGAGGACCTTTACTACCGGTTGCACATCCTGCATGTGGAGATCCCGCCGCTGCGCGAGCGGCAGGGAGACGTCGCGCTGTTGGCGGAGTTTTTTCTGCGCAAGTTCAGCGGTCGCTACCATGTCGATGAGAAGATCCTCCATCCGCTGACGCTGCGCTGGATGGAGGAGTATGAGTGGCCGGGCAACGTGCGCGAGCTGGAGAACTATCTGCACCGCATCTTCGTGCTGTCGCGCGGCGCGGCCATTTTCGTGGCCAGCGTCAAGGGCGACCCGATCGATTCGTTTACGTTCGCAGCGCCTCCGGCGAAGGAGTCCGAGGCCGCCTACAGTTCCCGCACCTTCCGCGAGGCGCGCGAGCGAATGCTCAACGAGTTCGAAGATTCCTACCTGCGGCGGGTGATGGAGGCGGCCGGCGGCAACGTGTCGGAGGCGGCGCGCCGTGCCGGCAAGGAGCGGCGCACCTTCGGCCGGTTGTTGAAGAAACACGGCATCGATCGCCAGTCCTATTCCAAGGGCTGATATTTCGTACCCGATGACCGAATCTGCGGGCATGGCGTCGCTGTACCGCAATGAAACCCCGCGACACTCCATTGGGGATGGCCCTGATAGCGGAACGCTCGCCTGGAGGCCGGGCACGTCAAGGGGTGTTCGCCTTTACCCGGCGGTGATGTCTTTGCCTATCGCCGGCACTCCCCGATGCCAACGGCGACGGGTCCGCAGCACCTCGCACAGGTGAGCCACAGCGTTTGCTTTCGATCTGCCGCTTGGCGGCACGCAACCATCACGGTTCACCCGCAAACTCTGCGCAAGAGCCGCATATCCTTTTCGGCCTACGCCTGAGACGGCCGTGCGCCGACGGTGCCAACGGCCCACCGTCGCTCTCGTCGTTAATGGCGTTCTTTTTAGTTTTCCATCCCATAAATCATTACGCCCGCCGCGGATTTTTTCGCATCTCGTACATGCCTGGGGCGGCCGTACCCAGGTGGGGTGGATTGCGCCCACCGGCATCGGCGCAGCGCGCGTGTTGCGTGCCTGCCGGCTAACTCACTGAACGCACGGCTAATTAATTCGAAATGCCGCTTTCATGTGCTGCCGCAGCGGAATGACGGCGGTCCATGGCCTGTTTCGCCTGGGGCAGCGCTGCCCCAGGCGTTATCCGTTCATCCGATAAAATCCTCATAAAAACAAACTGTTGCCGATTTTTTGCGCAGTTGGTACAGCGCTTGCTCCTGTAGCCACAGGCTGACCG